>NZ_JBFUDZ010000001.1:0-501056 GCF_056404455.1 Mesorhizobium sp. P2_D1
AATGCCGGCATTGTCGACGACACGGCCCGTCAGCGCCGGCAGTTCGGCGGCAAAGGCCGTGAACCCGACCAACAGCGCCGCCACGGCCACCAGGACTGCCGCGGCGAAGCGGGCGGGTCTCGACAGGCCGACGGTGCGTGTTGTCATGCCATCACCAGCTTCCCGAGGAACCGCCGCCGCCGGACGAACCGCCGCCGCCGGAAAAGCCGCCACCGCTACCGCCTGAAGACCAGCCGCCGCCGGAGCTTCCCGACGACCAGCCGCCACCAGACGACCGCCGGTGTGGCTCGAAGGTCATGCCGAGCCAGCGGTAGCGGCCGGGACCAAGCTTCTGGCCGAAGATCGGCGGCAGGACGGAGACCGCGATGCTGCCGAAGAAGATGATCGCCCAGATGCTGATGAAGACGGCGAAGAACAGGTCGTCGGAATTGAACGGCGCCTGCTGATTGCGCTCGCCACGCGCCACCAACTCCTCCGGATTGCCTTCCAGCACCATGACCATGTCGTCGACGGCCTTGCTGATGCCGCCGGAGAAGTCGCCGGCGCGGAAGGCCGGCACCATGTCGTTTTCGATGATCAGCTTGGTGTGCAGGTCGGTCAGCGTGCCTTCCAGCCCATAGCCGACCTCGATGCGCATCTTGTGGTCGTTCTTGGCCACCAGCAAAAGCACGCCATTGTTCTCGCCGGCCTGGCCGAGCCTCCAGAAGCGGAACAGCCGGTTAGCGTAGGGCTCGATCTCCTCGCCGTCGAGACTGCTGATGGTGGCGACGACGATCTGGTCGGAGCCTTTTGTCTCGAAATCGGCAAGCTTCTGCGTCAGCGCCGCCTTGGTGGCGGCGTCGACAATGCCGGCATTGTCGACGACACGGCCCGTCAGCGCCGGCAGTTCGGCGGCAAAGGCCGTGAACGGGAGGAAGAGGAAGCTGAGAAATAGCGCTAGGAATGCCAGGTTGGCGTTTCTTCCCACCCCCCTCTGGCCTGCCGGCCATCTCCCCCGCAAGGGGGGAGATTGGCTGTCATCACAGGCAGCGTACTCTCCGCAACGCAAACGATTGGCGAAAGCGCCAAAGCTGCCGATCTCCCCCCTTGCGGGGGAGATGGCCGGCAGGCCAGAGGGGGGTGGGACGGAGCTCAAGGTCGACAGAGACCAGACTCACCAAGCGCTCGTTATCCGCCCTGCTTGGTGCCGAAATCGACCTTCGGCGTCTGCAGCTTGTCATCGTCGATGGTGAAGTTGGCGAAGGGCTGGTTGCTGCGGAACCAGAAGGTCGCCCACAGCACCGAGGGAAAGGTCTTCAGCGTCAGATTGTAGTCCTTGACCGCCTGGATGTAGTCGCGCCGTGCTACCGCAATGCGGTTTTCGGTGCCTTCGAGCTGTGCCTGCAGCGCCAGGAAATTCTGGTTGGCCTTGAGGTCGGGATAGGCCTCCGATACCGCGATCAGCCGCGACAGCGCGCTGGTCAGCCCCGCCTGGGCATCCTGGAACTTCTTGAGGGCTTCGGGATCCTTCAGCGTTTCCGGCGTCACCGTTATCTGCGTTGCCTTGGCGCGGGCCTCGACCACCGCATCGAGCGTGTCCTTTTCGTGCGAGGCATAGCCCTTGACCGTCTCGACCAGGTTGGGGATGAGGTCGGCGCGGCGCTGATACTGGTTCAGCACCTCGCTCCATGCCGCCTTGGCGTTTTCCTCCGCCGTCGGGATGGTGTTGTAACCGCAGCCGGCCAGCAGCGGCAGTACGATCGCCATCATCAGGAAGGCGGGCAGCGTGCGGAACATAGACGGTGGAGCAAGGCGCTGGGCAAACATGATGGGATTCCTCGGTAGAAGTTGCATGCGAAGCATTACCACAATCGGCGGGCAAGAAAACCGCCCGACCGGCGGCCGCTTGCCTGGCACGCCCGGTGCCGTTGCAAGGCCCTGTGATTGGCCGCGCGAACGCGATAAGGTCTTGACGAAACGGGACATCATCATGGCGGACCGCCAGGACAGCGAGAGGGAATCGCGCCGTATCCTCGAGCGCATCGCGCGCGAGACGGATCCGGCCGGCAATTCGTTTGTGGCGCGCAGCACCAAAGGCATGCGCGACCACGTCACCGCAGCCGACGCCGACCGTGCCGACCCGATCGAACTCTGGGGCACGCGCATTGGCCGCACACTCGGCCTGCTGCTGACGCTGGGCCTGATGGTCTGGCTCGTGCTTTACGTCATCCGGGGCAGTTAGGAATCAAAGAACAATGAGCGCCGAAAAAACCGACGCGCCGCGTGCGGTCATCGTCATTTCCAGCCATGTCGCGCGCGGCTCGGTCGGCAACCGCGCGGCTGTCTTCGCGCTGGAAACACTGGGCTTTCCGGTGTGGGCGGTGCCGACAATCATCCTGCCCTGGCATCCCGGCCATGGGCGGGCGACGCGGATCGTGCCGCCGCTTGACCAGTTCAAGGCGTTGATGGCCGATCTTGAGCGTGCGCCGTGGCTGGGTGAAGTCGGCGCCGTGCTGTCCGGCTATCTCGGCGAGGCCGGCCAGGCCGAGGCCGTCGCCTCGCTGGTCGCCGCGGTCAAGGCAAAGACGCCTGACGCCGTCTATATCTGCGACCCGGTGATGGGCGATTCGGGTGGCCTCTACGTGCCGGAACCGACTGCTGCCGCCATGCGTGATCGGCTGATGCCGATCGCCGACATCGCCACCCCCAACCGCTACGAACTGGAATGGATGGCCGGCGCACCCTTGCCCGACCTGAAATCGGTAATCGCGGCCGCCCTTCACGCCGGGCCATCGACCATGCTTGTCACCTCGGCACCGTCGCTGATGACCGGTGGCACGGGCAACCTGCTGCTCGACGGCAACCAGGTGCTGCTGGCCGAGCACCGCCTCATCGACAAGCCGCCGAACGGTCTCGGCGACCTGACGGCGGCCGTCTACCTGGCGCGCATCCTGTCCGGCCAGCCGGCGATCAAGGCGCTGCAGTCGACCACGGCGGCGGTCTACGAGATCCTGGCGCGCACCGCCAAGCGCGGCGGCGACGAACTGCAGCTCGAAACCGATGCGCAGAGCCTGGCGAACCCGATGGCGATGGTGCAGCTTCGCCACCTCACGCATCCGGGAAGGGACCGGCGGGCGTGACCCTGGCCACGACCGCCATGACTATCGGCGTCGACGGCTGCAAGGCCGGCTGGATCGCCGTGCGCCGCGCACCCGGTTCGGCACCCTCAGTCGATGTCTTTGCAAGCTTCACAGCCCTGCTTGCATCACTGCCAGCCGACACGGTTGTCGCTGTCGACATGCCGATCGGTCTGCCCGAGTTTTCGAGCAAAGGCGGGCGCGGACCGGAAGCGCTGGTGCGGCCATTGCTCGGGCAACGGCAGTCCAGCGTCTTTTCGATCCCGTCCCGCGCCGCGCTCTATGCCGATACGGGCGACTTCACCACCATCGAGGCCTGGTATGCCGCGCATCGCCGGGCAAGCGAGGTGGCCATGACCACATCCGATCCGCCGCGCGGCGTCTCGATCCAGGCGTTCGGTATTTTTGCCAAGATCCGCGAGATCGACGCCTTGCTCATCGCCCGGCCCGAATTGCGTGGCCGCATCTTCGAATCGCATCCGGAAGTCGCTTTCTGCCGGCTGAACGGCGACCAGGCCATGCAACTGCCGAAGAAGATCAAGGGCAGCATCAATCCGGCCGGCATGGCGGAACGCAAGGCGCTGCTGAGCCGGCACGGCTATGAGATGGGCTTTCTCGATCAGCCGCCGCCGCGCGGTGCCGCCGCCGATGATTTTCTCGATGCGGCGGCGATGATGCTGATTGCCGGTCGCATTGCCGGCGGCGAGGCACGGCCATTTCCCGACCCGCCGGGCCGCGACGGTTTTGGCATCCCCGTCTCCATCTGGGCGTGAACCCAATAGCTCGAGCCATGCGTCTTGCATGGCGATTGGCGGGCAGCCATCTGCAATTCGGCATTGCCCGCAACAGGCTTTTGCCGTTAGAGGCTCTCTGGAGCAATTCTAGGAAAAGTGTGAAGCGGTTTTCCGTTCGGAATTGCGCCAAAGCAAAACAGATAGAGCGGTTCGACGTTTCCGTGAGACGGTGACCCGCTCTAGACCGCAACGAGCTGCCGCATCCAACCCGGAAAGGCTCCAGACGCCGCCCATGCCCCATCTCCCCGACCATCTTCTCGCCGGCTACCGCAGTTTCATGAGCGGCCGCTATCTCACCGAGAGCGGACGCTATCGCGAGCTTGCCCGCGAAGGCCAGGCACCGGAAACCATGATCGTCGCCTGCTGCGACTCCCGCGCGGCCCCCGAAGCGATCTTCGACGCCGGCCCCGGTGAACTCTTCGTGCTGCGCAATGTCGGCAATCTGGTGCCACCCTACGCGCCCGACGGCGAGTTCCATTCGACCTCTGCCGCACTCGAATTCGCCGTGCAGAGCCTCAAGGTCAAGAACATCGTCGTCATGGGCCATGGTCGCTGCGGCGGCATCCGCGCCGCGCTCGACACCACGTCCGCACCGCTGTCTCCCGGCGACTTCATCGGTAAATGGATGAGCCTCATCGCGCCAGCGGCCGAGACTGTGTCCTCCAGCACCTTCATGACGGCGTCGGAGCGCCAGACCGCGCTGGAGCGCATTTCGATCCGCTATTCCATCGCCAATCTCAGGACCTTTCCTTGCGTCTCGATCCTCGAAGGCAAGGGGCGGCTGTCGCTGCACGGCGCCTGGTTCGACATTTCGACCGGCGAACTCTGGGTGATGAACAAGGAGACCGGCGATTTCGAACGACCGGAGATGGCATAGACATGATCCAGAACCGAAGGAACGCGCCAGCGAAAGGTGACAACCGGCTCTTCGGGTAAGCTGATAGCCGAAAGGAAGACGGAGGCAGCACATGATGGGAGATCGCCGTTCGATCACTTTCGTCGCGGCAGCGTTGCTGTTTTCGATCATTCCAGTCCGTGCCGACGATGGCGCAATCATCAGCCGATGGTATTCGGCACTGCTGGTCGCCGACCGCACCGAACTGTCCGACCTGCTCGCCGACGACGTCCGCATCAAGCTGGATGACCTCGGTATCGTGCAGAGCAAGCAGGAATTCATCGCCTCGATCGACGAATGGCAAGGCGCCGTCGCGGGTGCGGAGATCCGGCACCGGATCGAAAAAAGCGAAGGCGGCGTCACCACCGTGATCGCCTGCTATGATTTTCCCAACAACGACATGCTGATGCAGGAAACTTTCGCGGTGACCGACAATCGCATCACCGCGAGTTCGCAAGCGGCGATCGCCGAGAATTGCGACGGTTACTGACGAAAACCTGACCGGTGGCACTGTTGCGCGCGGTAAACCTGCGCCCTACATCGGTACCAACTCACCCTGCCCACCGCCTTCACCGGCGCCCGGCCTGCCTTCACCAAGGAAAGATTGTCCATGCATTCCACGAAAGTCGTCGACCTCGCCATCCATCCGCTGACCGCGTGGCAAGGGCCGCTCGGCCTGCCCGATTTCACCCGCATTGGCGACGACGATTTTGCTCCGGCCTTCGACGCGGCATTGCAGGCGCATGAGGCGGAGATCGAGGCGATCGCCGGCAACAAGGAGGCGCCGACCATCGACAACACGCTGCAGGCGCTGGAACTCGGTGGCGAGGCACTCGACCGTGTCTCGTCGATCTTCTGGTGCCGCGCCGGCGCCCACACCAATGAGACGTTCCAGGCACTGGAGCGCGACATCTCGCCAAAAATGTCCAGGCATTTCTCGGCAATCTCGATGAACGAGCGGCTGTTCGCCCGCATCGACGACCTCTACCATCGCCGGGAAAGCCTGAAGCTCGATGCCGAGACGCTGCGGGTGCTGGAGAAGACCTGGAAGGGGTTTGTTCGCTCCGGCGCGAAGCTCGACGTCGACGGCAAGAAGCGGCTGGCAAAGATCAACGAGGAATTGTCGTCGCTTGGCACGAATTTCGGCCAGAACGTGCTTGCCGACGAGCGCGACTGGGCGCTGTTCCTCGACGCGACTGATCTTGCCGGTCTGCCGGACTTCCTGAAAAGCTCGATGGCCGAAGCCGCCGAGATGCGCGGCCAGAAGAGCCGCTATGCGGTCACCCTGTCGCGTTCGATCTACGAGCCGTTCACGACCTTCTCGGAACGCCGCGACCTGCGCGAGATCGCCTTCCGCGCCTTCACCATGCGCGGCCAGAATGGCGGCGCCACCGACAACACAACTGTTGTGCGCGACATGCTGAAGCTGCGCGCCGAAAAGGCAAAGCTGCTCGGCTACGGCTCGTTTGCCGCGCTGAAGCTCGACGACACCATGGCCAAGACGCCGAAGGCAGTGCATGCGCTGCTCGATCCGGTCTGGGAGAAGGCAGTGGAAAGGGCCGCCGCCGACCAGAGCGAACTGCAGCGGCTGGCGACGGAGGCCGGCAGCAACGAGACATTCGCCGCCTGGGACTGGCGCTTCTACCAGGAGAAGCTGCGCGCCGAAAAGTTCGCCTTCGATGAGGCCGAACTCAAACCCTATCTGCAGCTAGACCGCGTCATCGACGCCTGCTTCGACGTGGCGACAAGGCTGTTCGGCATCACCTTCGAGGAAAAGCAAGGCATTGCCGTATGGCATCCGGACGCACGCGTCTTCGTGGTGAAAAATGCCGATGGCAGCGAGCGCGGCCTGTTCCTCGCCGACTATTTCGCGCGGCCGTCAAAGCGCTCCGGCGCCTGGATGAGCGCGCTCAAGTCCGGGTACAAGCTTGGCCACGGGTCGAAACCGGTGATCTACAACATCATGAACTTCGCCAAGCCGCCGGCCGGCGAGCCGGCCTTGCTGTCGGTCGACGAGGCGAGAACGTTGTTCCATGAATTTGGCCACGCGCTGCACGGCATGCTGACCGACGTCACCTGGCCGTCGGTTTCCGGCACCTCGGTCAGCCGCGATTTCGTCGAATTGCCCTCGCAGCTCTACGAACACTGGCTGACGGTGCCGGCGGTTCTGGAAAAGCACGCGCTGCATGTGAAGACCGGCAAGCCGATGCCCAAGGCGCTGCTCGACAAGATGCTGGCGGCGCGCACCTTTGGCGCCGGCTTCGCCACGGTCGAATTCACCTCTTCGGCGCTGATCGACATGGCCTATCACGCGCGGCCGGATGCGCCAGAAGCGCCACTTCGATTCGAAGCCGAAACGCTTGAAAAGCTCGACATGCCGGACACCATCGCGATGCGTCATCGCACTCCACATTTCGGCCATGTGTTTTCCGGCGACGGCTATTCGGCTGGCTATTACTCCTACATGTGGTCGGAAGTGCTCGACGCCGACGCCTTCGCCGCCTTCGAGGAAACCGGCGATCCCTTCAACCCGGGTCTCGCCGAGAAGCTGAGGAAGAACATCTACGCCGCCGGCGGTTCGAAGGACCCCGAAGAGCTCTACACGGCGTTTCGCGGCAAGATGCCGTCGCCCCATGCGATGATGGTCAAGCGCGGGCTGGTGTAGCGCCTGTTTCTTCCTTCTCCCCTTTGGGAGAAGGACAGGCCGCGCAAGGTCGCAACGCCCCCTTATCCCGGCTCTATACCGCCCATGGGTCCGCCACTCTAGGCCAAACCGGCCGCGTCAGCTTCTTGTAATCGGTCACCGCCGGATTGCTCGGATACGAACTCGGCGCCGAGACATAGATGATCTCGGCGGCGATCGGCTCGAAGCCGGCATAGAAATGGTTGGTCGACTTGATCAGCAGGATGTCCTTGCCCATCGGATCGACACCGACGTTGGAAAAAATATCTGGTTCGAAGGTCTGCGTGCGATTGGTATTGAGGATGATGTCAACCTCGGTGCCTTCGATGCGCACCAGCGCCGTCGGGCCGAGCGTCACCCGGCTTGGCCCGAAACTCTGCCAGCCCTCCGGAACGGCCTTCAGCACCCGCACCCGCGCGTCGATCGGCTCGCCGGCCTGCGGGCCGGCCTTGCCGCCGAAACGCAGGTCGATGACGGCGCCCTCGCCTGCCGCCAGGCAGAAGGTCACCGCGATCGGATCCCAGATTGTAGCAACGCCGACATTGCTCAGGCCGCGCGACAGCATCTGACGCAGCACGATAGTGCCGTCGCCGGGCACACCGCCACCCGGATTGTCCCAGATGTCAGCGATGACCACCGGTTTGCCCGGATTGTCAGCGCGCACGGCCAGCGCCCGATCGATGCCTTCAGCGGCGCTCAGCATCGTCATCGCCGTCTTTTCGCGTAGCGCGTAGAGCTCCCGCCCCAGCCGCTCCGCCAGCGCATCACCCTTGGCCTTGTCATTGTCGGTGACGACCAGGATGCGCGTGCCCATTTCGGCCACGTCGGCTGCCATGAAGCCGTGGACGATCGAAATCGACAGCACGCCATCTCTGCCATGCAGCGCCTTGATGCGGTCGACGAAGGAGCGCATCGGCTCGCGGCTGGTCGGCAGCACCTGGATCATGCGGCAGTCGAAGGTCGAGATGACAGGCCTGATCTCACCACGCGCCGCGGCGAGGCCAAGCTCGACGACATGTTCGCCACGCTCGTAGAAATCGGTGTGCGGGAACTCTAGGAAGTAGGCCATGATGTCTGACGCGGCGACACGCTTGGGTGTCAGATGGCTATGCGGATCGAACTCAGAGGCGATCACCACCTTCGGACCCACCATCTCGCGGATGCGCTCGAGCAGGTCGCCTTCGCAATCGTCATAGCCTTGCGCCACCATGGCACCATGCAGGCCGAGAATGACGGCATCGACCGGCAGCGCCGCCTCGAGCTGGCCGAGGATCTCGTCGCGCAGCGCCTCGTAGGTCTGCCGCTGCACCAGGCCGCCGGGCTCCGCCCAGGTGGCGGTGCCCTCGATGACGGTCAGGCCTTCGGCCGCCGCGCGCCGGCGCAGGGCGACCATCGGCGAGGAGCACAGCGTCGGCGTCTCCGGATGCTTGCCGGGTCCGGCATAGAACGCCATCTCGAACGATGCCCGATCTGTCGGCACCGGCGAGAAGGTGTTGGTTTCCGTCGCCAGCGAGGCGGTGAAGATGCGCATGAAAACTCCGTGGATGCTGCAGCAATTCCCGGAAAAGTACGAAACGGTTTCCATCCGGAATTGTGTCAAAACAAAGAGATAGAGTGGTTCTGCGTTTCCGTGAAACGATGAACCGCTCTAGCGGCTATTTGACCGCCCCGAGCGCCAGCCCCCTGACGAGGTAGCGCTGCAGCCAGATGAACAGGATCGCCACCGGCAAGGTCGCCAGCAGCGTGGCGGCCATGACGTGGTGCCATTCGATGGTGTATCGGCCGGCGACCAGCGAAAACACCTGGATCGGCAGCGTGTAGCTTTCCTGGCTGCGCAGCATGGTAAGCGCCACGACGAATTCGTTCCAGGCATTGATGAAGGTGAAGATGGCGGTCACCGCGATCGCCGGCAGGCAGAGCGGCAGGAACACCTTGCGCAGGGTTAGCCAGCGGCCGGCACCCTCCATCCAGGCCGCTTCCTCGAGATCGCGCGGGATGGTGTCGAAATAGCTTTGCAGCATCCACACGGTGAAGGCGACGTTGAAGGCCATGTAGATGAAGCCGAGCGCCGTGGTGCTTTCGACCAGGCCCCAGGCCGCCATCAGCCGGAACAGGCCGAGCACCAGCACGATCGGCGAGATCATCTGCGAGATGAGCAGAAACTGGCGCAGGGCGCCGTAGCCGGCAAAACGGAAGCGCGACATCGCATAGGCCGCCGGAACCGAAATCAGGATGGCGCCGACAGTGGCGATAACAGACACGTAGAGCGAATTGAGCAGCGCCTGGCCGAAGCCGGTCGCCACCCACATGTCGGAGAAATTCGACCAGCGGAATTCGCTCGGCCACCAGGTCGGCGACAGCACTTCCTGCCTCGGCTTGACGGCAGTCAGGAACATCACGGCAAAGGGAAAGATCGTCACCACGATCAGCGGCGCCAGCAGCAGCCAGGCGATGATCGAACGCTTCAGCTTGCTCGTCATGCGCGTTGCTCCCGCATCGCCAGCCGCACATAGATCATGGTGAAGACCAGCAATATGGCGAACATGACCAGCGATACCGCCGAAGCTTCGCCAAGTTTGCCGATTCGGAAGGCCAGCTTGTAGAGGTGGGTGACCAGGATGTCGGTCGAATTGGCCGGCCCGCCCTGCGTCATCACCCAGATGATCGGGAAGGAATTGAAGACGTAGATGGTGTTGAGCACGATGGCGATGTTGATGAACGGTTTCAGCAACGGAAAGGTGATTTCGCGGAACTGCTGCAGCGATGTCGCGCCTTCGAGTGCTGCCGCCTCGTAGAGGTCGTCCGGAATCGACGACAGACCGCCGAGGAAGATCGTCGTCGTGAACGGCACCGTCACCAGGATGCCGATCAGCACCTGCATCGGAAAGGCGGTCTCGGCGCTCGCCAGCCACTGGATGTTGTGGTCGATGAGGCCGAGGCCAATCAGCGCCGAGTTCAGCATGCCGCTTTCGCCGCTCAGCGCCCAGCGCCAGACCACGGCAGTCATGGTCAGCGACACCGCCCAGGGCAGCATGATGATGACGCGGGCGACGCCGCGGCCATAGAAATCGGTGTTGAGGATCATCGCCACCGGGATCGACAGCAACAGGGCGCCACCGACGACCAGCACCGTCCACTGTCCGGTGCGCCAGAGCGCGGCCATGAAATCGGGATCGGCAGCGAGCGCCGCGAAATTGGCGAAGTCGTTGAATTCGCGAAGCTGACCGAAGCGACTGACCTCATGCGTCGAGATCTGGACCAGGTCCCACACCGGCCAGAAGATGACGACAGCCGCCAGGAACAGGCTGGGCAAGGTCAGGAGATAGGGCAAGAAGCGATTTTGCATCGGCTGACCTAGAGCAATTCCAGGAAAAATGTGGAGCGGTTTTCCGTCCTGGATTGCGTTGAAAACGGAGAGATGGAGCTGTCAGGCGTTTTCTGTTGAACGATGACCCGCTCCGTGGCGAATTCGAAATTCGCCTCGGAAAAGTGTGGCGCGCCCGATCGTCTGGGCGCGCCACGGGCGCGGGAGAGACGCCCTATTTCCTCAGCACTATTTCTTCAGCACTGCATTGGCCTTGGCAGCGGCGTCCTTCAGCGCTGCCTCGGGTTCGGCGCTGCCGAGATAGATTTTCTGCATGGCGTCCGACGTGATCTGGGCGACTTCTTCCCAGCCTGGGATGATCGGTGCGAAGCGGGCGTCGGGCAGCAGGGCGGTGAACGCCGCCAGATCGGCATTGTTCACATAATAGTCCATTTTGGCCTCTTCCTTGTTCACCGGCAGGAAGCCTTCGCCTTGCGTGAACTTGGCGCGCTGCTCGGTGGTGAACAGGAAATCGAGCAGCTTCCAGGCCTCGTCCTTGTTCTTGGAGTTCTTGAACATGATGATGGAATCGGTCACGCCATAGGTGCCGCGCGCACCGGTCGGTCCGGCCGGAATGGCCGCCACGCCGTATTTCAGCTTTGGCGCCTCGTCCTTGATCTGGTTGGACAGGAAGGGTGCCGTGATCATCATGCCGACCTTGCCCTGCTTGAACAGGTTCTGCACATCCTCGCGGTTGTTGGAGGTGACGCCCGGCTCGGTCAGGCCCTCGTCGATCATCGACTTGTAGAGCTTGGCGGCTTCGAGCGCGCCCGGCGTGCCGAGGCCGGAGGTGCCGTCCTTGTTGAGGATTTCGGTGCCTTGGGACCACATCGCATAGTAGTAATAGACGTCGGTCTCGATCTCCTTGCCCTGCAGGCCGAAACCGAAGGTGCCGGAACCGAGCGCCTTGATCTTGCGCGCGTCTTCCTGCAGCTCGGTCCAGGTTGCCGGCGGATTGGCGATGCCGGCTTTCTCGAACAGCTCCTTGTTGTAGTACAGCGCACGCGCCGAGGCCGCGATCGGCAGGCCGTAGGTCTTGCCGTCCATGATCGAGGGTGACAGGAAGGTGTCGATGAAGCGGCCCTTGAAGTCGGGCTTGATATAGCTGTCGAGCGGCTCGGCGACATCCTGCTGGACGAAGTCGATCAGCCAGCGCGTGCCGATGATCGACAGATCGGCATTGGTGCCGGCGGTGATGTCGGTGGTCAGCTTCTGCAGCAGCACATCCCACGGCACCACTTCGAACTTGACGGTGATGCCGGGATTTGCCGCCTCGAATTCCTTCTTGACGCTGTCGAAATAAGGTCCAGTCTTGGCGCTGTACTCGGCGACAGTGACGCGCACCTCGCCCGCATTTGCCTGCGCCGCAAATGCCAGCATGCTCATTCCGGCCATCAGGCCGACAGTCCATTTTGCAAGGCTCATTTGATGTCTCCCATTTTCATTTTGCACCTGCGCGCCTCTCCGCGACCGGCAAAGAAGATTTATGTGACTTTCCTACATTATAGATGATTGTAAGGCTTGCAAGCAGATTATTCTGTTGCTTAATTACATTTAGTGAACTAGGCCTGATACGAATGTCAGAACTCCCGAAGGATGACACACGGTGGTTTCGCAAACCGGATTCGAAGGCAGGGCCAAGTTCGAAAGCAGGGCCGAGTTCGAAGGCAAGACTGTCGTCGTGACCGGTGCTGGCGGCGGCCTCGGCACCGCCATCGTGGCGCTGATGGCGCAGCGGGGCGCCAGGGTCGTCGGTTGCGACCAGTCGAGCGAAGCGTTGAACAGCCCGCACCTTGCCTCCCGCCATGTCTTCGATCTTCTCGACCGGGCTTCGCTAGACGCGGCGATCGCCGCGATCCTCGACCGGGATGGCGTGCCAGACATTCTCATCAACAATGCCGGCTGGACACGCGCCGAGACGCTTGCCGCGCTCACCCCCGACAAGATCGAGCGGGAACTCGACCTCAACCTGACCGGCGTCATGACTTTCGCCGATCCGCTGGTCAGGGCGATGGCCGGCCGCGGCTCGGGTAGCGTCGTCTTCATCTCCTCGGTCAATGCCATCGCGCATTTCGGCAATCCCGCCTATGCGGCCGCCAAGGCCGGCATCAACGCCTATGCCAAGGCGATTGCCGTCGAGCTCGGTCGCAGCGGCTTGCGCGCCAATGTCGTTTGCCCTGGATCGATCCGCACCGCCGCCTGGGACCATCGCCTTGCCAAGGATCCTGAAATCCTCGGCAAGCTGCAGCGGCTCTATCCGCTCGGCCGCATCGTCAACGCTTCGGAAGTGGCCGAAGCCGTCGCCTTCCTTGCCTCCGATCGCGCATCGGGCGTAACAGGGGTGGTGATGCCGGTGGACGCTGGCCTGACCGCCGGTTGCCTGCCATTCATCGACGACATATTGGGAGCGTGATCATGACCGACGTCGAGTTCCGCGACCTGTCGAAATCCTTCGGCCAGCACAAGATCCTTGAAAACGTCAGCCTCGACATCAAGAGCGGCGAGTTCGTCGTGCTGGTCGGGCCATCCGGCTGCGGCAAGTCGACCCTGCTGCGCATGCTGGCCGGGCTGGAGACGATCACCTCCGGCGACCTGTTGATCGGCGGCGTACGCGCCAACGCGCTGCCGCCGCAGCAGCGCAACATCGCCATGGTGTTCCAGTCCTATGCGCTGTTTCCGCATCTGAAGGCGTCGGACAATATCGGCTTTGGCCCGAAGATCCGCGGCGAAGCGCGCGCCACGGTCGACGCAAAGGTCAAGAAGGCGTCCGGCGTCCTCAATCTGTTCTCATACCTCGACCGCTACCCTCGCCAGCTTTCCGGCGGCCAGCGCCAGCGCGTCGCCATGGGCCGCGCCATCGTGCGCGAACCATCGGTGTTCCTGTTCGACGAGCCCTTGTCCAACCTCGACGCGCAATTGCGCGTGCAGATGCGCGTCGAGATCAAGGCGCTGCACCAGCGGCTGAAATCGACGATCGTCTATGTCACCCACGACCAGATCGAGGCCATGACCATGGCCGACCGCATCGTCGTGATGGACCGCGGCAGGATCCAGCAGGTCGGCGCGCCGCTGGAGCTCTATGACCGACCGGCCAACAAATTCGTCGCCAGCTTCCTCGGCTCGCCGTCGATGAGTTTCGTTTCCGGTTCTCTCAAGACAACGCCTGGGAAAACCTGGTTCGAGTCGACAGGTGGCGGGCGGCTCGCGCTTGCCGGCAAGCAGGTGTCGGCTGGCAGTGTGGTGGAGGCCGGTATCCGGCCCGAACATTTTGTCATCGGCGAGGCCGTCGACGCGATGGCGATCAAGGTGGATGTCGTCGAGCCGACCGGCTCCGAAACCCATGTGTATGGCGCCATCGGCACCGACACGGTGCGCGCCGTGTTCCGCGACAGGGTGCCGGTAAGGCCGGGCGACGTGCTGCCGGTGAGCGTCGATCCCGGCAACATCCACCTGTTCGACAAGGCGACGGGTCTGCCCGTATGAAAACACGAATATGAAGACGCCGGCCGACATCATTACACGCCTGCAACTGATGTTGCAGGACGGCACGAAGTCGGATCGCAAGCTGGCCGCCTTCGTGCTTGCCGACCTCGATCTGGTCTCCAAGGCGGCCATCTCGGAAATTGCCGCCCGCGTTGGCGTCAGCGAGCCGACGGTGACCCGGTTCTGCCGCAACCTCGGTTGCGAGGGCCTGCGCGACTTCAAATTCTATCTGGCGCAAGCCATCGCCATCGGCGGCCAGTATCTGTCGCCGGAGCCGTTGAGCCGCGACGCCCGCGAACAGCGCATCGCTTCCGCCATCACCGAGGCAGCGATTGCCGCCATCCAGCGCGCCAGTGAAAACCTCGACATGACGACGCTGGTCGCCGTCGCCGCGCGCATCGCCGTCTCCGGCAACGTTCTGTGCATCGGGTCGGGCGGCATTTCCTCGATGATGGCGACCGAGATGCAGAACCGGCTGTTCAGGTTGGGCGTTTCGGTGCTTGCGCAGATCGACGGACAGCTGCAGCGCATGTACGCGGCCGTTGCCACGCCCGACACCACGCTGATCGCCTTTTCGGTTTCCGGCTATGCCCGGTCGGTCATCGATGCGGTGCAGGTCGCCCAGCAGTATGGCGCCACCACCATCGCCATCACGCCGCCTGACTCGGCACTCGCCAAAGCCGCTGACACGGTCATCCATTTCCAGTCGCTCGAGGACGGCAACATCTACAAGCCAACATCGTCGCGCTATGCGCTGCTGTCGATCGTCGACATGATCGTCACATCGGTCGCCGAGACGCGCGGACCAAAGGTTTTGGAAAACCTGCGCCGCATCAAGCAGAGCGTGAACACGTTGAAAGTCGACGATCCGCGTTTGCCGCTGGGGGATTGAACCGCCAGGGATCAGGACTGCTGGCCGAGCGCCTCGATGCCTTTCGCCAGCGTCGCCGGATCGCCTGCAATGCGCACGGTCTTCAGCCGGGCGGTGCCGCCGGCGACAATCGAGACGGCGGACGCCGACACGCCCAGCGCCTTGGCCAGCAAACGCTCAAGCGCCTGATTGGCGGCGCCGTTTTCCGGCACTGCGCGGACGCGGGCCTTCAGGTGGCTTCGCCCATCCGCCAAGGTCTCGATGCCTTCAAGCCTGTCCAGCGCCGCTTTTGGTGTCAGCCGGACGAACAGGTCGATACCGTCATCGCGCTGGCGGAACGGCGTGCTCATGCAGTCATGGGTTCACAAAACCAGAGGCGCCATTGTGGTGAGCAGGAACTGCCGGAGGAAGAACAGGATCAGCAGGAGGATGATCGGCGAAATGTCGATGCCGCCGAGGTCCGGTATGAAGCGCCGGATCGGTCGCAACGCCGGCTCCGTCAGCCGGAAGAGCATGTTGCCGATGCTGCCGACGAACTGGTTGCGCGAGTTGACGACGTTGAAGGCGTAGAGCCATGAAAAGATCGCCGAGGCGATGATGACCCACCAATAGAGGTCAAGCGCCATGACGATTGTTTGAATGAGGGCGAGCATGCCGGTCTCCAATTGTTGCCGACATGTAGCCATTGCAGGCGAAACCGGCAAGGGCCGCCGTTCTCCGCGTGCTGGCCTGACAACCGGCAGCCGCGGATTTCGGCAAAACGCCGCCTTGACAGGAAAGCGCGGCGCCCGATAAATGCGCCATCCGCTGGACGGGGCTGTAGCTCAGCTGGGAGAGCGCGTCGTTCGCAATGACGAGGTCAGGAGTTCGATCCTCCTCAGCTCCACCAGCGGATTTTGGCGAACCTTTGGCCACAGTACCTGCTCGGAAAAGCCTCGTGTTGTCCGAGGCTTACACCCTTTGCTCTTTGGTTCGGCCGTGACTGAGTCCAGATCTCGAGGCCTTCTGCAGGTGTATTTGCTTCCCGTCTCCCTGGGTCTATTTCCGTGCCCACAATTTCCAAGGAAGATGCGAAGCAGACCTTTCGACAACCCCCGCAGGCTACCGGTCATCTCAGTCGAAACTTTTCCTAAACTGGCCCTTTGAATTTGAATCGTGGATCGACCGTCCGCAAGAAGGTTTGCTTCCTCGCTGTTTCATTCCTGGTCGTCATCCATAAGGATTCGCTCGGCCGCCCCGTCGAGATCGTCATACTGTCCTGAACGCAGCGCCCACATGAAGGCGGCGAGCCCTGCAAGGCCCATCAGAATTGCGATCGGCACGAGAACGGACAGGTAGCTCATGATCCTGTAGCCATCGCTTGAATGTTGGCGTGAGTCGATGCGGCTTGCCAGCGGGGCGGTTTTCGAGATGGGCGATTGCTGAGACGAAGAGCGTTGGACACAACGACAATCGAAGACAGCGACATCGCGACCGCTGCCACAAGTGGAGTCACGTGGCCGAGGATGGCGACTGGTACCGCGATGATGTTGTAGCCGATCGCCAGCGTGAAATTCTGGCGAATCAGGATTCCTGCATTGCGCGAGATTTCGAGAGCGTCCGTCACAGCCGAAAGACTCGCGTGCAAGAAGACGAAGTCCGCGGCGTTGCGGCCGACATCGGCTGCCGTCGCGGGCGCCATAGACACGTGCGCGGCCGCAAGCGCTGGAGCATCGTTCAGGCCGTCGCCGACCATCAGAATCGTGCTTCCGGCCTTGCGCAGTTCGGCGATGCGCGCAACTTTTCCGGATGGAAGCAGTTCCGGCATGAAGCTGTCGATCCGGAGAGATGACGCAAGTTCTTCGACGACAGGTCGTCGGTCCCCAGAGAGGATTCCGACAGCAAGGCCTTGCCGCTGCAACCGGCTCACCGTCTCTCGAACATCAGGACGATTGCCGTCCTCGAATACGAAGCTGGCCAACGGCGCGCCGTCTTTCACGAGGAGCGAAACGGAGAAAGCGCGCTCATCGGAAATTGCGGCTTTGCGGCCAAGCGCCCAGTCCGGTCGGCCGATGCGATAGATATTGTTTCCCGCTCGCGCTTCCACTCCACAGCCCGGATGTTCTGAAATCCGGTCGAACTCCGGACATGCCTGACCGTTTTGTACAGCGTCCGAGATCGCCGCAGACATTGGATGCCTGGAACGGGCGACGATCGCCGCCGCGATTCCCAGGGCATACGGTTCGATGTCGCTGGCGTTGACGAGGCGCGGCTTTCCAAGTGTCAGGGTTCCCGTCTTGTCGAAAAGCACGGTGTCGACTTCCGCAAGCCGCTCCAGCGCCGAGCCGTCCTTAACCATGATACCTTTCTCGAAGAGGCGGCGCGCGGCCACGACCTGGACGATCGGCACGGCAAGGCCCAGCGCGCAGGGGCAGGTGATGATCAGGACGGCTATCGCGATCGTGACCGATGCGTGCCAATCGCCGGTAGCCGATATCCAGCCGAGGAACGACAGCAGGGCCATCACGTGCACCACCGGAGAATAGAGGGCGGCGGCCCGGTCGGCCAGCCGGCGGTAACGCGCCCGTCCGCCCTCGGCTGCCTCCATCATCCGGACCATTTCGGCAATGAATGAGCTGTCCGCACGCGCAACGGTCCTGACCGTCAACGGACCCGTAAGGTTCGTCAACCCTGCCTGGATCATGGTCCCTGGTCCGGCGTGCTTGGGTGCGGCCTCGCCCGAAACCAGCGAGCAATCGAGTTCGGAAGCGCCTTGCGTCACCACCCCGTCGAGCGGGATTCGATCACCAGCGGCAACGAGTAGGGACGCCCCGGGCTCAATCTCGCCAACCGGCACGTAGCGCCGCTGGCCATCGGCTTCGATGATCGTTGCGCCTGCAGGCGCCAGCCTGGCCAGGCCAGCCACCGCCGAGCGGGCCTTTTCACGCATCAAATGGTCGAGTGTACGGCCGATCAGCAGGAAGAACAGAAGCGAAGTCGCAGCATCGAAATATGCATGAGGGGCGTTGTGGACCGTGTCGTAGAGGCTAAGCGCGAAGGCAAGCGTCACACCAACCGAAATCGGCACGTCCATGTTGGTCCGTCGCTGGCGAAGCGCAGACCACGCAGAGGCATGGAAAATCCGCCCCGAGTAGATCAAGGCAGGCAGCGCAAGCACCGCCGATATCAAGTGGAAGGCTTGACGTGTGCCCGCATCGGCGCCCGACCACACAGACGCGGACAGAATCATGATGTTCATTGCCGAGAACCCGGCAACTGCGAGCGCCCGGATGAGCCGCGAATACTCAGGATCGCGCGGATCGGATTCGATCGAGAATACATGTGCATCGTAGCCGGCGGCGCGCAGAGCCCCGATCAGATCGGGCGAGCTGATTTCCGCCGCACGCCAATTCACCGTGACGCGCTTCATGGAGAGGTTCACGCGGGCAAATTCCACACCGGGCAATGTCAACAGGGTACTTTCGACGGTTGCTATGCAGGCCGCGCAATGAATACCGGGAACCGAAAGAGCGCATTGGCGGGCGCCGTTACCGAGATCACGACTGGCCAGCCGGATTTCCTCCGCCGGGTTCGACCCGGCATCAATCCCGGCGATCGACAAGGCGGCCTCCGCACCGGGCGCGCAACAGGTCATGGGTCAGCAGCCTTTTTGCGGCCTGAGCATAGCCGACGTCATTTGATTGCCTTGTAGGCGTGCCAGGTAGCGTGCCCGAGCAGTGGAAAGACGACGATCAGGCCGATCATTGCTGTCAGCAGGCCGACCGCGGTCAGCGCAAGCACAATCGCTCCCCAAGCGATCATGACAGGCCGATTGTTCCAGACGCGGGAAATGCTCATGCCCATTGCCGTAAAAGCGTCCGTCCGCTCGTCGAGGAGCATCGGTACCGAGAAAACGCTGATCGCAAAGGAAAACGCCGCGAAAACCCCGCCGACGACGGTGCCCGTGGCGAGCATAGCCCATCCGATGCCCGTGGTGAATAGCATCGAAGCAACATGGTCGAGGCCTGGAAACGGCCGCAAACCGAAGAACAGCGCATAGAGAATGACTGCGGCTCGCATCCACAGCAAGGCCAGCCCCAGCATGATGAAGCCGGTGAACAGGACCTGGGCGCCGGAGGCCGGCCTGACGAAGATCATGCGCCGCAGCGAAACCGGCTCGCCGGCCTCAATCAGCCGGCTCTTTTCGTAGAGACCGATGGCGACAAGCGGACCGACGACCATGAAGGCAGCCATGGCGGGAAACAGGATGTAGTCGAGACCGAGGAAGAAAAGGCCTGCGACGATCGCGACTGAAACGATGAACACAGCGAGGCCGTAGGCGAGGCTGGAACTCGGCTCTGCCATGAGGTCACGCCAACTGGCGCGCAGCCAGCCGAGGGCGGCGCCGGCTGGAAGATGGCGATTGCGGGCCCCCACGTAGGTAGGGCCATCCGCTGTCAAATCGACATTGCCCATTGTGATGTTCCTTCCTGCCCTGCCTGGTTCATTGCCGTGTTCGCAAGGCCCTAGCAAGCCGGATCGGCGGCTTGGTAGAGGCCTCCCGGAATGGCGGCTCGTGACACCTTGCTGTGTGGAACGCAGTCCGGCTGCGACATGAATGCCACGTAGAGGAAATGCGCGTTTGCAACGGTGAATGTGGCAAGTCCAGAGGCAACCAAGGCGACCGCCAAGGCCTTGCCGCGCGAGAATGCCCGTGGAGCGATCCCTGCTTCTGTTTTTTCAGCGGCGACCGTCACGATCTTTTCTCCGAAAGTGACAGGACATAAAGTGCGAGGATCTTGCGCTGGGTCGTCGAAAGGCGCTGCTCCCAGGACGGCATCTGTCCTTGGTGCCCCGAATAGATCGACGTGTGGATCGACTGGCTATCTCCCCCATAGATCCAACTGGCATCGGTGAGATCAGGAGCGCCTACGTCTTGTTTGCCTTTGGCATCCTCTCCATGACAGGCAACACAGTTCGCGACAAAGACTTCCTTTCCGCGAGAAACGGCCTCAGGCGAAGCGACGGTGGGTTCGGTCGACCCGCCGAGAGACTGAACGTAGGCACGCACATCGTTGATCTGCGCTAGGTTGAGGATTCCGTCACGGCCGAAGGCGAGCATCTGCGAGGTCCGTGTTTCGTGATGCGCTGAATTGATCCCAACGCGCAGCGTTTCGACGATGGTCTCTGGATTACCGCCCCAGAGCCATGCGGCTGCCGTCAGGTCGGGGAAACCCTTACCTCCTGTGCCACGAGCTCCGTGGCACGCCGCGCAATTGTCCTTAAAGAGCGTCGCTCCGGCTTCGCGTACGGTTTCCATCAGCGCGGGGTCGGCCCTGATTGCCGGGAAATCCATCTCGTCAATCCGCTTCGTCCATACCGTGCGTTCGGCGGTGGCCTCTTCGACCTGACGTTCGACCGTCGTTTTCTGGTCGACCCCAAGCAGGCCCTTCGTGTAGGTCCGCCCCAAGGGCCAAGCAGGCATAAGGATCCAGTATCCCACCGCGAACAGGGTCGTGAGGACGAGAAACAAGATCACGACCCGCGGTACCGGAGTGTAGAGCTCCTTTATGCCGTTCCATTCATGACCCGTCGTCAGCTGCCCGGTGACGGGATCGCGTTCGCCTACTTCCATGGCTTGTCGTCCTCATCGAGGATGTTCTTCTTGGCCGCGTGGAACCGCTCTAAGTTCGAAGGCCAGAAAACATAGATCAGGACGCCAACTGCCATAGCGATCAGGTAGAACAGCCCCCAGCTCTTCGTGAAGCCGACGACGGTGTCATGGTCGAAGTTCATTTTGCAGGCTCCGCGGCTGCCGCCTGTTTGTAGGCAGCGTCGGTGAGATGGCCCATGATCTGGAGATAGGCGACCAGTGCATCCATTTCCGTGATGGTTCCCGGATCGCCGTCAAAAGCCCTGACCAGCGTTGCCTGCCCGTAGCGCTTGACAACGCCGGCGGCGAAATCACCGTCCGGAGCGGCCTGGCCGAGAGCATCCTGGGTCGCGTTGGCAATCATGTCGTCCGTGTAGGGAACGCCGACGTCCCTGAGAGCGGCCAAATGCTCGCCGAGGTCGTCGATGCGCAGGGCGTTGCGCTGCAGCCAGCCATATTTCGGCATGACGGATTCCGGCACGACGTCGCGGGGATTGATCAGGTGGGCGACCTGCCAGGCGTCAGAATATTTGCCGCCGATGCGGGCCAGATCCGGTCCCGTGCGCTTTGATCCCCACAACATCGGATGATCGTATTTAGATTCAACGGCGAGCGAATAAGGACCGTAGCGTTCGACCTCGTCGCGCAGTGTTCGGATCATTTGAGAATGGCAGGCGTAGCAACCTTCGCGCGTGTAGATGTCGCGCCCAGCCTGCTCCAGCGGGGTGTAGAGCCGCATGTCCTGTACGTTCTCGACCGTGTCGTCGATCGTGAACAGTGGAGCGATCTCGACAAAGCCGCCAATGCTGGCGACGACGACGATGGCCAGAACGAAGCCCATGGCGTTGCGTTCAATCTTGCGATGAAATTCGGCCATGTCCTACTCCCCCGGCGCGGACGCGAGCCTGGGCTCGGGGAGGTCTGCGGACTCAGGGGCGACCTCCGCCTCGCCACGGATCGTCATCCAGATGTTGTAGGAACCGACGATAGCGCCCATCAGGAACAGAAGACCGCCAAAGGCGCGCGCGATGTAGTAGGGATGCATGGCGACCATGGACTCCACGAAGGAGTAGGTCAGCGTTCCGTTCTCGTTGTAGGTCCGCCACATCAGGCCTTGGATGATGCCCGAATTCCACATCGCGAAGACATAGATAACCGTTCCGATAATGGCCAACCAGAAATGGACTTCGACCAGCCGCGCTGAATACATACGCTCGCGCTTCCAGAGCCACGGAACAATACAGTAGATCGAGCCGAACGTTATCAGCGCGACCCACCCAAGCGCGCCGGCGTGTACATGTCCGACGGTCCAGTCAGTGTAGTGGGATAGCGAGTTGACCGGGCGAATGGCCAGGAACGACCCCTCGAACGTGGTCAGTCCGTAAAAGACCGCCGCGGCCATCATGAAGCGCAGGGTCGCATCGTCGCGGACCTTGTGCCAGGCGCCGTTGAGCGTGGCGAGTGCGTTTCCGGCCGAAGCCCAGGAAGGTACCAGCAGGATCAGCGAGAAGGTCATGCCCAGCGTCTGAACCCATTGTGGCAACGCCGTGTAAAGCAGGTGGTGGGAACCCGCCCACATGTACATGAAGGTGATGCCCCAGAAACTGATGATGGAAAGCCGGTAGGAATAGATAGGCCGCCCGGCCCTCTTTGGCAGGTAGTAATACATCATGCCGAGAAAGCCGGCCGTAAGGAAGAACGCGACGGCGTTGTGGCCGTACCACCATTGAACCATCGCATCCTGGACACCTGAAAAGACGGAATAGCTCTTGGCGTGTCCGAACGATACCGGGACGGCAAGATTGTTCACGATGTGGAGGATCGCAACAACCAGGATGAAGGCCATATAGTACCAATTGGCGACATAGATGTGCGGTTCCTTCCGCCGCGCCAGCGTGCGGATGTAGATGGCAAAATACGTTACCCAGACGACGACCAGCCAGATATCAGCATACCATTCAGGCTCGGCGTATTCCTTCGATTGTGTCACGCCCATGAAGTAGCCGGTCGCCGCGACCACGCAGAACAGATTGTAGCCGATGAGCACGAACCATGGGCTGAACTGGTCCGGCAGCCGCGCCCGGGACGTGCGCTGGAGAACGTGGAAGGAGGTGGCGATCAGCGCGTTGCCGCCAAACCCGAAGATGACGGCGCTGGTATGGGCGGGGCGCAGGCGGCCGAAGCTCGCCCACGCTGCATCGAAGGTTAGGTCCGGCCACGCGAGCAGGCTTGCGACCCAGACGCCGAGGAACATCCCGACCACCGCCCAGGCCATGGTGAGCACAATGCCGACCTTGCTGGGGTCGTCATAGTAATGCTCCAGCCGTTCTGGAGACGGCTCCGGTGCGTAATACGCGCCGAGCACCACAAAAATGAGACCACAGCAAATTGCCAAAACGATGAAGCCATGCACGCCGATTGGGTCTGCGCGCCCGGCGGCAGCCATGGCCAGCCCTAGGAGGGCGACAAGCGAGAGAACAACGATCGCAAGCTGGCGTTCGCCTGTTGTGAGCTGTGCAACCATATCAAGTGTCCCCCACTTGGTTGAACACAAATACGCCTACGCGCATTTCATATGATCCCCTTGTTACCGCATTGTCCAGAATAGTTTCGGCTGCCCGGCACCACTGGATCGCCCGCCCGTCAAGCTGCCGCTGCCTCATCCGCTTTCATTTGAAGGCGGACCGCACTGCCAACTGATTAGAGCCCAGGACGGTGCGTAATTGAGCGCCCTTCCTTGCCGAGGAGTTACGCGCTATGTTGAGAACCCATAACTGACATCAACAAGGTCGCTCGATTAACGAGCGCTGGCAAAGCGGCGTGAGAACTCCCTCGGTCGTTGCAGTCCAACGCCTCGATGTGGTCGCAGGTCTGACGGCCGCAGCCGTCGTCCTGCCTAAGGCGATGGCCTACGCGACGGTTGCGGGCCTGCCGGTAAGTATCGGGCTTTACACGGCGTTCGTGCCGATGATCGTCTATGCGCTGCTAGGCACATCGCGTGTCCTGAGTGTAAGCTCTACGACCACCCTTGCGATCCTCGCCGGGACACAGCTCGGGCTCGCAGTTCCGGACGGTGACCCGGGCAGGCTGATCACTGCGACTGCGACGCTCACCGCGCTGACCGGAGCCCTGCTGATCGGGGCCTCCGTGCTTCGCCTCGGGTTCATCGCCAATTTCATCTCGTCTCCCGTTCTAACCGGCTTCAAGGCCGGCATCGGCCTTGTGATCGTACTCGATCAGGTGCCGAAGCTGCTTGGCTTACACATTGCGAAGGAAGGCTTTCTCCGCGACATTTTGAGTGTGGCGCACCATTTGCCCGACATGTCGGTGCTCACTCTGATCATCGCCATCGCGGCAATAGTCGCGCTGTTGGCCATGGAGCGGCTCTGGCCCCATTCGCCAGCTCCCCTCGTTGTGGTGAGCGCCGGAATCGGGCTTTCATGGTTCCTCGGTTTGGATTCCGTGGGCGTCGCCACCGTGGGGTTCATTCCACAGTCGCTCCCGTCGGTCACCTTGCCCAGTCTCAGCCTTGTCCAGCAACTCTTGCCCGGCGCTCTCGGCATCGCATTGATGAGCTTCACCGAAACGATCGCCGCCGGCCGAGCCTTTGCCGACCCCGCCGAGCCACCCATCAAGCCCGACCGCGAGCTTCTTGCAACTGGCGCCGCCAACCTGGCAGGCGCTTTGTTCGGCGCCATGCCGGCGGGGGGTGGTACCTCCCAGACCGCCGTGGTCCGCGCGGTCGGCGGACACACGCAGATGGCGTCGCTCGTCACGGCCGCCGCCGCAGCGGCCACCATGCTGCTGCTTGCCCCTCTGCTCAGCCTGTTGCCCCAGGCTGTGCTGGCGGCAATCGTGATCGTCTACTCGATTGGACTAATTCAGCCGGCCGAGTTCATCTCCATCCGCAAGGTCCGGCGCATGGAGTTTCGATGGGCGCTGGCGGCCTTCCTTGGCGTGCTTGCCTTTGGCACGCTCCAGGGCATCGTCGTGGCGATTGTCCTGTCGCTGGCGGGCTTGGCCAGTCAGGCGGCGAACCCAAACGTCTACGTTATCGGCCGCAAACGGGGAGCCGACGTACTCCGGCCATTGTCGTCCGAGCACCCGGACGACGAGACATTCGAGGGCCTGTTGATTCTTCGGCCTGAGGGACGGCTCTTCTTCGCCAATGCTCAACGGGTCGCGGATCGGATCCAGACCCTGGTCGCCGAGCATAAGCCGCGTGTCCTCGCGCTCGACATGAGCCGGGTTTTCGACATCGAGTATTCAGCCCTCCAGATGTTGATGGAGGGTGAACGCCGCATGACTGCGCAAGGCGTGACGTGTTGGCTGGTAGGGCTGAACCCCAGCGTACTTGAATACATCCGGGCCTCAGGCTTCGCCAATCGGCTGGGACCCGAGCGCCTATTTTCCAATGTACGGGCGGCCATTCAGCATTATACGACGCGTTTCAACCAAGACTAATTGGGCACCCATTGGCGCTTGTGTCAGACATGTCGGTCGCGGTGCCGAGTTACTTCCAGAAGGGGCGGATCTCATCCAGGTTTTCCCACAAGGTTTTTGCGCCAGCCCAGCCGAATTCCGCACGCGCCTGGCTCGCCCCGATCACCCATCCGATGGCGCGTTGCGCGGTCGGATCGCCGGCGCCGTGCGCTTCCGCCCCCGTCAACATGGCTCTGACCATCGCCGCGTCGTTCAGGTCGCCGAAGACCGCCTGAAGTTTCTTCAATTGCTTCAGGAACTGTTCAACACGTTTCGCCGGGTACAAGGGAGAGAAGAACTCAACCGTATAGCGCAGCGTCTTCAGCTCTTTCCTCAGGTCGTGGCGTTGCTCAACCGTCAAGGTCTCAAGTCCGTGCGCGCGCTTGCTAACCTTTTTCCAGCGCTTGCTGAGTGCCTTGCCGGCCAACTCGACGACCGGCGCTGCAAGCCGCTCGGTCTGGCCAAAATCCTGAGGAACGAGCCAGCCTCGCGCCTCCACGAACCGCGCTAGGTCGATCAGGAACGCCTGCACGCGCGCCTCGGGGAGAAGCTTGCGAAGGTGATCACGCTGCCGCCCCGCCTGCCGCGAGAGAGCATCGGCCAGGGGCGGCAAACCCGGTTCATCCACGTGGGCATCGGCCTCCCGTCGCACGATGTCTTTCGCCACCACGTCGATATCCCTGAGACGCCCGACCTCCTGACCAAGCCAGCGGGCTTCCATGTTGAGCCGCGTCATTTCCGGACTCTTCAGAACGGAAACGCAGGCAGAGAACGCGCTTCGCAATCGGCGCAGGCCGATCCGCAACTGATGCGGCCCTTCGGGATCGTCCAGCTTCCGGATGACCACGACATTCGTGGCGATCTGCTCGAGGCACTCGCGAAGGACGTCGCGTGCCGCCTGCTCGGCGATCTGAGCCCGATCGAGCGCAACGTCCTCGGCATTGCGGGGCGCGAGCGGCGGGTCGATCCATCCCTGTTCCGCGAGGAGATAGCCGCGCGCCGCCTTGGAAAGGCAGGAGAACCTCAGGCCCCCGTCAGGAAACAGTAGATGCGCGATGTCGAAAAGTCCGCCCAGGCTGCCCTCGATGAGTTCGATCTCGAGTTCACGCAACTCGGCCGAGCGCTCCCCCGCGTGGATTTCGCCGATGTCTATTGCCAGTTCCGCACGCGTGCCGTCCTCAAGGGACAGCTCGCTGACGGAACGCCTGATCACGGTCTCGCAGATGGGCTCAAGCGGCGCGCCGTTCACGCGGCGAATGACCTCCTCCCGGACCGCTGCGTCGGGAATCGCTTCGAGACATGGCCGTCCGCCCGGAGCCGGATTCTCCACCTCGCCAACCTGCGACAAGCCGCCATGCAGCTCTGGCTTGGTCTTGACGGTCTGTATCCAACGTCGCCCGTCGCGCCGGAGTCTGAGCGCGACTCCTGCCTTCTTCAGCGCATGACCAGGAGTGTCGAGATAGATGCTTCTGAGCGTCCTGGTTTTCGGGTGGCCAGTAGCCAGCTTAAGCGCCTTCACGCGCGCGCTCAGTTGGGTCGACGTCGGTTCGTCGAGGAGAAATTTTAACTCGATCTCGCTCATGGCTGATTGTTGTCAGGCCTTTTACAAATCTGTAGACTTAGTTTACGCTAATAAAATTACTATGCCAGCTAAGGATTCAACCCGGTGGGCGTTCGCCTTCCCGTGCCTGCAAGCCTTTCCGGTTATCAACTGGGCTGGCTGCGAAGCGATGTTTCCGCCGGGCTTGCAGTTGCCGCGGTTGGGCTTCCCAGTGCCATCGCCTACCCCGCGATAGCGGGCCTGCCGCCAGAGACCGGCATCTACGCGAGTATCGCGCCGCTGGTGGCCTACGCGATCTTTGGCCCCTCGCGTCAGCTCATAGTCGGCCCGGACGCGGCTACGATGACGGTGCTCGCGGCGGTTTTAGTTGCCGTTACAGCGAGCGTGCCAGTCGGGCTCGAAGTGGACCGAACAGCGGTCGCAGCAGTCCTTGCGCTTGGCGTTGGGCTGTTGTGCCTGGCGGCGTGGGTGCTTCGGCTCGGCGTTCTTGCGACCTTCCTCTCGCGCCCCATTCTGACGGGGTTCTTCATCGGTATTTCGTTTTCGATCCTGATCGGGCAAATCGGTCGCTTCACCGGAGTCAAGATCGAGGCGGAAGGCCTGCTCGGACCGGTCCTCGAACTTCTGCGCAAGGCCGGATCGATACATTGGCAGTCTCTCCTGCTGGCCATGGGGATGTTCGGTTTGTTGCAGATCGTACGGATCATGCGTTTTCCGGTTCCCGGGCCAGTGCTGGTTGTAGTCCTCGCCGTAGTGCTTTCAGCCGTCTTCGACTTTGAAGGACGCGGCATTGCCGTAGTCGGCGATATTCCGACAGGGTTGCCCTCGTTGTCGTTGCCAGCGATTGCTGGCCTTCCGATCCAGACGCTGGTCCTCGGCGCTGCGGCGATCTTCGTCGTGAGCTACGGCGCCGGCATCATTACAGCCCGCAGCTTTGGGGCAATAGGCGGCTACCCGGTCGATCCAAATCGCGAGCTCATCGGATTTGGCGCTGCGAACATAGGCGCGAGCCTTTTCGGCGCCTTCCCGGTTACGGCCTCCGACTCGCGCACGGCGGTTAACTTGTCCGTTGGCGGACGCTCGCAAGTTTCGAGCATCGTGGCTGCCGCGGCCCTGATCGCGACACTGCTGTTTCTCGGGCAGACCCTAAGGATTATCCCGATCCCTGCGCTCGGGGCAATTCTTGCGGCTACTGCAATCAGCCTGATCGATCTCGCGGCCCTTAGGCAGATTTGGCGCATCAGCCGCATGGAGTTCGTCTTCGCGCTGATCGCGATGTGGGGTCCGATCGGCCTGGGCGTGCTCAACGGGGTCGTCATCGCGATCGGTGCGACACTCGTCTATGTTCTGCGCAAGCTGATGTTTCCCCGCGACGCCATGCTCGGCCGTGTTCCAGGCCATGACGGCTTCTACAAACTGCATCGAACCCCCGAGGCCCGTCAGGTGCCCGGCCTTGCTGTTTGCCTTGTCCAGGGCAGCCTGCTGTTCTTCAACACCGATTACGTCGCATCGCGGCTGCGGTCTATTGCCGAGGAATTGCCGATCGACACCCGCTGGCTGCTGATCGATGCAAGTGCAATTTCCCAGATCGACAGCTCGGCAGCGGCAATGCTGGAAGAGCTATTTGACGAATTGCGCAATCGCGGGATCAGGTTTGGCCTAGCGGACCTTCATGCCGAAGCGCGGGATATCCTTGTTCGGGCCGGCGTGATCGAGCACATCGGCTCAGACATGGTTTTCGACATTCTCGAAGACGCGTATCATGCGTTCGAGGCCCGCGCATGATAGTTCAAGGAATTTGCACCGTGTGAGTTGTGTTGAAGGGAGGAACCCATGGGTAAGAAGAAGAACAAGTCGGCCGTCGTATCTGAGCATGTGGAGGAAAAATCGGAAGGGAAAAATTATGCGAAAGAACTCGCCCGGTTGCATGTTGAGCTTGCTCACCTTCAGGCTTGGGTGAAGAAGACTGGCGCCCGCATCGCGATCGTTTTCGAGGGCCGTGACGCCGCCGGGAAAGGGGGAGTGATCAAGCGCCTGACCGAGCGGGTCAGCCCGCGGGTGTTCCGGGTCGTCGCGCTGCCGGCGCCGACCGATCGGGAGAAGACCCAACTCTATATGCAGCGCTACTTCGCGCACTTTCCTGCGGCAGGCGAGGTCGTCATATTCGACCGCTCCTGGTACAACCGTCCCGGCGTCGAACGCGTCATGGGTTTCTGCAGCGACAAGCAGGCGCGACGCTTTCTCGAACAGGTACCGACTCTTGAGGCCGCCATTGTAGAAGGCGGCGTAACGTTGCTCAAATACTTCCTCGATGTGAGTGAGGAAGAGCAGGAACGGCGTTTCCGGCAGCGTGCTGACGACCCCCTTCGGCAGTGGAAACTGAGCCCGATGGATGTTGAGTCATACAATCGTTGGTGGGAGTACACCCACGCCTACAACGAAATGATCCGTGCAACAGACACAAGGCATGCGCCTTGGTGGATCGTGCCGTCGAACGACAAGAAGAGCGCGCGCATCAACTGCATCTCGCACATTCTGAGCTCAATCCCCTATGAGCACGTCGAGTTCGAAAAACCGAACTTCAGCAAACGCCAAAAGCGACCCGACGACTTCGTGGACGATGCAACTCCGCGCAACGTGGTACCGGACGTGTCCTGACCAGCCACTTCAGAAACCACCACTGGTTTTTATTTGCGTTCCGGCGCCCAATTGAGGAAGAGGCCGATGTCACCAGGAACTCCGCCCGGGAAGTTAATAACCATGGCTTTGAGCTTGTAACCTTGCGGCTTCCCAATGTCCAGGTAGCGCTGGTAGAATTGCTTGGCTTTACCCTGGAGGGTTTCCGTCCATTGCGGATCAGAGCTGTTGATGGCTCGGCCGCTGTCGGTACACAGGTCCGAAGGGAAGCTGTATACTAGTGCTTCGTACTTGCCATTCTTGACAGCGTTCATCACCAGGCGGCGGACCATTGCGATTTCATCGTCGTTCACTTGGTCCTTCAGGAAACTGTTCGTAAACTTCGTGAGTTCCTCATTCTCTCTCGCTCGCAGTTTTTCCTGCTTGTCTACCTCTGCCATCTGCTCCTTCAGAAGAGCCAATCGCAGTTGCTCAGCACTTGGCGGGGCTGCACTTGTGTCTACGTCTTTGGCCATTTGCTCCCTCCACCGAACCGTCCGAGAATTGAACACCAAAGCCGTCGTCGGCCTCGTTCGTTGGGCTCAATTCATGTCACCCAACCGCAAGACGCAAATCAGCATGGGTAGTCGACTAAGGCAGGCTGCCAGCCGCGCGTTTAAGGGGATCGGCCGCCGCGGCAAGAAGTCTTGTCTTCGCAATCAGCTACCATTCCATAATGGCATCTGGGGACATCAAGGTCAATTCGCGACAGGCGGCAGACTGTGCCGCGACAGAGATGCCGCTACGACCGGCCGCTTGATCGTCGACGCGGTGCGCTACGCCATCGAGGTGCAGGCCGCCATGCTCGAACGCAATGCAGGTGTTACGATCGAGCGCCCTATTGAGTTTCGCATCGGAATCCACACAGGAGACGTCGTTGAGGAGAGAGCGACGGCGACCTCATGGGTGACGGCGTCAACATCGCGGCGCGCCTGGAAGGCGTCGTTACCGCAGTTCGAACGCTACCTGCAAGCACAGACCTTTCCTAACAAGGCCACCGCCAAGCTGATATGCGACTACTTCCGGGTCGATGAAGCTGAACTGTACCGGGATCCCGGTGTCCCCGAGCCCAGGGGGCGTGGCCTGCCGCCAATTTCCGAGAGCCTGTTCCCTCAGATGATCCGCCCTCCCAGTCCATCGATCGCGGGAGGCACCTATTTCGCCTATTCTTCGATTCCGCACCACCCCGACCCGTTGATGCGATCGGTGACCTTCGTGCGGCGCGAAGCCGAAACTGGTCACCTTCAGAAGGGTCACCGGATGGTCGGAACGGCGGGATCGGCATGGGCACAGGCCCGCGGCAACCACCATGGGAGGCGACCTCGCGTCTGAACTGGATCTATTTCAGCGGCATCAACCGCCGCCAGACTGGCGAGCCGTCGCAGATCTCCGTGCAATAGGCCCCCATCTTCGAACCGACGCTGACGGGCAAGGCCATGCTTCTGACCGAGGCTTGGCCGGCATTCGTGTCCGTCATCATGCGGCGCGACATATCCAACATCCGCCCGAGGCACGCCATCAGCATGGCACATGTCGTCAGGCTCGACGATCCGAGCGTCGACCAGCTGGTGGTCAGCCTCACCCGGGACGGGCTAAGCCCTCCCGGCCACGCTGTTTACGCTAAATAAGAATAAAAATGCACCAAAAGAGCGCATACCAACGATTGTCAAACTCTGCATCTGAACAAAATCGATATTTTACACTTAACCGTCAGGAAAGATAAGTCGCAAGACCGCCTTTTGCGCGCTCCTTTACTACAATTTTAACAAACCATTAACTCTTTCGACCTTACCTTTCTTGTCGTGGATCCCCGTTTTTAGGGTCTTTCAACGGGTCCCATGAGGTCAAGAAGGGATGAAAATGGCCAGGAAAGCGACCCCCGCTCGAAAGCTGACGATTGCCGCCGGCACGCAGACTGTCTTCTTTTCGCAGGCCGGGCATATCGGCCAGAACATGATGCCTGCGGCGACCAATCATGGCCCGTCGGCATGCCCCACCGCCGCGCTCGGTCATTCGGCGATCAACCGCTTGCTTGGTCTCGTTCGCCTCACCGATGCGCCGATCTATGACCATATCGACGCCGCAAACTGCCCGCCTCCGGTTGGTCGGTCAATTAATTAGTCGGCTAAGTATGACAGTGACGCGTTCCCTGAGTTCCACCAGATGACAGGAGAAGCACGTGCCAAACCAATCCTTACGTCAGTCGGAGATCGATAGTCTTCAATACATCTCGTCGATGACCAATGAGCTCGTGCAGATGGCTGAAGCAAACCGCTTTCCCATGATCTCCTATCTGCTGGGCATGGCCTATGCCGAAGCCTTCGACGTCCTTCGCGGCGCACGGCCGGCCAGGCATCCGCAGCTCAGCGGCAACCCGCTGCACCCGAAGGCGCAGCCAAAGGACAATCGCGCTCACGCAAGGAGAGCGTAGCCGCATGCAAGCGCCAGCCGCATGCGCGGCGGCAGGTTCGACCCTCCGGCCAAACCGTTGGGAGACACTGTGCGCGTTGCAAAGCCTGCTGCCGCTGCTGAAAAGAGCCGCCGCAGATCTCGGCGGCGCCGACATGGTCTACTGGTTCGAACAGGCCGATACCGAGGTCGCCAACATCATCAAGGGCAGGCCGTCCGATGCGGCCGCCATTGCGGCCTTGATTGCATTTGCAGGCCGGCCTCATCTGAATATCAACAGACCTTAGTTGCGCAGGCTGAACACGAACGGTGCCGTGCGGCTTTGGGGCGCGCCAAGTTCCGACGGCGGTGCCGGCACGGTGGCGCCTTGCAACACGGCGAGCGCAGCACGGTCCAGATCGGCATCCCCCGAGGAACGGGTGAGCCTGGCAGACAGGACCCGGCCGGACGAGTCGACCGTGAAGGCGACATACGGCTTGCCTTCCACGCCTCGGGCCTTGGCTGAACTGGGATAGCGCGTGTGCCGCTTGATCCAGGCCCCCAGGCGGGAGTCCCATTTGCTGGAATCGCCTGACCGCGATGCCGATTCCGCCGACTTCGGCGCGGCCGTCCTGGCGGCCGGCCTCGCATCGGCGCTGGCGATGCTTGCCGTGTTCGGCGGCGCCGCCTTCTCCTTCTTAGGCCGCGGCTTTGGCTTCTCGACAGGCTTTTTCGCCTTGGCCTCGACCGGTTTCTTGTCCTTGGGAGCCTCGACCGGCTTGGGCTGCGGCAATGGGATAGCCACGTCGGGTGCGACTGCCTCGACAATATCGGGGACGACCTCATCCGACGGCGGCTGGTCGACCTGTTCAGCCACCTCGGTCTGGGTGGGTTCGGTCTCATCGGGCGGGACGACTTGCCGCTGTTCGACAACCGGCTGTGCCTTCTCGACCAGTTCGGGCGTCGGCTCGGTCTGATCGGGTGTCACCGCGTCCAGCGCGGCCACCTGTTCCTCGACCGCCGGCATCACCACCATCGGCGCCATCTCGATCATCTGGGCCGGTGGCGGGCCGCCATCGGCTTCGTCGACCATGCTGAAGGTCTTCACGGCATAGGCGACCGAGACATGCGCTCCAAGGACCAGCGCGGCCGCACCGGCCCACAAGCCAAGGTCGCGCCGGCTGAAGCGCGACAACTCGACCAAGGGCAAGGCGGTCACTTGCATCATGGCACTGCTGCACCGGTGGAGGCAGGCGCCGGGGCATCGGCCGCGGGACCCGTTTCCAGGCCGACCAGCGCGATCTTCAGATAGCCAGCACCGCGCAGCAGGTTCATCGCCTCCATCAGGTCGCCATAGGCCACCGCCTTGTCGGCGCGCAGGAAGATGCGCGTTTGCTTGTCGCCCTTCGTCCTGCTGTCCAGCGTGGCGGCGAAAGCCGGGCGTGGGACGCTGTCGTTGCCGATCGCCAGCGTCAGATCGTCCTTCAGCGTCAGGAACAACGGTGTTTCCGGCCGCGGCGCGGGCGTAGCGGTCGAGCCCGGAAGATCGACATTGACATCCACCGTCGCCAGCGGTGCGGCGACCATGAAGATGATCAACAGCACCAGGATGACATCGATGAACGGGGTGACGTTGATCTCGTGGCTTTCCTCGAGATCGTCGTCCAAGGTCTGTCGGATTCTGCTTGCCATGGCCTTGCTCCGCTAGTCCGCCGCCATCATTCCGCGGCCATCGCCGTTGCCGGCGCGACAGTGCGGAAGTCGAGGTCACGGCTGACGAGCCGTTCGACACCCGCCGAGGCATCGGCGAGGATCTGCCGGTAGCCGGCTATCGAGCGCGCAAAGACGTTGTAGATGACGACAGCCGGTATGGCAGCGACAAGGCCCATCGCCGTGGCCAGCAGTGCTTCGGCGATGCCAGGCGCGACCACGGCGAGATTGGTGGTCTGCGCCTGCGAGATGCCGATAAAGGCGTTCATGATACCCCAGACGGTACCGAACAACCCGACGAAAGGCGCGGTCGAGCCGATCGTCGCCAGCAGGCCGGTGCTACGCGACATGCGCCGTGACGCCGCCGCCTCGATGCGCGACAGGCGCGAGGTGACCCGTTCCTTCAGCCCGTCTCCCGAGACATGTTCGAGCGCTCCGGCCGAGAGTGCGACCTCCGCCGCCGCGGCCCGCACCAGAAGCGCGCCGGGGCCGCCGCTGCGGTCGAGCGCACGGCTGGCCTGCTTCAAGGTGGCGGCATCGCCGATCGCCCGTACGGCATGACGGATGCGCAGCTTACCGGCGAAAATCTCCAGCGATTTGGCCAGCCATACCGTCCAGGTGACGAGGGAAGCGAAGGCCAGCCCGATCATCACCGCCTTGACGATGATATCGGCCGCCATGAACATGCCCCATGGCGACAGATCGTGCGGCAAAGTCAGTTCCATTGCTGTCGAAGGCCCTCCAGATCGAGCGAAACCGGAGCGAGCAGCGTCCGCTCGCCGACAGCAAAGCGCACCGCGTCGATGTGGAAGGCCGTTTGGGCATCAATTCCAGCCACGGTCATGGCTCTTCTCCAGTACGGCCGCCGCAATTCCAGATACTGGTTGTCGGCACGCCGATGCCAAGTTGATTATAAAACATGACATTGTTAGTCAACATTGAAGGTGAGTGTAACGATCAACAATTGGCCGCCACCGTCAATATCGGCGCGAAATCCGGATCCACGCCGCCGGCATCTGGTGTCGTCGCGTTGTTGCAAAGTGCTATGGTGCCGGTCCAAAAAAGCGGGAGCCAAAGATGATCAAGGCGACGCCCTTCGACTTCCCTTATGACGGCAGGTTGGTCGCCGAAAACACCGCGCTCGTCGTCATCGACCTGCAGCAGGATTTCCTGTCGACGACGGGCTATTTTGCCAGGCAGGGATATGACCCCTCGCCGCTGAGGGCGATCCTGCCGACCGTGGGCCGGCTGATCGCCGCCGCCCGCAAAGCCGGTGTCAGGATCATCCACACGAGGCAGGGCTATCGGGCTGACATGGCCGACATGACGCCTTATGAGAAATGGCGCCGCAAGCGCGCCGGTCTCGAAGGCTCCGAAATCCTGCTTCGTTCAGGCCCGGGGTTTCAGATCGTTCCGGAGATCGACGTCGCGCCGCACGACATCATCGTCGACAAGACCTGCAACAGCGCCTTCACCTATACGGATTTCGAGCTTGTGCTGCGCGCGCAAGGCATCACACATCTGATGTTTACCGGCTGCACGACGGATGTCTGCGTCCACACCACGCTGCGCGAGGCCTGCGACCGCAACTTTCAGTGCCTGACGATTTCCGATGCCTGTGCCAGCGGCGATCAAAAGGCCCATGAGGCAGCGCTTCATATGGTGACGGTCGAGGACGGCGTCTTCGGCGCGCTGGCGGAGTCTGCCGCCGTCATTGAAGGCCTGTCGCGGCTGAGTGGCGCGACAGGTTGATTCCAAGGGCGCCTGCTCAGCCCGCTGCACGCACCACTTGCGGCACGCGCGGCGCATATGCCCCGGGCTGCGGCACCTCCGCCTCACGACGCGCCAGCGAATTGCGCAGCAGCGCGATCGTTTCACGGCCGGCCGTTGCGATCTCGCGCGGCGTGTCGACGCCGACAATCATGAATTCATCGATCCCGAGAGCCGCATAGGCCAGCAGCGACAGGGCCGCTTGGGCCGGCGGCCCGGCAACATCGACTGCCTTGTGGCCGGCGGCGGAAGCGCCCCGGTGAATCCTGACCGGAAGCGCAAAGCGAAGCTTGCCGGCTCGGCCATGTTCGGCTGCGGCGCCGCGCACGCGCTCCATCAGCTGCCGGACCTCGTCGATCGAACCCGGCGCCAGTTCGAAGACATCGGCATGCCGACCGGCCACCTTGAGCGCCGTTCCGGACTGCCCGCCCATGCGGATGACGAGATCGGCGCCGTGCGGACCCTTGCGCGGCACATAACCGCCTTTGATGCTGTAGAACGCGCCTTCATGTTCGAACGGCCGGTCGTTCGACCACAGCCGCTTCAACAGCACCAGATATTCGTCGATGCGCTGCCAGATGACCGTGTGCCCGACCGGCCGCGTTTCGGCATCGTCGTCGTTCAGCGGTTCGCTGATCATCCTGAGCGCCAGCCGTCCGCCGCTTTTCCTGTCGATCGACGCCAGCTGGCGCGCCGCCACCGTCGGTTCGACCACGCCCGCCCAGTGGGTGAGCACGACTTCCAGCGACAACGTCCGGTCCAGCACCTGGGCGGCTAGATCCATATTGGTCAGCAGCCCGGCCGAATCGTCGACGACGATCCTCCTGAAGCCACCATCCTCGATCAGCCCGAGCTTGGTCGCGGTCTCGGCAAAGTCGTAGAAAAAGGGAACTGCTGCGTCTTCGGTCTTGCTGGGAACATGCGTGAACTCGATCGGCATTGCCATCTCCTCCATCTCTGGAATCACTGATGCTGTGAAATTCGAATCCCAGCCGCGCAAAGGCGCGCCGAGGATCCGGTTCATTCAACTCCGATTGCCTGAAAGCGTGGGCGGCTAGTCCCGGTCGATCTGACGACTCAGGGAATGAGGCCCAGAACAACTGCCCCGGTGAACACGAACGCAAGGGCAAAGACGATATAGGCGAAAGCACCGGCATAGGCCGGGCGAAAGGCCTGGGCGTTGACCAGCCGCTGGCTGCTGCGATCCGTCTGGGCGTTCTGGATATAGGACATATATCGACCTCCGTCTCGCCGGTTAATCTATAAAACTTGTAGACTTTGTCGATTGCTATTTTTCGACCATGGGCAGAATAATTTTCTGATATCTGATCAGGAATTGGTACCGAATTGCTGGGATGGCGTGCTTTGGCCACAGCTCGACCCGTCACGCCGTGCATTGCTCTTGCCCTGAATGAACCTATGGCCTTGTCCTCGCTGCACCCAAATCATGCATTGGCCGCCCGGAGCGCGCACGATAGCATCGCGCGATCGGCGAACATGAAATCGTCAGACAGGGGAGCAGGAAAATGGGTGCAAGACTGGCCGGCAAGGTCGCCATCATTTCGGGCGGCGCGACGGGGATGGGCGGAGCGGCTTCGGAGCTGTTCGCCGCGGAAGGTGCCAAGGTGGCGATCATCGACCGCAACGGGGAGGCGGCGGCCGCAACCGCGGCGGCGATCCGCGCGCGGGGGTACATCGCCGAACACTGGGTCGCCGACGTGTCCGATGAAGCCCAGGTCGAGGCGGCGGTGAAGGGCGCGACCGAAAAACTCGGCCCGATCACCGTCCTGTTCAACCATGCCGGCACCATCGTCATAAAGCCGTTCCTGGAGACGACGGTGCAGGAATGGGACTGGCTGCATGCCGTCAACGTGCGCTCGATGTTCCTGATGACGCGCGCCGTGCTGCCCGGCATGATATCGGCCGGTGGCGGCTCGATCGTCTGCACCTCGTCGATCTCGGCAGTGGCGGCGACGCCGATGGAGGTGCTCTACGACACCACCAAGGGCGCCTGCCATATGTTCGCGCGCGCCATCGCCGTCGAGTTCCGCGACCGCAACATCCGCTGCAACGCGGTCTGCCCCGGCTTCATCCGCACGCCGCACGGCCTGCGCGAGGTTGCCGATCTTGGCCGGCTCGGCATCGATGTCTCAGACGCCGCACTGGCCGCGCAGCAGGGCCGTATCGGCGAGCCGGAAGAGGTGGCCAGGGCCGCGCTTTACCTGGCCAGCGACGAATCCAGCTTCGTCAACGGCACGCATCTGTTCGTCGACAACGGCTTTACCGCCATGTGACCAGCTGGACGCTGACAGCCCTTGGCTGTCAGCGCTCCTCGCGACGAAACGGCTTGAGCAGGGCAGACGGCGCCACCGCGTTGCGCGACATGACAGCCATGGCGACTATGGTGAAGATGAAGGGCAGCATCAGGAATGCCTCGTAGGGGATATGCCCCAGCCCGCTCGCCTGCAAACGCAGTTGCAAGGCATCGACAAAGGCGAACAGAAGCGCAGCCCCTGCCGAACGCCACGGATCCCAGCGGCCGAACACGACCAGCGCGATTGCTACCCAGCCGCGCCCCGACACCACGCCGAAGGTGAAGGCGTTGAACTGTGCCATCGACAGGAAGGCACCGGCCAGCCCCATCAGCGCACCGCCGAGGATGACCGCCTGGAAACGCGTGGCGATGACGCTGACACCGGCCGAATCGGCAGCGCGCGGATTTTCGCCGACCATGCGCACCGACAGGCCCCAGGGCGTGCGGTAGAGGACGAAGGCGGCCAGCGGAATGGCAAGGATCGCCATGTAGACCAGCGCAAACTGGTTGAACACCGCCGGTCCGAGCACCGGAAAGCTGGAGAGGACCGGGATAGGCAGCGTCTCGAACCCCTTGATGCTTGGCGGCACCGATTGCTGGCCGAAGATCAGCCGATAGAGGAAATAGGCGAGGCCCGAAGAGAACAGCGTGACACCAATGCCGCAGACATGCTGGCTGAGGCCCAGCGCCACCGTGAACAGCGCATGCAGCGCACCCATCAGCATGCCGGTCAGCACGGCGACGAGCACGCCGAGCCACAGGCTGCCGCTGAGGCTGGTGGCGGTGAAGCCGGTCATCGCCGACAACAGCATGATGCCTTCGATGCCGAGATTGAGCACGCCGGCGCGCTCGGAGAACATTTCGCCAAGCGTCGCGAAAGCAAGCGGCGTGGCGATGCGGATGATCGCGGCCAGGAAGCCGACCTGAAAGATCTGTTCGAACACCGCGCTCATCGGGCCACTCCGACGCGGCGGATGCGGTAGGCGGTGAACAGCAGCGCCACCAGCATGGCAAGCAATGCGGTGCCCTGGATGACATCGCTGAGGAAGGCCGGCACTCCGGTCGCGCGCGACATCGCCTCGGCGCCGGTCATCACGGCTGCCAGGAAGATCGCCGCCGGCACCACGCCGAGCGGATTGAGCCGCGCCAGCATGGCGACGACGATGCCGGAATAGCCGTAGCCCGGCGAGATGTCGCTCATCACCTGGAAATGCACGCCGCCGACCTCGCCGACCCCAGCGAGCCCGGCCAGAGCCCCGGACAGCAGCGCGGCCGAGATCAGCACCCGCTCGACATGGATGCCGCCATAGCGTGCGGCTTCCGGGTTCTCGCCGGTGACCCTGATCCGGAAGCCGAGCGTCGTGCGCACGATCAGGAACCAGATCAATGGCGCCGCCAGCAGCGCCACGACAACGCCGAGATGCAGCCGCGTGCCTTCGAGCAGCACCGGAAAGTTGGCCGAATCCTCGATCGGCGGCGAAATCGGATAGCCGCTGAAACTGTCTTTCCAGGGCCCTTCGATCAGCGCCATCAGCGCATAGTAGATGACCGAATTGAGGAGCAGCGAGCTGACCACGTCATCGACCTTGAATTTGACCCGCAGTGTCGCCGGCACCAAGGCAACCGCCGCGCCGGCGGCGGCACCGGCCACCGCCATCAACAGCATGGCGAGCGGTCCCGGCATCGGGATCGCGCCGACAAAGCAGCTCGCGACCGCGCCGGCCAGCAATTGCCCCTCGGCGCCGATGTTCCAGAATTTTGCCCGGAAGGCGACCGCCACCGCCAGCCCGGTGAAGATCATCGGCGCGGCACGCACCATCGTTTCGGAGATCGCGTAGCTGTCGCCCAGCGAGGCCGTGAACATCACGCCATAGGCTTCGATGACGCCGGCGCCGGCCAACGCGATCAGGCCGCTGCACAGGACAAGCGTGGCTGCGATCGCCAGCAGCGGCAAGGCCAAATTAAACCAGGCGGGCGTCGAGGTGCGTACTTCCAGGCGAAACATCAGCTGTGCCCCTCCGCGCCGGTCATCATCAGCCCAAGCCGGGCCACCGTCGCATCGGCGCTGTCGAGCGTGCCGGCGATTCGGCCCTCATACATCACCGCGATGCGGTCGCAGAGCACCAGCAGTTCCTCGAGATCCTCGCCGATGACGACAATGCCGCAGCCCTTGGCGCGCATGTCGAGGAACTTTTCGTGGATGAAACGGGCGGCGCCGATGTCTAGGCCGCGCGTCGGCTGCGAGACGATCAGCACCTTCGGATCGAAGGCGAGTTCGCGCGCCAGCAGCGCCTTCTGCAGATTGCCGCCCGACAGCGCCCCGGCGCGGGTCATCGGCCCGGGGCAGCGAATGTCATAGGCCTTGATCTGCGCCTCGGCGAAGGCACGGATCGCATCCGGCTTGAGCAGGCCCCTGCTGCTGAACGCCGCCGTGCCGATGCGCGGCAGCACCATCGAATCGGCGAGCGGCAGGTTGGTGACCAGGCCGGTCGTCATGCGGTCTTCCGGGATGCGACCGAGACCGAGCGCCTGCACCTCGCGCGGCGAATACCCAGACACTTTCTGGCCGGCGATGGTCATCTGGCCTGCATCGGGCACGCGCACGCCGGAGATCACTTCCGCCAGGGCGCGCTGGCCATTGCCCGAGACACCGGCGATGCCGAGGATCTCGCCGGCGCGGACGGCAAGCGACACGTCGCGCAACGCCGTGCCCGAATGCTGTGACGTGGAAATGCCATCGAGCGTCAGCACCGCCGCACCGGGTGTCGATGGACCCCTCGCCGGCGGCACGATCTCGTGGCCGCACATCAGTTGCGCCATTGCGGCAGATGTCGTGTTGGCGGGGTCATCGACGCGGCCGGCGACGCGGCCATGCCGCAGCACCGTGCAGCGATGGGTCAGTGCCCGCACTTCATTCAGCTTGTGCGAGATGAAGATGATGCCGAGGCCCTGCGCCGCCATCGACCGCAACGCCGAAAACAGCCCGTCGACCTCCGTTGGCGCCAGCACCGCTGTCGGTTCGTCGAGGATCAACAGCCTGGCGCCGCGAAACAGCGCCTTGACGATTTCGAGCCGCTGCTGCTCGCCGACCGACAACGCCGACACCGGAAGGTCGGGATCAAGCGTCAGCCCATGCTGGCGGCCGATCTCCGCCAGCCGCGCCAGCCCGCCGGCGCGGTCGATCCGCCCTGATCGGCCTGATATGCCGATGAGCAGGTTTTCCAGCACCGTCAGCCGCGGCGCCAGGTGAAAATGCTGGTGTACCATGCCGATGCCGGCGGCCAGCGCATCGGCCGAACTGGTGATCCGCACCGGCTGGCCCTGGATGAGGATCTCGCCCGCATCGGGCGCATAGGCGCCGAACAGCACGTTCATCAGCGTCGTCTTGCCGGCGCCATTCTCGCCCAGAAGACCGAGAATCTCGCCCGGAGCGACGCTGAGATCAACGGCCTCGTTCGCCTTGACGGCGCCGAAGCTCTTGGTGATGCCGCGCATTTCGATGAGTGGGGCGGGCAAGATGGCTCCCGGTGAGATGGCGTTGGCGCCGCTCTTCACCCTCCCCCTTGTGGGGGTGAGAAACGGTCCGCGTAGCGGACGAAAAGCCAATTGCTTGGCTTTTCGAGTTTCGAACGCCCTGAGCCTGCGAAGGGCTGGGCTGATAATTGGCAAGCCCCGCCGGGTCCCCGCTGCTTCGCAGCGTCCCGGCGTTCGCTAGCCTTTCATCGTGCCACTGGCACGATGAATTCGCCTGCGGCGAACCGGCTGCTCACCCCCACAAGGGAGAGGGTGAGAAAAATCAATCCGAAACCGGCGTATTCTCATCCACGTCGACGCGGAAATTGCCTTCGAGGATTTCGGCCTTCTTCTTCTCGACCAACTCCTTCACGTCCGCCGGCAGCGTCTTGTCGAACTTGTGGTAGGGCGCGAGCTGCGAACCGCCCTTGGCCATGCGCGAGAAATCGCCATAGTCCTGCGCGGTGAAGACGCCGGCCTTGACCAGTTTGATCGCCTGCTGGACGGTCGGATACATGTCCCAGACCGGGCCGGTGATGACCGTGTCGGGGCCGAGGCTCGACTGGTCGGACATGTTGGAGATGGCGAGGATCTTCTTGTCCACCGCCGCTTCGATGACGCCGAAACGCTCGGCATAGATCACGTCGACACCGGCGTCGATCTGCGCGACGGCCGCTTCCTTTGCCTTCGGCGGATCGAAGAAGGAACCGATGAAGGCGACCTTCTTCTTGATGTTGGGATTGACCTCCTTGGCGCCGGCAAAGAAGGCGTTGACCAGCCGGTTCACTTCCGGAATGCCCATAGCCGCGACAGCACCGATCGTGCCCGACTTCGACATCTTGCCGGCGATCATGCCGGACAGATAGGCCGGTTCGTGGATCCAGTTGTCGAAGACGCCGAAATTCGGTTCCGCCGGTCCGGCGCCGGAGCCGAACAGGAAGGCGGTCTTCGGGAATTGTTTGGCGGTGCGGCGCGATTCACGCTCGGCTGCGAAGGCATCGCCCAGCACCAGCTGGTAGCCGCCTTGAGCATATTCGCGCATGACGCGGCTGAAATCGGCTGTCTGCACCTTCTCCGACCATTTGTACTCGATGCCGAGTTCCTTCTCGGCCTTCTGCAAGGCGACATGGATCTGGTTGTCCCATGGCTCCTCGATCGGCGTGGCGAAGATCGCCGCTACCTTCAGCTTCTTGTCCTTGCCGAAGGCGGCGCCTGGCAGCATGGCCGCGGCCAGGCCAAGCGCGCCCAATTCCAGCACATTGCGTCGCGAAAGCCCTTCGCGTTTTATCTGGATTCTATTCTTCCGGTTTTCCATTGCATTCCCCTCTGTTCGACAGCCGTGTCGAGCCGGCTGTTCGTGAAAATGTCAGACAGGGAACTATGGAACGGGTCCGCACTTTTGTCCACATGGTCAAATTTGCACGCCCGAATCAGCCTCGATCTTAGCCGGCCAAGAAGGGGCTGCCGCTCAGGCCCGTTCGAGCGCGATCGCTATGCCCTGGCCGACGCCGATGCACATGGTTGCCAGCGCATAGCGGCCGCCGCGTTCGCGAAGCTCCAGGGCCGCCGTACCGGATATGCGGGCGCCCGACATGCCGAGCGGATGGCCGAGCGCGATGGCGCCGCCATTCGGATTGACGTGCTCTGCATCCTCGGCAATGCCGAGTTGGCGCAGCACGGCGATGCCTTGCGAGGCAAAGGCTTCGTTGAGCTCGATAACGTCGAATTGCTGCGGCGAAAGCCCAAGCCGCGCGCACAGTTTTTGCGTCGCCGGCGCCGGGCCGATGCCCATGATGCGCGGCGCCACACCGGCGGCGGCGCCACCAAGGATCCGGGCAATCGGCGTCAGGCCATATTTCTCGACGGCTGCTTCCGAGGCAACGATCAACGCCGCCGCCCCGTCATTGACGCCGGAGGCATTGCCGGCCGTCACCGTGCCGCCTTGCCGGAATGGTGTCGGCAATTTAGCCAGCGCCTCGACCGTCGTGCCGGCACGGGGATGCTCGTCCTTCGAGACGACCACCGCATCGCCCTTGCGCTGCGGGATGGTCACCAGGGCGATTTCCTTCGCCAGCCGGCCATTGGCCTGTGCGGCGACAGCCTTGTCCTGGCTGCGCACGGCAAAGGCGTCCTGGGCCGCGCGGGAGATGGCGAACTCTTCTGCCACGTTCTCGCCGGTTTCAGGCATCGAATCGACGCCATACTGCTTTTTCATCACCGGGTTGACGAAGCGCCAGCCGATGGTGGTGTCATAGATCTCGGCGTTGCGCGAAAACGCCGTGTCGGCCTTGGGCATGACGAAGGGCGCGCGGCTCATCGATTCGACGCCGCCTGCGATCATCAGTTCGGCCTCGCCGGCCTTGATCGCCCGCGCGGCGATGGTCAGCGCATCCATACCGGAGCCGCACAGCCGGTTGACGGTGGAGCCCGGGATCTCCTTTGGCAGACCGGCCAGCAGCAGCGCCATGCGCGCCACGTTGCGGTTGTCCTCGCCGGCCTGGTTTGCGCAGCCATAGATGACGTCGTCGACGGCCTGCCAGTCGACACCGGGATTGCGCTCGACCAGTGCTTTCAGGGGTATGGCGCCAAGGTCGTCGGCGCGCACCGAGGACAGCGAGCCGCCGAAGCGGCCGATCGGCGTGCGGATGTAGTCGCAGATATAGGCCACGGCCATGTCATGCAGCCTTTGCTTTTCCGCTTCCCTCATGCGCCGCCTTGGTACGGGCCTGCAGGTCGCGCAATGTCGTCAGTTCGAGTTCGCTTGGCGCAGGCGTTTCGTCAAGCGCCTCCGCGAACTTTACCATCCAGCCACAGGTCTCCTGCACCTGCTGGCGCGTGACACCGGGATGCAACGACACGACCGTGAATTCCTTGGTCACCGGGTCCGGCTTCCAGATGGCGAGGTCGGTGATCAGCAAGGTCGGGCCCGCGGTGTCGATGCCAAGCCGCTTTCGATGATCGCCGCCCTCGCCATGGCCGAAGGAGGTGAAGAAATCGATCTTTTCGACCATGCCGCGCCTAGTCTGCGCCATGGTGATGTAGATCTCCTTCGACGACGTCGCGATTTCCGGCGCGCCGCCGCCGCCGGGCAGCCGGGTCTTGGGGTGGAAATAGTCGCCGATGACGGTGGTGTTGATGTTTCCGAACTTGTCGAGTTGGGCCGCACCCAAAAAACCGATCGAGATGCGGCCGCCCTGCAGCCAGTAGCGGAACATCTCCGGCACCGCGACCGTGGTGACGGCGGTTTGGCACAATTCGCCATCGCCGATCGACAGCGGCAGCACGTCTGGCGCGGTGCCGATCGTGCCGCTCTCATAAATCAAGATGATGTCGGGTGCATGCGTCAGCCGCGCCACATTGCAGGCGGCGGACGGCGCGCCGATGCCGACGAAGCAGACATCGTCATTCCGCAGCGCGCGGCTGGCGGCGATCGTCATCATCTCGTTGGGGGTGAAGTCCGGATTGTCGCTCATGCCGCTTTCCTCAGATGCTCGACACGGGCCGCGAAATCGTCGGCGCTCTTCTCGATGACGTTCGCCTGCATCCACGCCTGGAATTTGTCTCGGTCGGCGGCGATCTCGTCCCATTCGAGATAGGCCGCATTGTCGCGCGCGTAATAGCCATGCGCGTAGGACGGATGCGAACCGCCGGGCACAACGGAGATCGCCGCGATCGTCCAGCGCGGCAGCACCGTCAGATTGGGGTGCAGATCGTCGAAAGTGTCGACCACTTCCTCGACCGTCACCACCGCTCGGCTAGCCGCCAGCACCGCTTCCTTCTGGATGCCGACGATGCCTTCGACCAGCACATTGCCTTTCCGGTCGGCCTTCTGCGCATGGATGAAGGTGACATCGGGCCGGATCGAAGGAACGGCTGCCAGCACCTCGCCGGTGAACGGACAGGTCACCGATTTGATGTTCGGATTGACTGCTGCCAGCCCGGCACCGCGATAGCCGCGGAACACCGCGCAGGGCAGGCCGGCAGCACCCGCCTCGTAGGCATTGGCCATGCCGGCATGGCTGTGTTCCTCGATCTCGATCGATCTGGGAAAACCGTTCTCTATGGCGTCGCGGGCGCGCCGCAGCAGGCCGACGCCGGGATTACCGACATAGGAGAAGATGATCTTCTTCGCCATGCCCATGCCGATCATCTGGTCGTAGATCAGGTCTGGCGTCATGCGGATCAGGGTCAGGTCGCGAAACCCCTGACGGATCGCCTCATGCGCCGCCGCCGTCGGGATCAGATGGGTGAAGCCCTCGAAGGCGACAGAGTCGCCATTGTTCAGGTTCTCGGCCACAGCCTGTTTGAGCGGCAGGAACTTGACCATCGCATCGGGCTCCCGGGTTCAAGAAAGTTCGTATTGCGAACATATGTTTTGTATGCGATACTTTCTACGTTGAGTGAGAGGTTGAGTCAATCCTGGCAAGGATATCGTTCTGGTAGGTGAGATGGACGAAGAGGCCGCTTCCCGTGATCATGTCGGCTCGCTCGAGCGGGGCCTTGACGTTATGGAGATCCTGGCCCGGCGTCCCTCAGGCATGACGCTGACGGAAATGGCCGAGGAAGCGGGCCTGACCCGCGCCGGCGCCCGCCGCTTTCTATTGACGCTTGTCGCCACAGGCTACGCCACCCAGGCCGGCCGCGTCTTTTCGCTGTCGCCGCGCCTGCTGACGGTTGCCCGCACCTGGCTCGGCGGCGCCTCGCTATGGAGCTTCGCCGCCCCGACCATGCGGGCAGTGGCGGCTGAGTTGAACGAGGCCTGCTCGGCGGCGATCCTGTCGGGCCAGGATGTCGTCTACGTCGCCCGCATTCCCGGCCTCCGCATCCTCAGCGTCTCGCTCGACGTCGGTACCAGGCTGCCCGCCTATTGCACCTCGATGGGGCGCGTCCTGCTTGCCGGCCTGACGCCCCAGGAATTGGACGCATTTCTCGGCCAGGCGACGATCGAGAAACGGACCCCAAAGACAATCACCGACACGCGGCTGCTGGCATATGCCATTGGCAAAGCCAAAGCGGATGGCTTTGCCGTCGTCGACGAAGAGCTGGAGCTTGGCCTGCGCTCGATCGCCGTGCCGATCCGCGACCGCTCGGAGCGCACGGTCGCGGCCATCAACGTCTCGACCCAGTCCGCGCGTTTCACCGTCGCGGAGATGGAACGGGAAATTCTGCCGGCGCTGCTCGAGGCCAAGCAGCGCATCGAGGATTTTTTCGTCGTCTAAAGAGATCTTTGCGAGCTTAGGAATAAGCCCTCATCGTCGGCGCCGCCCCTCATTGCCCTGCCGGGCATTTCTCCCCGTATAGAGACGGGGAGAAAGTAGCTGGCCGCAACGCCGACGCCTTTTTGCGACGCTGGCGATTGGCGAAACCATAAATGAAAGCGCCCCTCTCCCCGGGGAGAGGATGCCGGCAGGCAGGTGAGGGGCGGCGCGAACTTCGATGCGTAGCTGCGGCGTACTCACCCTCAATGCTTGATGCGGTCGCGCATCGCATACCACAGCATACCGAGCACATAGAGCGGACCGCGCAACGCCGTGCCCCCGGGGAACGGCATGGGCGTGAGCGTCGAGAACAGGTCGAGCCGCGAAGCGTCGCCGGTGATCGCCTCGGCCAAAAGCTTGCCCGACAGTGTCGACAGGATGACGCCTTTGCCGGAATAGCCATGCGCGAAATAGACCTCGCCATAGTGCCCGACATGCGGCAACCGCGACGTCGTCACCGACACCAGCCCGCCCCAGGCGTGATCGATGCGGCAGCCCTGAAGTTGCGGAAAGGTCTTTTCCATGTGCGGCCGCACGAATCCGGCAATGTCGGCCGGCGGCGACGGCGTGTAGCGCTCGCCGCCGCCGAACAGCAGACGCCCATCGGCCGACATGCGGTAGTAGTTGACGGCGAAGCGGGTGTCGGAAACCGCGACGTTGGCCGGGATGACGTTGCGTTTGCCCTCCAGCGGCTCGGTGGCGACAATGTAGTTGCCGACCGGCATGATGCGGCTGTTGACGCGCGGCTCCAGCCCATTGAGCAGCGCATCGCCCGCCAGCACGACGTGTTTTGCACGGACCGAACCCTTGGCCGTCGAGACGCGGATCGATGGCTCGCGCTCAAGCCGGACGGCGACCGAATTCTCGTGGATGACGACGCCGGCCGCGACCGCCGCGCGGGCGAGGCCGAGCGTGTAGTTCAGTGGATGCATGTGGCCGCCAAGGGGCTCGTACATCGCGCCGTGGTAGGGCGTGTCGACCTTGCGGCGGGCTTCCGCCGCCGACAGGATCTCGGCATGCGGGAACTTCATCACCGTGGCAAGGCACTCAGCCTCTTCCTCGAGATCCCTGAGGTCGGAGCTATTGACCGCCCCGACCAGATGGCCGGTCAGCCTGAGATCGCAATCGATGGCGTGGCGCTCGATAATGTCGAGCACCAGCCCGCGTGCCTCGAAGGCGAGGTCGAACAGCACTTTGGCCCGTTCGGGCCCGTAGAGCTTGACCAGGCCCTTGGCGCCCTTGCGCAGGCCGGGGATCATCTGGCCGCCATTGCGGCCCGACGCACCCCAGCCGATCTTGCCGCCTTCGAGCAGCACCACCTTCAGGCCGCGCTCGGCAGCGTGAAGGGCCGCCGACAGGCCGGTGCAGCCGCCGCCGACGACAACCAGGTCGGCGTCGACATCGCCCCGCAGGGCGGGATGGTCCGGCGACGGATTTGCCGTCGCGACATAGTAGGATTTGCCGATATCCAAACCGGAATTGAAGCCCATCATTACACCTTCAGCAGCAGGTGGTCGCGTTCCCAGCTCGTCACCACGCCCTGGAACAGGTCGAGCTCGACGCTCTTGACGCGCAGATAGGTCTGGAAGAAGTCCTCGCCGAGGAGGTCCCGCACCGGCTCGCAAGCGGTGAAACGATCCAGCGCCTCCTCCATGGTTTTCGGCAGCGTGCTTTTGATCTTGTAGGCATTGCCCGACGCCTCGGCCGACCGCGCCAGCTTCTGCTCGACGCCGAGATAGCCCGCGAGGAGCGAACCGGCGATAGCCAGATAGGGATTGGAATCCGCACCCGGCAACCGGTTCTCCACCCGCCTCGCGGCGCGGCCACCGGCCGGCACCCTCAGGCCGCAGGAGCGGTTGTCGTGCGACCATTCGATGTTGGCCGGCGCGCTGTGGTTCGGCCGGATGCGGCGGAACGAGTTCACGTTGGGCGCAAACAGCGGCATGATCTCCGGGACATATTTCTGCAGGCCACCGATGAAATGGCCGAACATTTCGGTGTCGGCATCGTCGCTGCCGGCAAACAGCGTGTTGCCGGCCTGGTCGATGACCGACATGTGCAGATGCATCGAGCTCCCCGCCTGTGCCGGGATCGGCTTGGCCATGAAGGTGGCATGCATGCCGCTCTGCTGCGCGGCCTGGCGCGTCAACCGCTTGAACAGCAGCACCTTGTCGGCCAGCAGCAGCGCGTCGCCATGCAGGAAGTTGATCTCCAGCTGCGCCGTACCCGATTCATGGATCAGCGTGTCGAGCGGCAGTCCGGATGCCGCCGCATAGTCATAGATGCGGCGGACCACCGGCTCGAACTCCTCCAGTGCCGCCATATCGTAGGGATGCTGCACGCTCTCGGCGCGGCCATTGCCGCCGACCGGTGCCGTCAGCGGCCGGTCGGGATCGGGATTGGGAGCTGTCAGGTAGAATTCGAGCTCCGGCGCCACCACCGCCCGCCAGCCGCGCTGACGGTAGAGGTCGAGCACGGCTCTCAGCACATGGCGTGGCGAGGCCATCCATGGCCGGTCGTCCATGTGGAAGGCATCGGCGAAGACATAGGCCTTGCCTGCCCCGGCGCCGGGCGCCAGGGTGAGCGTCGAAACATCCGGCACCATGCGCATGTCCGGGTCCGAGTAGGCAAAACCCTCGTCGATCGAACCGGTGTAGCGGCCGTCGATGCTGACCAGAAAGGCGCTGCTCGGCAGGTAGAGCGCGCGGTCCTCCAGCGCCTTGAGGAACTTGGCTGCCGGCAAGGCCTTGCCGCGCAGGACGCCGTTCATGTCAGGCACCAGGCACTCAACCTCGTTGATGCCGTGCTGGGTCAGCCAGGCCTTGGGATCGTTGCCACTGGAGAGGGAAGTATTCGTGTTCATGTCAGGCATTTCGTTCATGTCCGTATCACAGAGAGTATGGCTTGCGCGGCCACATCCGTTCCGGGTTTCAGCGCCATTTGGGCTGCATTGTCCCTGAGGCGGGCGCGCATTGCGTCATCGGCCAGCAGGCCGAGAATGGCTTTCTCCAATACTCCTTCGGTCCAGGCATCACGGCCGATATGGTCGCCAACGCCGGTTTCCTCGGCGCGTCGGGCATTGTCGTGCCCGTCCCAGCAATAGGGCATGATCAGCGACGGCACGCCGAAGCGCAGCGCTTCGCAAAAGCTGTTATTGCCGCCGTGATGGATGAACAGGTCGCATTTCGCAACCACCGACGGCTGCGGAAACCAGGCGTCGAGATAGACATTGTCCGGCACAGCGCGATAGGCGTCGCGCAGGCCGCCGGCATTGACGATGAAGCGGGCCGGCAGCCTGTCGAACACGGCCAGCATGCGCTCGATCAGGCCGACATCCATGGCGCCGAGACTGCCGAAGCTCACATAGACCAGCGGCCCGCCATTGCGCGGGAACACAGGCACTGCGAACGGCCCTTCCGAACGCACGCAGCCTTCGAGATAGACGAAGCGGTCCGGGTCGAGCGGCTCGGCGCGTTCGCGGCGCACGATCGTCGGCGTCAGCAAAAGGTTGAGGTCTGGCGAGGCTTCGAGAAACAGGCCCTTCGGCAGCGGCGCCACGCCGGCATCCGCCCGAAAGCGGTTGAAGCGGTCATGCGCCGGCGCCGAGGCTCTGAGATAGCGGGCCTCGAACGCCGCGCGTTGCGGGTCGTCGGCGCCAAGCCCCGACAGATAGGGGGGCACCCGAGCGTCCGGAAGCTCGGTCTCGGCGCAGGAGACCACCCGCACCCACGGGCAGCCGGCGGCAGCGATCGCCGGGAACATGATGACATTGTCGAGCACCACCGCGTCCGGCTTCAGCCGCGCCAGCAATTGGCGCAGCGGCGCTTCGGCGTTGACCGCGGTGTCGACGATCGCCTGCCAGGTCGGCGCGACATAGGTTTCGAGCTGGTCGATCGGGCTCAGCCTGAAATGCGGCAGATGCCTGCGCACGAAGGCCTGCCAGTAGCTCTGCCGCTCGCTGTCGCTCAGCGGCTCGTCGGTCGGCAGCTGGTATTCCTGAAAACCATAGTCGGCAAAGACGCCGGAGAACCCGGCATGACAGATGAAGACAGGCCGGGCACCTTTCGCCCGCAGCGCCTGCGCGATGCCGACGCAATTCAACGCCGCGCCGAAACTCGCTTCGGGAAACAGCGCGATGGTCGGGCTGGCTTTTCGCGTCAATTAATCCTCGTCATTCCGGCCGGCTGATCATGCCGAACAGGGCGGGCGCCCCGCGACTGGCCGCTTGCGGTCGCTGGTTGCGGGAGAGCCGCAGGTGAATGCGAAGCAGATCGGCAGCCACCTCATACTGCCGGCTTTCAAGATGGTCGAGTATGTTCAGGTGCTCACGCAGCGATTGCCGCAACCGGAAGACGTTGACGCCGGCATAGATGCCCGGCAGCCGGCGCAGCCTGAGATGATCGGCCAGCGCGTCGGCCACGAAGCGATTGGCGGAGCCCTCCGCCAGCATGCCGTGAAAATCGATGTCCAGCCGCTGGAACTCGCGTGTGTCGAATGCGGCGTCCGGCAGCGCCGACAGCGCTTCCATGCCTTGGCGCAAGGCCGCTGCGCGTGCGCCGTCAAGCCGGAAGCCGGGGGTCAGGATGGCGGCGGGCTCCAGCAGCAAGCGGTACTCGTAACTTTCGCCTTGCGCCTCCGGGTCGTCAGGCGCGCGGCGGAAGAGCCAGGACTGGCCGGGCGCACGGTCGAGCAGATTCTCTTCCGTTAGTCTGTTAAGCGATTTTAGTACCGTCTTGCGCTCGGCATTATACCGCCGCATCAACCCGGCGACGGTCACCGTCTGGTCCAGCCGCCGCGCCGACCGGTCGCGCAGGATCGCCTCGGCGAGTTCGTCCTCCTCGGTAAGTGGCAATTCAGCGGCAACGGCCGGCTGGCTCGTGAGGTCGACGGCAAGGTGATAGCCGGAATCCGCCTCCCAACGCACAACGCCCTGTTCCACAAGCAGGCTAAGCGCAGCCCGCACTGGCGTACGCGACACATTGCACAGCGAGGCGATCTGCTGTTCGGGCAGGCGCGCGCCGGGTTCGAAGCCGCGCTGCCGGGCCACATCCAGGATGCGCTGTGCCAGGTCGAGGTGGTTGGTGCGGGGTCGTCGGGCGGCGGCTTGCATGACAATGCTCGTGAACGGACAAGACCTATATGCTTTGACCGATCGGCCCCACGGATGCAATCGGCCAGATTCCACGGTCGCTTGGCAAATTATGGATTGACGTACTTTTTTCTGCAATAGTACTGTCAGGACAATCGGCACAAAAAAGACCGAGGGAACAGGATCGAGGCGGCGGCATGGGTCGCCGCCGCCGAATGAATTCGACGATCAACCAGAATGGGGAACCTGTCATGACCGCCACCACTCTCTTGCGGCATCGTTCGCTAAAGATGCCGTCAATCGCACTTGGCCTGGCCTTGGCGCTGGCCGCACCCGCGGCTGCGGCCGACCTGGTCATTTCCAACTGGGACGGCTACATGGCGCCCGACGCCATGGCTGCCTTCAAGACCGCCACCGGCGTCGCCGGCGAAGTGGTTGTTCATGCCACCAATGAAGAAATCATGGGCAAGCTCATCGCCGCCGGCGGCAAGGGCTATGACGTGGTCTTCGTCTCCTCGCCCTTCGCCGAGGTGCTGAACAAGCTCGGCCTGACCGAGCCGATCGACCACGCCAAGGTGCCCAACCTCGCCAACCTCTACCCTGAAGCGACCAAGCTGCCGCATGATGTCGGCAACGCCTTTTCAGTCCCCTACACCTGGGGCACGACAGGCCTCTGCTACCGCTCCGACCTGGTGAAGGTAGCGCCGACCAGCTGGAGCGACCTTCTCGCGCCCTCCGACGACCTCAAGGGCAAAACCACCATGCTGGCGACCGACCGCTGGCTGCTGGCCGCTGGCCAGCTCGACAAGGGTTTTTCGGTCAACGAGACCGATCCGGCCAAGATGGCCGAGGTCAAGGACCTGCTGATCTCGGCCAAGAAGACCCTGCTCGCCTATGACGACACCACCTTCTATTCGAAGCTGGTTTCCGGGGAGGCGCTGATGGTGCAGGCATGGGACGGCTGGTGCAACTACGGCATCGCCGAGAAGCCCGAGATCAAATACGTCATCCCCAAGGAAGGCTCGGATCTGTGGGTCGACACGATGGTGGTGATGAAGGCTTCCGCCAACAAGGACGCGGCCTTCCAGTTCATCAACTTCATGCTCGACGCCAAGAACCATGCCTGGGCGGCGCAGAACATCGACTACAAGGTGCCGAACAAGCCGGCTATGGAAAGCCTGCCGGCCGATTTCCTGGCCAAGTTCCCCAACATGGCGATGCCGGTGGCCGACCTTGTCAAGTTCGAGCAGCTGCGTGACGTCGGCGACGCCCAGCGCGACTATTCGAAGATAGTCAGCGAGATCAAGGCCGCGCAGTAAGCAGCGTCAAACCAGACATCACGGCCGGCGGCGCTTATGCTGCCGGCCTTGAGCGGTACCCAAACATTGTCCCAGACCAGACTTCGCTCCTCCTTGCTGATGGCCCCGGCGCTGGTCTGGCTGACCGCGCTGATGGTCGTGCCATGCGCGCTGGTGCTGGCGCTCGCCTTCTTCCGCCGCGGCATCTATGGCGGCATCGAATACACCTTCACGCTGGAGAATTTCGGGCTGGTTTTCGACCCGCTCTATGCCGGCATCTTCCTCAAATCTGCACGCATCGCCGGCACGGCGACGCTGATCGCTGTGGTGATCGGCTATGCCGCCGCCTATGCGATCGCCGCGGCACCGCGCCGGTTGCAGCCGGTGCTGCTGTTCTTCGCCGTGCTGCCGTTCTGGTCCAACTATCTGATCCGCACCTATGCCTGGATCGTGCTGCTCAACCGCGAGGGCCTGATCACCCAGCTGTTGCGCTGGTTCGGCTACACCGGCGAGCCGCCATCGATGCTCTACACCGAAGGTGCCGTCATCGCCGGCCTGGTCTACAACTACCTGCCCTTCGTCATCCTCGCCTGCTACGCACCGCTGTCGCGTCTCAACCCAGAACTCGCCGAGGCTTCGCGTGACCTCGGCGCTTCGGCCATCACCACCTTTCGCCGTGTCATCCTGCCGCTGACCGTGCCCGGCATCGCCGCCGGCGCCGTGTTCGTCTTCGTGCTGTCGATCGGCAACTTCGTTACCCCTGCGCTGCTCGGCGGTGGCCGCTTCCAGATGATCGGCAATCTCGTCTACGACCAGTTCCTGACCGCCAATGACTGGCCCTTCGGCGCGGCGCTCGCCATGGTGCTGATCGCCATCATGCTGCTGGTGCTGATGGCGCAGGCGCTGGCCGCCGATCGCACCTCGGGCCGCGCCGCGCAAGTGAGCGGAGGCGCCGATGGCTGAGCGCTCTCCCGCCACGCGGCGCACGCTCTGGCTCGTACTGAGCCTGGTCTTCGCCTTCCTCTACATCCCGATTGCCGTGCTGGTGGCGCTGTCCTTCAACGAGGGCGGCCTGCCGACCGCATGGTCCGGCTTTTCGCTGAAATGGTATGTCTCGCTGGCCGGCAATTCCGCGATCCTCTCCGCCGCGCTCAACACGTTGATCGTGGCGCTGGTGTCGACGGCCATCGCCACGCTGCTCGGCACGCTGCTGGCGATCGGCGTCGAGATGCGCCGGCATTATGGCAAGGGTCTCGAAGCGCTGATCTTTGCGCCAATGATCATTCCCGACATCGTGCTGGCGATCGCGCTGCTGTCGTTCTTCTCCATGCTTAACCTGACCATGGGTCTGCACACCATCATCCTTGCCCATGTCGTGTTCAACCTCGCCTTCGTCTGTTCGGTGGTGCGTGCCCGGCTGAAAAGTTTCGACTGGTCGATTGTCGAGGCGTCCACCGACCTTGGCGCCTCCGCCATCACCACCTTCCGGCGGGTGACATTGCCGGTCATCCTGCCGGCGGTCATCGCCGGCGCGCTGCTTGCCTTCACGCTGTCGGTCGACGAGTTCATCATCGCCTTCTTCACCGCCGGCGCTGGGCGCGCCTCGACCACGCTGCCGATGCAGATCTACGCGATGATCCGATTCGGCATCACGCCGGAGATCAACGCGCTGGCGACCATCGTCATGGCGGTCTCGATCACCGCGCTGACCTTGTCGCAGCGGCTCAATCGAGGGGTCATCGGCCAATGAGCGAACCGCGCACGCTGCTGGCCATCGATCATGTGTCGAAGAATTTCGGCCGCGTGACCGCTGTCGACGGCATCTCGCTCGACATCCGCGAGAACGAGTTCTTCGCCCTGCTCGGGCCTTCGGGCTGCGGCAAGACCACGCTGCTGCGCATGCTGGCCGGTTTCGAAACGCCGAATGACGGCCGCATCCTGCTGGATGGCCGCGACATCGCCAGGACCCCGCCCAACAAGCGGCCGGTCAATCTGATGTTCCAGTCCTACGCGCTGTTTCCGCATATGAGCGTCAGGGCCAATGTCTCCTACGGCCTGGAAATGGAGCGTTTGCCGGCTAGCGAAATCCGTTCCCGAGTCGATGCCATCCTGGCGACGACCGAACTCGTCCCCTTCGCCGACCGCAAGCCGGAGCAATTGTCGGGCGGACAGAAGCAGCGTGTCGCGCTCGCCCGGGCTCTGGTCAAGCGGCCCCGGCTGCTGCTGCTCGACGAGCCGCTCGGCGCCCTCGACAAGAAACTGCGCGGCGCCATGCAATTGGAATTGAAGCGCCTGCAGCACGAGGTCGGCATTACCTTCGTCATCGTCACCCACGATCAGGAAGAATCGCTTGTCATGGCCGACCGCATGGCCGTGCTCAAGGACGGCAGGCTGCTGCAATGCGACACCCCGCATGCGGTCTATGAGCATCCGGCCGGCCGTTTTGTTGCCGACTTCATCGGCGTGATGAATTTCGTGCCGGGCAAGGCCGCCGCCGATGGCGTGATGGCCGGCAATGGCACGCTGATCGCCGGCAAGGTACCCGCCACGCTTGCGCCCGGTGCGTCCGCTGTCGCCTCGGTGCGGCCCGAGCGCATCCGGCTTTTCCCGTCGGTGGAAACCGCCAACCGCACCACCGGCGCGGTCGAGGCATTGGCCTATCAGGGGCTCGACCTGCAACTGCATGTCCGCACCCCCCTGTCGCCAAAACCGTTCCTGGTGCGCGTCACCGCCGATGCCGCGGACCGCCGGCCGGTCTCGTCGGGCGACCAGGTCGAACTCGGCTGGGATGCCGCCGATGTCAGAATTTTCGCAGAGTGAAGGAGAAGCTTGATGGCGCAGAAGACGATCGCGTTTTTTCCAGAAGCGGCCTATGGCCCGGCGCTCAATTCCGTCGGCATCGCCCAGGCCGTCGAAGCGCGTGGACACAAGGCCGTGTTCCTCTCCGATCCCGGCTTCGTCGACGTCTATAAGGGCTACGGCTTCGAAGCCCATCCGGTGAACCTGTCCGAACCGATGCCGCCCGAGCAGATGGCCAAGTTCTGGGAGGACTTCATCAATGGCCACATCCCGAATTTCCGCAAATCGCCCTATGACCAGGTCGACAATTACGTCAAGGATTGCTGGACGGCGATCGTCGACAGCGCCAAATGGGCGCAGAAGGATCTGCCACGCGTTCTGGCTGACATCAAGCCGGACGTCATCTGCGTCGACAACGTCATCCTGTTCCCGGCAATCAAGCAGTTCGGCAAGCCGTGGGTGCGCGTGATCTCCTGCTCGGAAAACGAGATCGAGGACGAGGACATCCCGCCGCATCTGTCCGGCTGCGGCGAGAACGACCATGCCGGCCACCAGCGCTACCGCGACCATTTCAACGCGGTGATCAGGCCGATCCATGACGACTTCAACGCCTTCCTCACCGCCAACGATGAGGCGCCCTATCCGATCGGCCAGTTCTTCGAAGCCTCGCCCTACCTGAACCTGCTGCTTTATCCCGAGGCGGCAAAGTTCAAGCGCCGCCATCCGCTCGACCCGGCAAAATTCCAGTATCTCGAAGGCTGCGTGCGGCAGGAGAAGCCCTACACAGTGCCGACCTTCGCGAAAAACAATGACGGACCGCTGCTCTATGTTTCCTTCGGCAGCCTCGGCGCCGGTGATGTCGACCTGTTGAAGCGCATCATCGCGACGCTGGGCAAGACGCGCTACCGGGCGTTGGTCAATGTCGGCGGCTACAAGGACCAGTACACGGACGTGCCCGGCAACGTCATCGTCGAGAGCTGGTTCCCGCAGCCCTCGGTCATCCCACAGGTCGATGCGGTGATCCACCATGGCGGCAACAACTCATTTACCGAGTGCCTCTATTTCGGCAAGCCGGCCATCATCATGCCCTATGTCTGGGACGGCCACGACAACGCCACCCGCGTCGAGGAAACCGGCCACGGCTTCGGCATGCCGCGCTACGACTGGAACGATGCCGAGCTCGTCGCCAAGATCGAGGCCTGCCTGACCGATCCGGCGATGAAGGCCGGGCTGGCGAAGACCTCGGCGCAGATGCACGCGCAGAACGGCCCGGAAAAGGCAGCTGGGTTGCTGGAGGCGCTGCTATGAGCTCCTCCGCACCACACCTCCATCAGGCCTCGACCCGCACCGATCTCGTCGACTGGGGCGCCCAACCGGATGCACTGGACGGCGCGTCCCATTCCACCGGCAGGCTGGTGCACAAGGGGCCGAACAACCAGCCGGAATCCGGCATCTGGGTCTGCACGCCCGGCCGATGGCGCCTTAGCATCCCGCGCGATGAATTGTGCCATTTCGTCGCCGGCCGCGCGACCTACAGGTCGAATGTCGGCGAAGTGATAGAAGTCAGTGCTGGAACCGTGGTCATGTTCCCGGCCGGCTGGGCGGGCGAATGCACCGTGCATGAGACCATGCGCAACGTCTACATGCTTGCCTGATCCTCGGAGCTTCACGATATGCCGACACCGCACTGGCAAAACGCCTCGACAGTGGACCTGGACGATTGGGGCGCGGGCACCAACACGCTCGCCGGCGCGCCGCGCGCCGCGGGCAAGATCCTGTCGCAGAACCCGGACGGATCGAGCGAATGCGGCCTGTGGTCATGCACATCGGGCACGCGAAAGGTCACCTTCCCTGCCGACGAGTTCTGCCATTTCCTGTCGGGACGCGGCAGCTATGTCCATGAGAACGGCGAAGAGGTTCCGGTCGAGGCCGGCACGCTTGTGTTCTTCCCCGCCGGCTGGACCGGCATCTCCATCATCACCGAAACGCTGACCAAGGCCTTCATGTGCCGGTGAGCACCAAGGCCACCCCAGGGAAAATCGATATGACAACACCGATCATGAAGTCCCCGCTCGCTATTACCGACCTCGTCGACTGGGGCGTCATCCCGACGATGATCGAGGGCGAATCCCACACTTCGGGCAAGCTGCTGTACAAAGGGCCTGAAGGCCGTTCCGAATGCGGCCTGTGGGTGTGCACTCCAGGCAAATGGCACTGCCACGTCACCCGCGACGAGTTCTGCCACTTCCTCGAGGGCCGCTGCACCTATGTTCATGAATCCGGCGAGATCATCGAGATCGAGCCGGACACGGCGGCGTTCTTTCCGCAGGACTGGAAAGGCGTCTGCACCGTCCATGAGACCATCAAGAAGGTCTACATGATCCGCTGAGCGGATCTGAGAGGATGTCCATGCATTTCGCCCCTGACCGGCCGGCCTTCTTCGTCAATCCGGACTACCGGCCGATGACCGCCGCGAACAAACCGGTGATCGATCCGGCAACGCTGGAGACAGTTGGGGCCATCGCGTCGGCCAGCGATGGCGAGATCGACGCCGCGCTCACCGCCGCGACCAAGGCGCAGGCCACCTGGAAAAGGCTCGACGCCAAGAGCCGCGCCAGGCACCTCCATGCCGTCGCCAATGCCATCGAAGCGGCCGACTTCACGCATTGCGCCGAGCTGATGGTGCGCGAGATGGGCAAGCCCTATCCGGAAGCCATCGGCGAGATCGCCAACTGCGCGCCGATCTTCCGCTATTATGCCGAGATGGCACGCGACGATGCCGGCAAGATCGCCGGCACGACGCAGGCCGGGTCGTTCCAGTATGCGCGCTACGAGCCCTATGGCGTCTCCGTCCACATCATGCCTTACAATTTCCCGATCTTGCTGATGTGCTGGACAGTCGCGGCATCGCTCGCCGCCGGCAACGCCTGCGTCATCAAGCCGGCCGAGGCGACGACGCTGTCGACGCTCGATTACATGACCGTGTTCCGCTCGCTGCCGGAGGGGATGGTCTGCTGCCTGCCCGGCGGCGCTGCCACCGCGCAAGCGCTGATCGTTTCCGACCGCACCCACGCCGTCGCCTTCACCGGCTCGGTCGCCGCCGGCAAGGCGGTGGCGATGGCTTGTGCCGAGCGCATGAAGCCATGCGTGATCGAAGCTGGCGGCAGCGATCCGCTGATCATCAGCCAACACGCCCCGCTCGATGTCGCCGCGTCCGGCAGTGTCACCGCCGCCTTCCACCTCACCGGCCAGGTCTGCACCTCGGCCGAGCGCTTCTTCGTCGTCGACGCCGTGCATGACCGCTTTGTCGACCTGTTCGCCGAAAGGACACGCGCGCTGCGCATCGGCAACGGCATGGACAAGACCGAGATCGGCCCGCTGGTCAGCGAAGGCGCGCGGGCGAAGGTGATGCGCCTCGTCGACGATGCCATTCGCAACGGCGCCACGGCCGTCACCGGCGGCCGCATTCCGCCAGCGCACAACACCGGCTGGTTCTACGAGCCGACCATCCTCACCGGCGTGACCCCTGATATGGCCATCGTGCGCGAAGAATGCTTCGGGCCGGTCGCCGCGATCTGCCGGGTCCGGGATTTCGACGAGGCGATCCGGCTTGCCAATGACAGCCCGTTCGGGCTTGGCGCCTCGGTGTTCACCACCGATCTGGCCGAGGCGCATGAGGCCGCCGAGCGGCTCGAGGCCGGCATGGTCTGGGTCAACAACCCGCTGATCGACAATGACGCCTTGCCCTTCGGCGGCTGGAAGGCCTCGGGCCTCGGCCGCGAACTTGGCCGCCAGGGCCTCGACGCCTTCCGCCGCTCGAAGATGGTGATCATCGACCACAAACCGACGATCCAGGACTGGTGGTATCCCTACCCCGACAGCTGGTTCCGCGAGACCGGTGGCCGCAAACATGTATGAGGGCAGCGGCGCGGCAACACCGCGCCGCCCGATACAAGGATTTACGCCGCGATCGCTTCGACCAACGCGCGCGAGACATGGGCAATGACGGCGTTGCGTTTGGCCAGGCTCTGTGTCGTGCCCGTCAGGTAGACCGACATCAAAATCGGGTTGCCGGAAGTCTGCCAGATGACGGCTGCGTCGTTGGTGCTGCCGCGCGCGCCGGTTCCGGTCTTGTCGCCGCATGTCCAGCCTTTCGGCAGTGCCGCCCTTATGCGCTCGTCGCCGGTCTTGTTCGCCACCAGCCAATCGACAAGCTGCGCCCGGCCCTTCTTCGACAGGCTGTTGCCGATCGTCAGCCGTTCGAAATTGTCGGCCATGGCCAGCGGCGAGGTCGTGTCGCGCGCGTCACCCGTCAACGACTCGTTCAACTCCGGTTCGATCCGGTCCAGCCTGGTCACCTTGTCGCCGATCGAACGCAGATAGGCTGTGAGCTGCGCCGGCCCGCCAAAGGACTCCAGCAACAGATTGGCCGCCCCATTGTCGCTGACTGTCACGGCGGCCTCGCAAAGCTGCGCCACCGTCATCTCGCCGCCGGCATGTTTCTTGGTCGTCGGAGAGTTCGCGATGACGGCGTCGTGCGGGATCTTGATGCTGCGGTCGAGCTGCTCGATGCCGCCATCGACGCGATGCAGGATGAACGCCGCCGCGAGTGCCTTGAAGGTGCTGCACATGGGGAACAGCTCGTCCTCACGATAGCCGAATTGCGCGGTCGTTCCGGAGATCCGGCAGGACACGCCGAGCCGGCCGCCGCTTTTCGCCTCGATCCGCCTTATTTTCGGCAAGACCCCATCAAATTTTGTCGGGCTCGTTGCCGCCTTCGCAATGGCGCCAACCGGGGCCGTCAAAACCACCGCGAGACCACTGATGAAACTGCGTCTGCTTGTCATGTCCACACTCTCTGTCGCCCCGCGCAGCAGAACTGGATCGGATCCGGCGCCATCGCAAACGAGTAAACATCGCCCCCGCCATAAGAAAAATTAGGGCTGGGATGATGAAGCGATCGCACCTCCCGTTGAATGGCTTGCGCGCCTTCGAGGCCTCTGCAAGGCATCTCAGTTTCACCGGCGCCGGTCTCGAACTGCGCGTCACCCAGGCTGCCGTCAGCCATCAGATCAAGGGCCTCGAAGAAGTCCTCGGCATCAGGCTTTTTCGCCGATTGCCGCACGGCCTCGCTTTAAGCGAGGAAGGCGAAGCCCTGCTGCCCGTGCTGAGCGATGCCTTCAACAGGATCAGCGTCACGCTCGATCGCTTCGAGGGCGGCCGCTTCAACGACATCGTCACCGTCGGTGTCGTCGGTACTTTCGCCTCGGGATGGCTGATCCCCAGATTGCCGGCATTTCACCAGGCCTATCCGGACATCGAGCTGCGCATCTCGACCAACAACAACCGGGTCAATCTCGCCGCCGACGGTCTCGACTTTGCCATCCGCTTCGGCGATGGCTCCTGGCAGGGCACCGAGAACACGCCGCTGTTGCCAGGCGGCTTCTCGCCGGCCTGCACCCCCGACATCGCCGCGCGTCTGCGCGACCCTTCCGATCTCGCGCGCGAAACGCTGCTGTGTTCCTACCGGGAAGACGAATGGCTGCGCTGGTTCGAGACGGCAGGCTGCCATTGCCCGCCGATCAAAGGCATCGTCTTCGACTCATCGGTCACCATGGCGAACGCTGCCGTCCAGGGCGCCGGAGTGGCGCTGCTGCCGGTTTCGATGTTCAGCCGCGAGCTCTGTTCGGCTGAGCTGGTGCAGCCTTTCGACTGCACGGTCGACGTTGGCCGGTATTGGCTGTCGGCGCGGCGCAGGCGCCAGAACTCGCAGGCAATGACCATCTTCGCCAACTGGTTGAAGGCCGAGACGGCTACTTCAGCCGATGCTTTCGCCACCGTCGATCACCAGCGCCTGGCCGGTCATGAAGGATGAGCGGTCGGAAACGAGGAACAGGATTGCCTCGGCGATCTCTTCGGCGCTGGCCCAGCGCCCCATCGGGATCTTGGTGCGGACATAATTTTCGATCGCCTCGCGCCCGCCCATCTGGGCGATGAACGGCTCGTTGAACGGCGTATCGACCCAGCCTGGGCAGAGCGCGTTGACGCGGACATTGTGGCTGGCATAGTCGAGCGACATCTGCCTGGTCATCGCCACCACCGCATGTTTGGACGTGGCATAGGCGATCATTTCGCGGTCGTAGAACACGCCCGAATTCGAGGCGGTGTTGAGGATGACACCGCCGCCCTGCGCAATCATCGACGGCATGACCAACCTGGCCGCGAGGAATTGCGCCCGGACATTGACCCGCCACGAGGCATCCATGCCGCCGACCTCGACTTCGGTCAGCGTGCCGCCGACCTGGATGCCGGCATGATTGTGCAGGATGTCGATACGCCCGTGCCTGTCGAGCGTGCCGGCAATGAGCTGCTCGACCGCCGCGTCATCCGCGACATCGGTGGCGAGCGCCTCGGCCCGGCGGCCCGCCGCGCGGATGTCGCAAACCGTTGCCTCGCCGCTGGCCCGGTCCCTGTCGGCGATGACCACCAGCGCGCCTTCCCTGGCCATGATCATGGCGCCGGCGCGCCCGATGCCGGAGCCGGCACCCGTCACCACGGCGATGCGGTCTTTGAGGATCATGGCGCGACTTTCAGTTGGATAGTTTGCGTTGGCGCAGCTGCCATTGGGCAAGCACCACAAGCAGCACGGAGGCGACGAGCACGATCGTCGCGATGGCATTGATTTCCGGTGTCACGCCGCGCCGGATCGACGCGAAGACATAGATCGGCAGCGTCGTCTGCGCACCGGCGACGAAGAAGGCGACGATGAAATCGTCGAAGGAAAAGGTGAAGGCGAGCAGGAAACCGGCAACCACCGCCGGCATGATCTGCGGAAGGACGATGCTGCGGAACGTCGTCAACGGCGTCGCGTAGAGATCGCTCGAGGCCTCGACCAGGTTGCGGTCGAGGCTGCCGAGACGCGTGCCGACAATCATCGTCACCAGCGCCATCGAAAACAGGCCGTGTGCCGCGATGATCGAGCCATAGCCGAGCGACAGGCGCGGCGGCTGGTCGTCGGGCCATATCGAGGCGAGGAACGGGTTGACGACTGCGAACAGCTGGACGAGTGCGACCAGCGTCGAGATGCCGATGACGACCCCGGGAACGACGATCGCGGCACCCAGAAGCGCATCGAAGACAGCGCGGGTCCGTACACTGACGCGCGCCAGGCCAAGCGCGGCCGCAGTGCCGCACAGCGCCGCCAGCGAGGCGCTGGTGGTAGCGATGAACAGGCTGTTCTTCAACGCTTCGACCAGGAACGGGTTGGCCAGCGCCTTGCCGTACCATTGCACGGAAAAGCCGGTGAACTCGCTCGCATGGTGCCCGGCGTTGAAGGAGAACAGCACCACCAGCGCGATCGGCAGATAGAGGAAGGCGAAGACGGCAATGACGAAGGCGCACATCAGATCAGATCCACCCGGCGGGCGCCCGAGACTCGGGTCGAAATGCGGTTGGCGGCAATCAACACCACCACCGAGACCAGCACCAGCGTGATCGCGATGGCCGAGCCGAACGGCCAGTTGCGCGACTGCAGGAACAGGTCGACCAGCGCATTGCCGATGAAGAACACCTTGCCACCGCCAAGCAGCGTCGGGATCAGATACTCGCCGAGCAGCAGGATCATCACCAGCGAGAAGCCGGTCATCACCCCCGGCAGCGACAGTTTCAGCGTCACGCCAAGGAACGTGGAGAGTGGCGTCGCACCGAGATCGGCGGAGGCTTCCAGCAGCCGGCGGTCGAGCCGCTCGAGGCTGACATAGATCGGCAGGATCATCAGCGGCAGATAGCCATAGACTATGCCAAGCAGCACGGCGCCCGGCGTGTTGATCAGCCTGATATCCTCGAAGCCGACATAAGCGAGCAGAGCCGGAATGCCGCGCCCGCCCAGCACATACATCCAGGCATAGGTCCGCATCAGAAGGCTGGTCCAGAACGGAATGACGACGAGCGCGAGCAGGATCAGCCGCCAGCGCTGCGGCGCCTGCAGGGCGAGGTAGTAGGCAACCGGATAGGCGACGAGAAGACAGGCGAGCGCGCCCATCGGCGCCAGCATCATGGTGTTCCAGAAGGCGGTCGCCCGCGCCGGAAGATTGGCATATTGCGCCAGCGTAAAGGCCGCCTGGTAGCCGCCTTCCGGCGCCCGCTCGCCAACGCTGAACACGGCGATGGCTATGAACGGCAGCACCAGGAAGACCACCAGCCACGCCGCTGCCGGACCGAGCAGCAAGGCGGTCAGCAGATTATGACGAAGTTTATTGCCGTGCATTGAAACCGCCCCGGTGCCGGCGGACATATGCCCGCCGGTCAATTGTCTGCATCAGGCCGGTCGCTCAGGCCGACTTGAAGCGGGCCATCAGTTCGGCCCGGCCGGGATCGGTCAGTGTTGCCGCTGCGCCGAACTCGAGCGGCGTCAACAGGTCCGCAGCCGGATAGAGGATCGGATTGTCGAGCACCTCCTTGGGCAGCAGCTTGTTGACCCGCGCATCGGTCGACGGCGCACCATTAGCCAGGTGCTCCTTGACCGCGACCTGCGGGTTCATCAGGTAGTTGAGCAGCGCGTAGCCGGCGGGCTTGTTCGGGGCGTCCTTTGGAATGGCATAGAAATCGGTCCAGATCTCGCCGCCTTCCTTGCCCAGCACATAGGCGATCTCGGGAATGTCGCGATGCAGCTGCGCACCGTCATTGGTCCAGCACATGGTCATCCAGGCATCACCCGCGCGCATTCCCGGCTGGTAGTCGGATGAGACCGCAAACAGATGCGGCTTGACCTTCAGCAGCAATTCCTCTGCCTTGGCGAGTTCCTCCTGCTTCAGCGAGTTGAACGAATAGCCGTAATATTTCAGCGCATTGCCGATCGTGGTCAGCTGGTAATCATGCACCATGGTGCGGCCATCGCCCTCCGCCATGGCAGTGTCCCAGAACTCCTTCCAGGTGGTCATCGGCTTGGTCAGCTTCTTGGTGTTGACGGCAAAGCCGGTGGTGCCCCAGTTCTTCGGCACGGCGTAGGTCGTCCCGTCGATCGTGCCTTCCGAGGTGAAGCGCGGATCTTCCTGCGAGCCGTCGAAATTCGGCAGTTTCGCCATATCGAGCGCCTCGATGATGCCGAGCTTCTGGTAGGTCGAGATCGTGTAGTTGGTCGGCACGAACAGGCTCCAGCCGGAGGCGCCGGCCTGCAGCTTGGCCAGCATCTCCTCGTTGGAGCCGAACACGTTGACCTCGACGGCAACGCCGGTGTCCTTCTTGAAATTCTCGAATGTCGCCGGGTCATGATAGTTCGGCCAGGTCGCGATCGACATGCGGTCGCCGAGGCTTTCAGCGGCAAAGGCCGGCGTCGGCATGATGCCGATCTCGCGCGCCATCACCGCCGTCGCAATGCCGAGGCCGGTGAGGCCGAGGAAGTCGCGGCGGCCGATCGAGCCGCGCTTGAGGCGCATCAGTTGGTCGACGAAATTTTCAGGGCTTATCGGCAGTCCATCACGATATGATTTCGACATTTTTGGTTACCCTCTGGTTGGTCCCGTTGTTCTTGGGGTCCGGAAACGCCAAGGGCGTTCCGGCGGCAAAGCCGATGGCGACGGGTTCACCCGGCTTGAAGAGATTGCCGTGGCCGATCAGGTGATCGGCCTTGGCGAGCAGCGTTCCGATGCCCTGGACCTCGATCGCGTATTCGGCGGTCGAGCCGAGGAAAATCCGGTTGCGGACGATGCCCTTGAACCGGCCGCTTTCGGGCGCGCCGAGACTGAGCGATTCAGGACGCAGGCTGACCGAGACGGTCTCGCCCTGCTGCAAGGCCGTCCGCTTGCGCGCCGCAATGACGGTGCCGTCGGCAAGCGCGATATCCACCAGCTCGCCCGACTGCCCGGCGACCTTGCCACTCAGCAAATTGGTCTTGCCGACGAAGTCGGCGACGAACAGATCGGCCGGCTCGTCATAGATCTCGCTCGGCTGTCCGAGCTGGACGATGCGGCCACCATTCATGACGCAGACAAAATCGCTCATCGACAGCGCCTCCTCCTGGTCGTGGGTGACCAATACGAAGGTGATGCCGATCTCGCGCTGCAGGTTCTGCAGCTCGATCTGCATGTCGGTGCGTAGCTTCTTGTCGAGCGCGGCCAGCGGCTCGTCGAGCAGCAGCACCGCCGGCTTGTTGACCAGTGCGCGCGCCAGCGCGACACGCTGCTGCTGGCCGCCGGACAGTTCATGGATCTTGCGGCGGCCATAGCCGGCGAGCCGCACCATGGCCAGCGCCTCGCCTGCCCTTGAGGCGATCTCGCGCGACGACAGCCGAGGCCGTGCCTGGCGCAGCCCGTAGGCGACGTTGTCCTCGACATCGAGATGCGGAAACAGCGCGTATTGCTGGAACACCATGTTGACAGGCCGCCGGTAGGGCGGCGTGCCGGCCATGTCCTGGCCGCGAATGAACACCTGGCCTTCGCTCGGCTGTTCGAAGCCGCCGATCATGCGCAGGCAGGTCGTCTTGCCGCAGCCGGACGGTCCGAGCAGGGCGACAAAGGCGGAAGGCGGGACGGCAAGATCGATGCCGCTGACCGCGGTCACCGCGCCATAGCGTTTGGTGACGCCGCGAAACTCGATGTCGGGCACGGCGGTCAAGGCTGCGGGCTCCAGCAACAGGGCGATTTCAGGACGCTACCAGAGCCAATGGCGGCTAGTATATACCTCGCAGGTGGTATATCTGATCTATTTTCTCGTTTAAGGGGGTATGGATTGTCCCGCAGCGACGAATACGGCCAGCTTGCAACGCTTGTCACCGCGACGCGGGAGACGAGCGGCGACCTCTTCGGCAAGGCGATGGTCGATTGGCTGCGCCAGCATGTCAGCTTCGACCACTGCGTGATCTTCGGCTATCGCGGTGCCGCACGCCCGCCGCTGCTGTTCGAGACCTTTTCGCCGGCCGAAAGCCATGTCTTCGTCGCGCTCTACCAGGAAGGGCCGTATCTGCTCGACCCGTTCCACCATGCGGCGGTGGAGCGCAAGGAAGGGTTCTGGCGCATGCGCGAACTCGCGCCGGACCGCTTCTATGCCAGCGAATATTTTCGCTCCTACTACAGCCAGACCAGGCTGGCCGAGGAGGTCGGCTTCTTCGTGCCTTTGCCGGGAAAGGACGCGCTAGTGTTGTCGCTGATGCGGCTGCGCGCGTCGGGTCCGTTTGGCACCGCCGATGCCAGGCTTCTGCGCGACATGGCGCCGGCGGTGATCAGCTTCGCCAGATTGCGCTGGCCTACCCTCCCGGCCGACGAACCGCCCGAGACAAAGCAGGACGAGACGATTGCTCCGGTCAACGAGTTCGATCGCGCCCATATCTGGCAGAGCCTGTCGCTGACGCCGCGCGAAAAGCATGTCGTCGACCTGGTGCTGCAGGGGCATTCAACCGAATCGATCGCCAGGGCGATGCGCATCGTGCCGGGAACCGTGAAGGTCCATCGCCGCAACATCTACCGCAAGCTCAAGATCAAGTCGCAGGCCGGCCTGTTCGCGCGCTTCGTCGAGATCATCGACGCACGGGTCCGGTAATTCCTTAGCCCCCGGTTTCCCAGGAACCGGTTTCGGCCATCCGCCTGAGCAATGGCGCCACCTTGAACACGTCCTTGCCCGTCCTCTGATGCCAATGGTCGAGCCGCTCGATGAGCTTGGCTGGACCTTCGAGGCCAGCCCAGAACATCGGCCCGCCCTTGCCGACGGGAAAGCCATAGCCGTTGGCCCAGACGACATCGATGTCGGAGGCGCGGGTGGCGATGCCTTCCTCCAGGATCTTGGCGCCCTCGTTGACCAGGGGATAGAGCGTGCGTTCGATGATTTCTTCCGCACCGATCGCGCGCGGCACGATGCCCTTCTCGGCCGCCTTGTCGCGGATCATCGCCTCGACTTGCGGGTCGGGAACCGGCGTGCGTGCGCCGGCCTCGTAGAGATAGAAACCACGGCCGGTCTTCTGGCCGAAACGCCCTTGTTCGCACAGCGTGTCGGCGATCACGGCCGTCTGGCCGCGCGCCTTGCGGTTGCGCCAGCCAATGTCGAGGCCGGCGAGATCGCCCATCTGGAACGGCCCCATCGGCCAGCCGAAATCGGTGAACGCCTGGTCGATCTGGCGCGGCGTTGCGCCCTCCAGCAGAAGCGCCTCCGACTCGGCGCCACGCGCCGCCAGCATACGGTTGCCCACAAAACCGTGGCAGACGCCGACGACGACAGCCACCTTGCCGATCCGCCGCGCCAGGCCGACGACGGTAGCCAGCGCATCGGGAGCGGTCCTCTCGGCGCGCACGATCTCCAAGAGCTTCATGACATTTGCCGGCGAAAAGAAATGCAGTCCGAGCACATCCTGAGGGCGTGAGGTCGAGGCGGCGATTTCGTTGATATCGAGATAGGAGGTGTTGGTGGCGAGGATTGCGCCGGGCTTGGCCACCGCGTCGAGCTTGCCGAAGACTTCCTTCTTGACCGCCATGTCTTCGAACACTGCCTCGACGATCAGGTCGCAATCAGCGAGATCGGCATAGTTGGTGGAGCCGGTGAACTGGGCCAGCCGCTGCCGCTTCGCATCTTCGGTCAATGATCCCCGCGTGACGGAGACGGCATAGTTCTTGTCGATCGTGCCCAGGCCGCGTTGCAGCGCCTCCTGGCTGGTCTCAAGCAAGGTGACGGAATAGCCGCCGTTGGCGAAAGCCATGGCGATGCCGCCGCCCATGGTGCCGGCGCCGATGATGCCGATACGCGCGATCCTGCGCTTGATGATATCTTTGCCGGGAATCTTTGCCGCCTCACGTTCGGCGAAGAACAGGTGGCGCTGCGCGCGCGACTGGTCGCTGGCGACGAGCTCGACGAACAGCGCGCGCTCCGCCGCCAGCGCCTCGTCGAACGGCAGCGTGACGGCATTGCGCACCGCCTGCGCACAGGCGATCGGTGCTTCGAGGCCGCGCGCTTTTTTGGCAAGGTCCGCCGCCTCGGCGTCGAAAGCCGCCAGGTCGGTTTCCCTAGGCCCATCATTTCGATCGCGCACCCGCGTGAAGGGACCACCTTTGCGGGCTATTTCCCTGGCGAAGTTCACGGCATGCGTGGTCAGATCGCCTTTGAAGACGGCGTCGACCAGACCGGCGGCATGCGCCTCTTCTGCCCCGATCAGCGAACCGGAAACGATCATCTTGAGCGCCTTCACCGCGCCGACAAGGCGCGGCAACCGCACCGTGCCGCCGCCGCCCGGCAAGAGACCGAGCTTGACTTCCGGCAGGCCGAGCTTGGCGCCGGCGTCGGCGACGCGGAAATGACAGCCGAGCGCCAGCTCTAGGCCGCCGCCCAGCGCGGTGCCGTGGATGGCAGCGATCGTCGGCTTGGCGATGGTTTCCAGCGTCGCCACGATGGCGCGCAGTTCGGGCGGCTGCACCGGCTTGCCGAATTCGGTGATGTCGGCGCCGGCAACGAACGTTCGGCCGGCACAGGCGATGACGATGGCCGCGACCGACGGATCATCCCGCAACCCAGCGAGAGCCTGCATCAGCGGTTCGCGAACATGAAAGCTCAGCGCATTGACCGGCGGATTATCGATGGTGACGATGGCGACATCGCCGTCGCGGCTGACCTTCAGGAAATCGGACACGCAAACCTCCCAGCATTGATGAGCGGCTTGCAGCCGCGCGCACGGGATTTACAGCGCCATGACGCGGATGGGAACCGGGTGCCGGCCTGGCACAATGATTACCGGCCTTGACGTACCCCTGATGCCGGCAGCCTCCGCCGCCACCACGCTGAGCGCCAATCGCAACTACCGCAGCGCCTTCTGCCCCCCAGCGGCCGTGATGACACCGACAATGATCAGCCCGGTCAGCAGCAGCCGCACGCCGGCGCTGACGCCGAACGTGTTGAGCATCGTCAAAAGCAGCACCAGGAACAGCGCCGCGCCCCAGACGCCCGGCACATTGGCCTTGCCGCCGGCCACCGAGGTGCCACCGATGACGACGACGGCGATCGAGGCCAGCAGATACTCGTTGCCGATATCGACATTGGCGCCACGGAAATAGCCGGCGAGCAGCGCCCCGTCGATGCCGCCGAGCGCCCCGGACAGCGTATAGGTGAGGAAGCGAATGCGGCCGACATTGACGCCGGCAAGCCACGCCGCGCGGATGTTCTGGCCGATCGCCAGCACCGAGCGGCCATAGATCATGCGCTGCAGCGCGATGGCCGCGCCGATGGTGAACAGCACGGTGAGGATCGCCAGCACTGGAATGCCCAGCACCTGCCAGTTGGCGAAATCGGCGAAGCCGGGCGGCGGCTTGATCTGCAGCCCGCGTCCGTAGCTGATGTCGATCGACTGGATGATGAAGCTGGCCGACAGCGTGGCGATGATCGGCGGGATGCGCAGCGCCCAGATCAGCAAATAGTTGGCGGCGCCGATCGCGGCACCCGTGGCGAGCGCCGCCAAAAGCCCGACCACGATCATGGCATCGTTGCCGTCCATCACCTTCATGGCGACGGCGCTGGCAAGGCCGATATTGGCCGGCAGCGACAGATCGACATTACCGGGCCCAAGCGTGATGACGAACATCTGGCCGACACCGACAATGACGGTGAACACCGCCAGCGACAGTGCTGCGGTGACCATACCGCCGGCGCCATAGCCGCCGGTGAAGGCGATCGTCGCCAGCCACACCAGCAAGGCACCGAGGAACGACCAGATCCAGGGTTTGGCAAGCAGTGGTTTCAATGCGGCCATGGCTACCTCTCCCGGCGGCTGATCAGCACGCGGGCCGCCAGGACGATGATCAGGATGGCGCCATTGGCGGCCACCTGCCAGTCGGGCGGAATGTGCATGAAGGTGAGCAGCGGCGAGGCGGCCAGCGCCAGCGTCAGCGCGCCGATCACCGCGCCGATCGGCGACACCCGGCCACCGACGAATTCGCCGCCGCCGAGGATGACGCCGGCAATCGCCAGCAGCGTGTAGCCATTGCCGATATTGGCATCGGCCGAGGTGGTGATGCCAATCAGCGCCATGCCGGACAGCACGCCGAACAGTCCAGCCAGCGCAAACAGCACGATCTTGGTCTTGAGCAGCGACCAGCCGGCGCGGCCGAGGGCGGCCGGATTGCCGCCGGAACCGCGCAAGATCACGCCATAGGAAGTACGCATCAGCCCGAAATGGACGATGAGGCCGATCAGCAGCGCCGCGATGATCGGGAACGGCACGAAAGGCGGCTTGAATGCCATGAACGCCAGCAGCCAGTCCGGCGCCTTGCCGCCGGGTTTGGGCAGGACGAGGATGGCCAGCCCTTGCCAGACGAAGCTCATGCCAAGCGTCACCACGATCGAAGGCAGGTTGCGCAGATGGATCAGTGCGCCGAGCAAGGCATAGACGCCGATCGACCCGAGCAGGATGGCGACACCGATCAGCGGCGCGTCCTTCAGCCAGGTCGCGGTAACGCAGCCGACAAAGCCGACGAAGGTGCCTATCGACAGGTCGAGTTCATTGCCGGCGATGACGAACATCTGCGCGATGGTCGCCAGGGCGATCGGGATCGCCAGGTTCAGCATCAGGCTGAAGCCGAAATAGCTGATGGCCCGCGGATTGAGCCAGGCGATGGCGAGCAGCACCAGCGCCAGCGACAGCGCCGGCAACAACCCGCGCAACAGGCGGGCACGGGCCAGCGCGCCACGCTCGGCGGAACTCCTGGCAGTGGCGTCGAGGCTGGCGGCCGTCATCTCAGGCCGCATCGCCGAACGAGGACTGGATGATCTTCTCTTCGGTCAATTCGTCGCGGCCCAGATTGGCGACGATGCGGCCGTTCTTGAATACATAGATGTGGTCGCAATTGTCGAGCTCTTCGGTTTCCGTGGTGTACCAAAGGAAGGTGCGGCCGCGGCGGGCCTCTTCCTGTACGAGGTCATAGACCTCCAGTTTGGTGCCTATATCGACGCCGCGCATCGGGTCGTCCATCAGCACGATCTGCGCGTCCGAGCCAAGCGCCCGGGCAAACAGCGCCTTCTGCTGGTTACCGCCCGACAGCGAGAAGATGTTGTTGTTCATGTCCGGCGTGCGGATGCCGATCTTCTTTTGCCAGACTGCAGCGAGCTCGGCCTCGCGCTGCGGCGAGATCAGCAGCCCGTTGCGCAAACGCGCCAGCGAGCGGATGCCGATATTCTGCGCAATCGACCATTGCGGGAAGATGCCGTCCGACTGGCGGTCGCCGGCCACCAGCGCCACCGGCGCGGTGACCTCGATACCGGCTCGGGCACGCGATGCAGCAGCGAAGATCGCCAGCAACAGGTCGGTCTGGCCATGGCCCGCCAGACCGGCCAGGCCGATGATCTCGCCGGCACGGGCGACAAGGTCGGTGCCGTCCTTCTGCACGGCGGGTCGCGCCCGCACCCGCAGCGCGCTGGCCCCTGGTTTGGCGTCGGCGACTTGCGCCGCGATCTTCTGGCGCGCTTCCGCCCCGCCCATCGCCGTCACCAGCCGGTCGCGGTCGAAGGCACCAGCGGCGTCGGCGACAACCACCTTGCCGTCGCGCATCACCACGATGCGGTCGGCGTTCCGCAACACCTCGCCCAGCACATGCGAGATCAGGATGCAGCTTTTGCCGCCGGCGACGAAGCGGCGCACGAAGGCCAACAACTGTCCTGCCGTGTGCGCGTCGAGCGACGATGTCGGCTCGTCCAGGATGACGAGGTCGAGCCTATCCTGGGTGACCGTGAAGGCGCGCGCCACCTCGACCATCTGGCGCCGGCCGATCGACAGGTCGCCGACGATGTCGGACGCCGAGATGCTGTGACCGGGAAAGATCTCGTCGAGCTTGGCGGCGATCAGTTCGGCCGCCTTGCGCCGCCAGCCGAAGCCGCGCAGCGAGGCATGGTTGATGCGCGTGTTTTCGGCAACGCTGAGATTGGGACACAACGACAGTTCCTGGAAGACGCAGCGTATGCCTAGTTGCTGTGCCCGCGACACCGAGTAATTGTCCTCGATACCGCCATGCACGCCGATCTGGCCGCTGTCGGGCACCAGTGTGCCCGCAACCATATGCATCAGCGTCGACTTGCCGGCGCCATTGTGGCCGACCAGCCCGACACATTCGCCGGGACCAACGTGGAAATCCACGCCGCCCAGCGCGCGAACGGCGCCGAAATGTTTTTCGGCGCCGTTCAGTCTGATGATGTCAGCGTTCCCTGCAACCATGCTCAACGATATCCGCTCGACGATACGGACGGCAACGCTTCTCCGACACTCACTTGATATTGGCTTTGATGGCCGCGATCGCGTCCTCTTGCGTGTATTCGTGGCTGGCAACGCCACCCTTGACGATCTTCGGCAGCTCGGCTTCGAAATCGTCCTGGGTGAAGGCCAGATACGGCACCAGCAGATCGTGCGGGATGTCGGTGCGGCCATCGAGCACCTGTTGCGCCACCCAGAATGCGAGCGACGACACGCCCGGCGCGATCGACGCCGACCAGGTCTTGTAGCCGTCCTTGTCCTTCTGTTCCTTCCACCACTGCAACTCATCCTGGCGGTTGCCCATGATGATGGTCGGGCGCGGCTTGCCGGCTGCGGCAAAGGCCTGCGCCGCGCCATAGCCGTCACCGCCCTGGTCGACGATGCCGACGACGTCGGGCAGCGACGGCAGGATGGTCGCGACCGCCTTCTGCGCCGTGGTCTGGTCCCAATCGCCGGTAACCGAACCGACGATCTTGAACTCGGGATGGGCAGCGACACCTTCAAGGATGCCGGCATGGATGGCGTCGTCGATCGAGGTGCCGGCAAGGCCACGGATTTCCAGCAGATTGCCGCCCTTGGGCTGGAACTTGGCCATCTGCTCGACTTCCTGCTTGCCCATGTCCTTGAAGTCGACGACGACGCGATAGGCGCAAGGTTCGGTGACGGTGCCGTCGAAGGAGACGACGGTGATGCCGGCGTCACACGCCTGCTTGATGGCGCCGTTGAGTGCGTCCGGCGAAGCGGAGTTGATGACGATCGCGTCATAGCCCTGCAGGATCAGGTTCTGCACCTGAGCCGCCTGCGTCGGCACTTCTTTGTCGGCGGTCGTGAAGATATCGGCCGCGCCGACGACCTTGTCGGCGACCGCCTTCTTGGTGACGATGCCATAGCTGTCGAGCATCGCCTGCCGCCACGAATTGCCGGCGTAGTTGTTGGAGAAGGCGATCTTCTTGCCACTGGTGTCGGCAAGTGCGGTGCCCGAGGCGAGCATCGCCGCCAGAGCGCCCAAGACAAACAGTTTCTTCATGTCGTAATCCTCCCAGATGTTTACTGCTGCAGTTCCTGCCGGTTTTGACCCCGGCCTCACTCCCAATCTGATTTGAGCACGGACGGTCCCGAACTCAAAACAGTCTCAATCCCGGCACGCGCACCCGGAGCCGGTACAGCGACGTCGATGCGGCGATGTAGAGGCTTCTCAGATCATCGTCGCCGAAGGTGAAATTCGCGCAGTCTTCCGGCGTCCGGATGACGCCCAGAATGGCACCCGACGCGTCGAAGACATGGATGCCGCCGGGGCCGGTGCAGTAGACATTGCCGCGGCTGTCGATCTTCATGCCGTCCGGCGCTCCCGGCCCGTCGCCTTCGGTCACCGCCCACACCGCACCGCCGTTGAGGTCGCCATCCGCCTCGACGCCGAACACCCTGATATGTCCGCGTTCGGTGTCGTTGATAAACAGCCGCGACTCGTCCAGCGAGAAGCAAAGCCCGTTCGGCTGGACGAAATCGTCGGCCAGCAATGTCAGCCGGGCGCCGTCGCCGTCGATGCGGTAGACGCCCTGGAAAGACAATTCCTGTTGCCGCGGCACGCCATAGAATTCCACTCGGCCATAACCCGGATCGGTGAAGTAGATCGAGCCGCCGGTGGCAACGACGATATCGTTCGGGCTGTTGAGCTGCTTGTCCTGGTGGTGTGTGGCAAGAACGGTCACGCTGCCATTGGGTTCGGCGCGGGTCACCCGGCTCGTCGCGTGCTCGCAGGTGACCAACCGTCCCTGGCGATCCAGCGTATTGCCATTGGCCTTGTGGCTCGGCTCGCGAAACAGTTCGATCTCACCCGAGGCACTGCGGCGATACATGCGGCTTTCCGGAATGTCGGAGAAAACCAGCCACTTTTCATAGGGGTGCCACACCGGCCCTTCGAGGAAACCGAAGCCGCTCGCCAGCGTTTCGATCGTCGCATCGCCGACGACGTCGTCAAAGCCGGAATGGCGAGCTCGCGCCGACACCGACATCACTGGTGCCTGGCGGCGCGAACAGCCGTGCGAATTCGCATGGCGACGAATGGCATGAGCGCTTCCCTGACATGTTTTCTTATTGGGGATCGAAGGTAGTTGCGGCACCGGCGTGGCGATACGGGTCAAAGCGCACGCCCGACTGTGCAAATGCACAGTCGGGCCCAAGCAAAGGAAAAGTGTCAAACGGCTTTCCGAACCGCTCTGGCTGCGATCAGCGATCGGGCGAAGCCTGCGCCAGCCAGGCGTCGAGCCGGTCCTGCTCGCGGCGCAGCGCGTCGATGTTGATCAGGCCGCGCGCCATGGCGAGATAGATCGCCCGCGTCCGCGAGTTGAACACGGATGCATCGCCGGCGCCGTCCTCCGGCGGCACGATACAGAGCTTGTCGTAGACATGCTTGATGCGGCTCTGCGCGCCGCGGATCGACAGGCCGCGGCGTGCGGCGATCGCCCGGTCGGTCAGGCCAAGCGCGATGTCGATCAGGCTTTCATATTCGCCGTCGGTGATTCCTTCGAACTTGTCCTGGACGCGGTGCTGGATGCCGCGAATCTCGCGGTCGATGATGCAGTGGCCCTCGCGGAAAACGCCGCGCAAGGCCGAGCGCATGCCTTCCTCCGTTGCCGATTTCAACACATAGCCATAGACCGAGCCCGGCGGCACGATACGCGCCACACCGCGCACATAGGCCTCGTCGGCGAAGTTCGACCAGAATAGGATGTGCGTGCCGGCGCGGCGGTTCCAGATCGCCCTGGCAACCTCGATCCCGGTCGCCTTCGGCATCTGCAGGTCGAGGACGACATGCGGCGGTTCGCGCTCGGCCGCCAGGTTGATGGCGTCCTCGCCGTCGCTCGCTTCGATCACCTCGACGTCGCCGGGCCACAATTGCTCGACGGTGCGCCGCGCGAAGGTGCGGTGCAATCCGTCATTTTCGGCGATCATCACAAGCATCACATGGCCTCCGACACGGCGAGCTGGCCGGGCGCCGCTGCAGCCGCCGCAACCGGCAGCTCCCGCGACGGCCGGCGGTCGATCTCCACTACGACACGGGTGCCGCCGCTCTTGCGGCCGGCCTGCCCGATGCGCAGCCGCGCACCGATCAGCGCGGCGCGCGTATGCATGTGGCCAATGCCGCCATGGGCGGCCGGATCGACAGTGCCGCAGCCCTGGCCGTCATCGGTAACGATAACCCGCAGCACGCTTGCGGTAGACGCCAGCAGCACATCGATGCGGCGCGGCGCGGCGTGGCGAACCGCGTTGTTGATGGCTTCCTGCACGATCCGGTAGAGTGCCGTGCGGACGGGCTCCGGCAGATTGTCGGCGCCGCCGTCGCTGGTGTCGGCGATGCGCACGGCGATGGGCGGTTTGGCTCTGGCGACACTGCGGTTGAGATGCGCTTCGACCGCATCGCGCAGGCCGAACAGTTCGAGCACGCTCGGCCGCATGTCGTCGACGATGTGGCGCAGTTCCGTTAGACAGCCGGCGACCTCCTGCTCAAGGTCGGCAAGCTGCGCCGCCCGCGCCACGCCCTGGCCGCGCAGGGCCGAAAGCTGGCGTGCGATGCGGGCGAGGTCGGCTAGCGTCTGGTCATGCAAGTCCATCGCCATGCGCCGGCGTTCCCGCTCCATGCCCTCGGTCAGTTGCGAGGCGCCGACGCGCAGCAATTCGACGCGGTTGCGCGCCTCGCTCTCGGCAAGCATGGCGCGGCGGGCCTCCTCGGTCTGGATCAGCGCAAAGATATAAGGCGCGATCAGATCGGCGCATTGCTGGGCGACCGCGACATCGGCAAGCGTGTAGCAGCCGACCTCGTGCCGGCTGATGTTCAGCGCCCCGATGATGCCGCCGCGCGCCCTGAGCGGCACGACGATGCGGCTGCGCAGCTTGGCGGCGAAGATCGGTCCGTCGATGGCCGTGGCGAAATGGAAGCGCTCGTCGCGCAGCGCGTCGTCGGAGAGCAGATATGCCACCTCGCCCCACAGCACCGAGCGAATCGGGCTGACTTCGGTCGGCAGCGGATGCTGGGCAAGCTCGCTCCAGCTGGTGTGGAAGCCGGCTTCATAACAGGCATGCCTGCGCCCATCATGCGACAGCACCGCCAGATCCATATGGTCGTGCGGAATGAGCGTGCCGATCTCGATGGCTGTGGCACGAAACGCCGTGCCGGGATCGATATGGCCGGCAAGCGCCGCCGAAATCGCCAGCAACCGGTCGATCAGGACCAGGGACACCTCCGGCATGGCTTCGCGATCCTCCCGTGCCGGGAATAGTGGACGCTACGCGGCGCCCCTGTCAACGAGGGCGCCATTGGCCGTGGCGATCAACTTGCGGTGCAACGATTGAAAAGGGTTCGCGTCCTGGTCTAGGGAAAGGGCCAGGAGATCGCAATCGAATGCCAGTGACGCCAACCGTTGCTCCGGGCGCCCCGGGAATTCCGGCTCGCTGGACGTCAAGCGCCAAGAGTGGCGTTGGAACGTCCCTTTCGCCAAACGGCCATATCTGGTTCACGATCAGCCATGGCATTCTCAACGAGATCTACTATCCGCACCTCGACAGAGCCTGCACGCGCGACCTCGGCCTGATCGTCACCGGCCCCGACGGCTATTTCTCCGAAGAAAAACGCGATGCTGTGCACGCCGTCGAGCCATTCGAGGACGGCGTGCCGGCCTACAGGCTGGTCAACACCGCGACTGACGGCGCCTACCGGATCGAAAAGCGCATCCTCGCCGACCCGGCGCGGCCCGCTTTGCTGCAGGAAATTACCTTCACAGCGCTCAAGGGTGCCGCAGGCGACCATCGCGTCTACGCCTTGCTGGCGCCGCATCTCGTCAATGCTGGCATGGGCAACACCGCCTGGGTCGGTGACCACAAGGGAAAACCTGTGCTGTTCGCCTCGGGGCGCGGCACCTGCCTGGCGCTGGCATCGTCACTGCCCTGGCGCACCGGCTCGGCCGGCTATGTCGGCGTCTCCGACGGCTGGCAGCAGCTCCACAATACCGGCGAGCTCGATCCGGCCTGCCAACGGGCCGAGGACGGCAATGTCGCGCTGACCGGCGAGATCGGCTTTACCGCTTCGAAGACAACGGCCTTGCTGGCGCTGGGCTTTGGCGCGACATCGGACGAGGCGGCCGAAAATGCCTTCGCCAGCCTGCAGCAAGGCTTTGAGCCCGCCGCCAACGCCTACGTCGAGAGATGGCGAAAGTGGCAAAAGAGCCTGCTGCCGCTGGACCGGCATGGCGAATCCGGGATCAACTTCTATCGTGTCTCGACCGCGGTTCTGTCGACCCACCGGTCGATCGCCATACCGGGTGCGGCGGTCGCCAGCCTTTCGATTCCGTGGGGCTTCAACAAGGGTGACGACGACCTCGGCGGCTACCATCTGGTCTGGCCGCGCGATCTGGTCGAGACCGCCGGTGGTTTTCTCGCCGCCGGCGATGCCGCGTCGGCCCTGCAAATCCTCGACTTTCTCAGTTCCATCCAGCAACCGGACGGCCACTGGCCGCAGAACGCCTGGCTCGACGGGTCGGCCTATTGGCCAGGCATCCAGATGGATGAATGCGCCTTCCCGTTGCTGCTGGCCGATGCGCTGCACCGCTCCGGGCACCTGCCGCAAGCCAGGCTGCTCGCCTTTCAGTCGATGATCGAGCGCGCCGCCGGCTATGTCGTGCGCAACGGACCCGTCACCGGTGAGGACCGCTGGGAAGAGGATGCCGGTTACAGCCCGTTCACGCTTGCCGTCGAGATCGCGGCACTGCTTGCTGCGGCCGACCTGCTCGACGCCTGCGGCAAGCAGGTCGCCGCGACCTATCTGCGCGAGACCGCCGATGTCTGGAACGACCAGGTCGAGCGTTGGACCTATGTCACCGGCACGGCACTCGGCAGGCAGGCCCGCGTCGACGGCTATTACGTGCGCATCGCGCCACCCGACAGCGCCGAGGCCGGTTCGCCGAAGGATGGCTATGTCCCGATCAAGAACCGTCCGCCCGGCGATTCCGACCAGCCGGCCGAGGCGATCGTCAGCCCGGACGCACTGGCTCTCGTCCGCTTCGGCCTGAGGGCAGCCGACGATCCGCGTATCGTCGACACGGTCACGATCATCGATGCGCAATTGCGCTGCGACCTGCCGCAGGGGCCGCTCTGGTACCGCTACAATGGCGATGGCTATGGCGAGCATGAGGATGGCGCACCCTTCGACGGCACCGGCCAGGGCCGGCCGTGGCCGTTGCTCGCCGGCGAACGCGCCCATTACGAACTTGCAGCCGGACGCAAGGACAGAGCTGTAGACCTGCTGGCCGCGCTGGAAGGCTCGGCCGGGCTGGGCGGCCTGCTGCCCGAACAGGTCTGGGACGGCGCCGACATGGCCGAGCGCGAACTGCTGCACGGTCGCCCCTCGGGCAGCGCCATGCCGCTGGTCTGGGCGCATTCGGAGCATATCAAGCTGTTGCGCTCGGTGCGCGATGGCACGGTCTTCGACATGCCGCCGCAAGGCGTCAAGCGCTACATCGAGGACAAGACCGTGTCGCCGTTCAGGACATGGCGCTTCAACAACAAGATCCGCACGCTGCCGGCCGGCAAGACGCTGCGCGTCGAGCTCTTGGCCCCGGCGACGGTTCGCTGGAGTAGCGATCACTGGGCGACCGCCGCCGACAGCCAGACGATCGAGAACGCCTTCGGCATCCACCTTGCCGATCTGCCCACCGCCAGCCTCCCCGCCGGAAGCACGCTGATCTTCACTTTTTTCTGGCCCGAAGCCGGCGATTGGGAGAATGTCGACTTCTCCGTCATATCAGGCGATCAGGATAGCCAGTCGATCCTTCCTCGATAAACCCAGTAAATCTCCAGGAAACAGGGACGAAACCATGCAGATCGGAATGATGGGATTGGGCCGGATGGGCGCCAACATGGTCCGGCGCCTGATGCGCGACGGCCACGAATGCGTCGTCTACGACATCAACCCGGCCAGCGTCGCGGCTCTGGTGACCGACGGTGCTTCAGGAACTGCATCCATGGAAGAATTCGTCGGCAAGCTGGTCAAGCCGCGCTGTGTGTGGCTGATGCTGCCGGCGGCGATCACCGGCAAGATCATCGATCAGGTGGCCGCCCTGATGGAACCCGGCGACATCATCATCGACGGCGGCAATTCCTACTATCACGACGCCGTCGACCAGGCCGCGAAACTGGCCGCCAAGGGTATCCATCTTGTCGATGTCGGAACCAGCGGCGGTGTCTGGGGCCTTGAGCGTGGCTATTGCCTGATGATCGGCGGTCCCGACGTGGCGGTGCAGCACCTTGATTCGATCTTTGCCACGCTGGCGCCCGGTGCCGATGCCGGCTCCAATCCGCCCAAGGATGCCGGGACCGCACCCTTTGGCTATCTGCATTGCGGGCCGAGCGGTGCCGGCCACTTTGTCAAGATGGTGCACAACGGCATCGAATATGGCGTGATGGCCGCCTATGCAGAAGGCATGAACATCCTGAAGTCGGCCAATGCCGGCAAGCGGCAACGAACGGCGGACGCCGAGACCAGCCCCCTGGAAAACCCGCAATACTACCAGTTCGACGTCGACCTCCCTCAGGTGGCCGAGGTTTGGCGGCATGGCAGCGTCATCGGCTCCTGGTTGCTCGATCTCACCGCGGGCGCGCTGAAGAATGATCCGGGCCTGGCGAATTTCGGCGGCCGCGTCTCGGATTCCGGCGAAGGCCGCTGGACGCTGAAGGCGGCGATCGACACCGGCGTGCCGGCGCCGGTTCTGTCCTCGGCGCTGTTCGACCGCTTCTCCTCGCAAGGCGAGTCCGAATTCTCCGACAAGCTGCTCTCGGCAATGCGTTATGCCTTTGGCGGCCATGTCGAGAAGCCGAAGTCCGGCTCGTGACGGCGGCAGGGGAGACACGCCGATGAGCCCGGAACGGTCCGACACGCTGGTGCTCTTCGGAGCCACCGGCGACCTCGCCCACAAGAAGATATTTCCAGCCCTTTACCAGATGGTGGCCAAGGGCACGCTCACCGAACCGGTGATCGGCGTGGCGTTCGACGCCTGGGATCTCAAGCAATTGCAGGCGCGCGCCCACGACGGCATCGTCAATGCGCTCGGCAAGATCGACGAAAAATTGTTCGCCAAGTTCGCCTCCCTGCTGCGCTATGTCAGTGGCGACTACCGCGATCCGGCGACGTTCGAGAAACTCAAAACCGCGCTCGGCACCGCCCAGCGGCCGCTGCACTACATGGCGGTGCCGCCGACCATGTTCGAGACCGTCGTCCAGGGACTGGAGCAATCGGGCACGGCTCGTGGCGCGCGGCTGATGGTGGAAAAGCCCTTCGGCCACGATCTGCAATCGGCGCGCTGGCTGAACCGGGTCCTGCATCTGGTTTTCGACGAACAATCGATCTTCCGCATCGACCATTATCTCGGCAAGGAAGCGATCCAGAACCTGCTCTATTTCCGCTTCGCCAATTCCTTTCTGGAGCCGATCTGGAACCGCAACTTCGTCGAGAGCGTGCAGATCACCATGGCCGAAGATTTCGGCGTCGAGGGGCGTGGCCGCTTCTATGACAACGTCGGCTGCATCCGGGACGTCATCGAGAACCATCTGCTCAACATCCTGTTGCTGCTTGCCATGGAGCCACCCGTCGGCCGATCCGCCGACGATTTGATCGACGAGAAGGTGCAGGTGCTGCGGGCGATCCGGACCTTGGCGAAAGACGATGTCGTGCGCGGTCAGTTCACCGGCTATCTCGCCGAACCCGGCGTAGCGCCGAACTCACCGGTCGAGACCTTTGCGGCGGTGCGTTTCTTCGTCGACACCTGGCGCTGGCAGGATGTGCCGTTCTTCATCCGCGCCGGCAAGAACATGCCGGTGCATGTCACCGAAGTGGTGGTGCGGCTGAAGCGGCCGCCGCTCGACGTCTTCGATCCGATCAAGCCGGCCGACCAGAACTACGTTCGCTTCCGCATCGATCCGCAAGTGGTGATCGCCATCGGCGCCCAGCGCAAGGCGGCGGGCGACGACATGATCGGCGAACAGGTCGAACTGACGGCGCTCGACGACAGCAAGAGCGACATGCCGCCCTATGAGCGGCTGATCGGCGATGCCATGAACGGCAACGGCCAGTTGTTCACCCGCCAGGACGCCAGCGAAATGGCCTGGCGCATCGTCGGCCCGGTGCTCGGCGACACCACGCCGCCGCACGTCTATGAACCGCTCACATGGGGTCCGGCGGACGCGATGGCCGGGTTCGGGCCGCCCAATGGCTGGATCGATCCGGTAAAGTGAGTGGAGGTGGCGCAATGCCCAAAGCGGTGAAGCAACCGGCATCGGACGCTGAGAAGATCGTGCTTGCGATCGACATTGGCGGCTCGCATGTCAAGATTCTCAGCAGCGCCGGCGGCGTGGAGCGGCGCGCCGACTCCGGGCCCGGCCTGACGCCGCAGCAGATGACCGATACGGTAAAGAAGTTAGCCGAGGGCTTGTCCTACGACGTCATCTCGATGGGCTACCCCGGCCCGGTCAACCACAACAGGCCACTCACCGACCCTGCCAATCTCGGCAAGGGTTGGGCAGGCTACGATTTCGCCGCGCAATTCGGCAAGCCGGTGAAGGTGGTCAACGACGCGCTGATGCAGGCCATCGGCAGTTATGAAGGCGGCCGCATGCTGTTCATCGGGTTGGGAACCGGTCTCGGTGCCGCGATGATCGTCGACAATGTCGCCCAGCCGATGGAACTCGCCCATCTTCCCTACAAGAAGGGCAAGAGCTTCGAGGACTATGTCGGCGAACGCGGCTTGGAAAAGCGCGGCAAGAAGAGATGGCGCAAATATGTCTTCGACGTCGTCGACCGGCTCCGCGCCGCCATGCAGCCTGACTACGTCGTCATTGGCGGCGGCAATGTCGAAAAGCTCGATGAATTGCCCGCCGACAGCCGGCGCGGCGACAACACACGCGCCTTTGAAGGCGGATTTCGTTTGTGGCGCGACAAAGCGCTGATAGTCTGATATTGTTATTGTTTAATATAGTTGTTCAAAATAACGTGTGCCGCGGCATCAAGTCATTGCGCTGCGCAGATTTGCCGACTAGGAATCCCGCGCCACAACAACGCTGCCGTCCCGTGGATGCACAAAGGACGCCGTAGCATTTTGATTTTGCGCATGATCCTTTCCGGGAATCGAATCCGATTTTCAGGTCATTCGCTTTAGACGGAGAAATAGATTGACCGACGATAACGACAGCGCCCGTAAAGACATCGACCTGCTCGAGCTGACCGCTCACATCGTGTCCGCTTACGTCGAGAAGAACCGCCTGCCCGCTTCTGGTCTCGCCGATCTCATCGCCAGCGTCAGCACTTCGATAAGCGGGCTCGGCCAGCCGGTGGTCCCGGTGGCAGCTCCGCTGGTCCCGGCGGTCAACCCCAGGAAATCGGTGACACCGGATTTCATCATCTGCCTCGAGGACGGCAAGAAGTTCAAATCCCTGAAACGTCACCTCGGCGTGCATTTCGGCCTGACGCCGGACGCCTATCGCGCCAAATGGGGCTTGCCGGCTGACTATCCTATGGTCGCCCCCAACTATGCCGCTTCGCGTTCGCTGCTGGCGAAGTCGATCGGCCTCGGCCGCAAGGCCGCCGAAGTCGTGCCCGCCAAGGGCAGGGGCAGGAAGAAGGCCTCGGCCTGAGCAATTCGGTCCTGAGCCAACACTTAGGACGACTGGAACAGAAGCCTGCCGGCGAATCCGCCTTGGCAGGCTTCATGTTTTTGTGGCTTGGATGAACCGAACGGGGTCTTTTGGGGGAAGCCATGAACTACACCAGGATGGTGATCGAGAAAGAGGCGCCGGAAGAGTACGGCTACGACCGGATCCGCTACAATCTTTCCGAAAGTTCGATCGCCGACCAGAAACTCTCCGATATCGGCCTATCCTTGCCCGATCTCACGCTCTTCTACGGCGAGCATCGCGGCGACAAGGAATTGCGCGCGCAGATCGCCGCGCAGGACGCCGGCGTCTCGCCCGATGATGTGCTGGTCACCGCTGGTGCTGCTGGCGCCCTGTTCATCATCTCGACCTCGCTGTTGTCGCAGAGTGATCATCTGGTCGTCATCAGGCCCAACTACGCCACCAACATCGAGACCCCAAGGGCGATCGGCTGCGCCATCAGCTTTGTCGACCTGGCCTTCGAGGACGGCTTCGCCATCGATGTCGGCCAAGTCGCGGCCGCGATACGGCCGAACACCAGGCTGATCAGCGTCACCTGCCCGCACAACCCGACCGGCACGATGATGAGCCGCGCCGACCTCGACGCCCTGGTCGCGCTCGCCGAAAGCAGGGACTGCCATCTGCTGGTCGACGAAACCTATCGCGACCTCTCCTATGGCAAGCGCCTGCCGTCCGCGGCATCGCTGAGCCCGAAGGCGATCAGCGTCTCGTCGCTGTCCAAGGCCTTCGGCATTCCCGGCATCCGCATCGGTTGGCTGATCACCAGGGATGCGGAACTTCAGGAGAAATTCCTCGCCGCCAAGGAGCAGATCGGCATCTGCGGCAGCGTCATCGACGAAGGCATCGCGCGCGGCATGCTGGAGCGGCGGGACGTGTTCCTGGCGACGCTGCTGCCAGAAATGGCCAGGCGCCGCGACATCGTCCAGGCCTGGATCGACCGCGAGCCGCTGGTCGACTGGGTGCGCCCTGAAGGCGGTGTCGTCGGCTTCCCGCGCCTGAACGTCGATCCCGACTTCGACCTCGACCTGTTCTATGTGAACCTGCTGGAAAACCATGGAGCCTATGTCGGGCCCGGCCATTGGTTCGAAATGCCAAAGCGCTTCTTCCGCGTCGGTTTTGGCTGGCCGACGGAAGCCGAGTTGAGGAGCGGCCTCGACGCTATCTCCGCGGCGCTCAGGCAATAACGTCCTCGTGCAATCAACGGAACAGGGTGAAATTTCGTTGATCCAGCGCTGATTTTGGCGCACATCGCGCTGCGAACTTTGTTAGAAATTCCCTTGGCCGGAACAGCGCCCATCCGGGAAGTGCCCCGCCGGCCATCGCATCGGCCCGAAAATCGGTTCCGATTTTCGGAAAGCACGATGCGAAAACCAAAGTGTTGGAGCGTACTTTGTGCGTCCGATTGGACGCACGTCGCTCCAATGCCATCGCAACGGGGCCTCGATCCGTGACTGCCGCACAAACTTCGCCGGACCAGCGCTATGCCGCGTTCCGCCACCGCTCCTTCCTGAGCTATTGGGCGGCGCGTTTCCTCACCACCTTCGCCACCATGATCGTGTCGGTCGCGGTCGGCTGGCAGATGTATGACCTGACGAGGGATCCTCTTGATCTCGGCCTGGTCGGCATCGTCCAGTTCCTGCCGTCGCTGCTGCTGGTGTTGGTCACCGGTGTCGTCGCCGACCGCTTCGGCCGCCGCCTGATCATGGCGCTGGCGGTGGTGATGGAGGCGATCTGCGCGCTGACGCTGCTGTTCCTGACCCTGCATGGCATCAGCGGACCGCTGCCGATCTTCGTCGTGCTTGCCATGTTCGGCGTCGCCCGCGCCTTTTTCGGGCCGGCCTCGGCCTCGCTGTTCGCCAATCTCGTGCCACCTGAGGATTTCGCCAACGCCATCGCCTGGAACTCGTCGGCCTGGCAGACGGCGACCATCGTCGGCCCGGTCGCCGGCGGCCTGCTCTACGGCGTGTCGGCGGAAGTCGCCTATGGCACCGCCGCCGTGCTTATGCTTGCGTCCGGGTTGCTGATCTTCACCATCCCGAAGCCTTCGCAACGCACCGAGACCGAGAAGCCGACGCTGCAGAACCTGTTCGGTGGGTTCAGCTATATCTGGAGCGAGAAGATCGTGCTGGGCGCCATCTCGCTCGATCTGTTCGCCGTGCTTTTGTCGGGCGCCTCGGCACTGCTGCCGATCTATGCGCGCGACATCCTCCAGCTAGGCCCCTGGGGCCTAGGCCTGCTGCGCTCGGCGCCGGGCGTGGGCGCCATCTGCGTCGCCATCTGGCTGGCCGGCCACCCAATCCGCAACCATGCGGGGCTGATCATGCTCGGCTTCGTTGCGGCGTTCGGCGCCTTCACCGTGCTGTTCGGCCTGTCGACCATCACCTGGCTGTCGATCGCAGCGCTCGCCTTCCTTGGCGCTACCGACATGTTCAGCGTCTACATCAGGGAGACCTTGATCCAGCTGTGGACGCCCGACCATGTGCGCGGCCGAGTCAATGCCGTGAACCAGGTCTTCGTCGGCGCCTCCAACGAGGTCGGCGAATTCCGCGCCGGCACGATGGCGGCGTTGATCGGCACGGTTCCGGCCGTCGTGGTCGGCGGCGTCGGCGCGATCGCGGTCGCCGGGCTGTGGATCGTGCTGTTCCCGCAACTGCGCAAGGTGCGCCACCTCAACGGGCGAAACTGACGTCTATCGCAGCGCCGGTTTGCCGAAGATCGTGCGCAGGAATTCATCCAGCCAGCGCTTGAGATGCATGTCCCAGATCAGCCGGCCGCCGAGATGATCGCGGCCGGGCTGCGCCCCGGGCAACTCGAAGCGATGCGCGCCGCGCACCACCCAACGCTGCATCATCGCCCTGGTCAACTCGCCATGGAACTGGATGCCCCAGGCATTGTCGCCATAGCGGAAGGCCTGGTTGGGATAGGTCTCGGCCGTCGCCAGCAGCGTCGCGTCCCTGGGCAGTGAAAAACCCTCGCGGTGGAACTGATAGACCATCTCCGGCCAATGCATCAGGGTCTTGCCGGCTTCGGTCGCCTTCAGCGGATACCAGCCGATCTCGACCAATCCTTCGCCGTGACCTTCGACCTTGCCGCCGAGATGGTTGACCAGCATCTGCGCACCAAGGCAGATGCCTAGGAACGGCCGGTTCTCCTTGAGCGGTACTTCCAGCCAGGCAGTCTCGCGGCGGACGAACTCGTCCTCGTCATTGGCGCTCATCGGTCCACCGAACACCACCGTGCCGGCGTGGCCGTCCAGCGTTTCCGGCAGGGTATCGCCGAGCGGCGGGCGACGGATGTCGAGCTCGAAGCCTTCTTCCAGGAGCATGTGGCCGACACGTCCGGGGCTCGAATTCTCCTGATGCAGCACGATCAGGATTTTTGGCCTCGAACTCGTTTGGCGCGGCATGGGCAGGCGAAATCCGTCTATTCGTCGCTCGATGTTCCGGTGGCGCCGGGTGCCTGCTCCGCCGCCTTGCGACGTGCCTCGATGCGGTCGCGGCGTTCGACGCCGATCAGCTCGGCGACGCGCCAGACCGTGTTGTCCTCCAGCTCGTGCAGCTCGCCATCGGCGTAGACGATCTCCCACATCAGGCCGATGAAGGCCTTGCGCGCCTCAGCATCGAGATGGCGCTTCAAGACACTGGTGAAGGCATAGAGATCGATCGCCTCATTGTCGGCCCGCTCGCCGGCGGCGGCGAGCGCTTCGAGCTCGACGCCGCTGATCGAGTAGCTCTGGGCCAGCACCGCCTTGAACCGCTCCCACTCGACATCCTGGCGCACGCCATCGGCATTCATGACGTGATAGAGGAGCGCCGAAGCCGCAACGCGCGGATCGTCGCTGCTCGCATGCGTGCCGGCGCCGGCCGGCAAATCCCTCAGAAATGACAGAACGCGTTCAAACATATCCTATTCCTCAACGGCCCTCACGGCCGGCCCAACTCAAAACAACCGAAACCGGCGCGGCGATTTTTCCGCTTCCTCGTCCGGATCGACGCCGGGATCATCCGGCAGCCGCGCATGCTCCTCTGCCGGCTCGACGGCTTCCGCGTTGGTCGGCACCTCGGCGAAGGCGGCGGCCGTGATCGGCCGGACGTGATCTTCCTCGCGGCTTTCAGCCTGCTTGCCCGTCGAAATATCGCCGCCGGCGTCATCGATCACCTCGACCGGCCTCTCGCTCACCGGCTTTGCCAGCGCTTCGATAACCGGCACGGGGGCGGCCGGTGCATCATCATGGCTGTCGATCAGCTGGCCGAGCCGCTCCATCGGTGCACGCCACTCGAAGGCGTCGAGCCGGCCGGTGACCGGCGATACCGGCGCCCAGCGCTCCGAAACGACGCCGTCGGCGACCCAGGCCGGATCGCGGGGCGCCCGCACCGCCCTGGAAAGCAGCTGCCGCACCTTGCCCTGGTCGCCGGTATCGGCCTCCTCGATGTCGGCCAAAAGCAAATAGGCGCCCTCGCGGCGATCCATCCTGATCGCTGCCTCGGCCTCGCGGCGGGCAGTCGAAAAATCCAGTGCGTCGAGCGCTGCACGCGCCACCGTCATCGACGACTCGGCGTGGTTCTTCTTCATCTCCTGCAGCTTTTTCGCCCGGTTAAGGCGGTCGAGCACCGCATCGCCCGGCCGTGCATGGGTATAGAGCTCGGCGATCTCAGGATGCGGCTCGGCCCTCCACGCCGTCTCGAGGATTTTCGAGCCCTTGCGCACGTCGTTCTGCTTGAACAGCGCGGCAGCGGCGGCGACAGCGGCGGGGGCGAAGTCCGGCCGCAGCCGGTTGGCCTCGATTGCCGCGGTTCTGGCGGCAGTCGGATCGCTACCGGCAAGCGCCTGCGCCTTGGCCGTCAACAGCACGGCGCGACGGCGGTTGGCGGCATCGCGCTCGATCTGCCGTGTCGACTTCTGCGCGTCGACCAGTTTCAGCGCCCCGTCCCAGTCGCCGCGCGCGGTCAATTCTTCCAGCGTCGATTCGGCCGCCCAGGCCAGTTGCGGCGCCATCACGGCGGCGCGGCCGGCATAGTGCCTGGCGGCGTTGCGGTCGCCGAGCCGTTCGGCCTCGAGATAGAGCCCGCGCAGGCCGAGCAGCCGCATTTCGGGATCGTCGAGCATGCTCTCGAATTTCTGCCGCGCCCCTTCGTGATCGCCTTCGAGCAGCGACGCCTGCGCCTCGAGCAGATGGATCAGCGGCTCCTGGTCGGAGCGGATCAGCTTGGCCGCTTCCTTGGTTTTCTTGCGAGCCAGCGCGCCGTCACCGGCGCCGGCGGCGATCATGCCGGTCGACAGCGCCTGATAGCCACGGTCGCGGCGGCGCACGCGGAAATAGCGCGAGATGGTGTAGGGGCTGTTCCACAGCGACTTGATCAGCCACCAGAAGATCATCACCGCGGCGACGACGGCAACGACGGCCACTGCCGCCACCATCAGGCTGACCTGGTATTGGTAGCCGCTGAAAGTGACGACCATGTCGCCGGGCCGGTCGGCCAGCCAGGCAAAGCCCAGCCCGAGCGCGAAAACGACGATAAGGAAGGCCAAGAGGCGGATCATGGTGTTGCCCTCATGCCTTCATCGCGCCAGAGATCAGCGCGTCGACCTGTGTTTCGACCTCGATGCGTGCTTTCAGTTTGCCGGCAAAGTCGGCACCGGCCGCCTTCACGGCTTCGGGCAGCGTGTCATACTCGCTGAGCGCCTTGGCATAGTCGCCCTGGTTGACCGCCACTTCCATGCGCGCGACGGTTTCCGGCGCACCGGCACCTTCGACGGCGCCGATCGGCCGGACCTTGACCAGCGATTCGGCGCTCGACAAAAGGTTCTGCAGGAAACCGGCATTCTCATCGACAGGCGTCGCGGCGGCGACCATGGCATTGGCAGCGGCATCCGCTTGCGATGCGATCTCGGCGCGGGTCGGCACGCCTTTTTCAGCATAGGTGCGCAGTGTCGCGAGTTGCGGCGCATCCGGCGAAATCGCGGCAAAGGTTTCGAGTTCGGCCGAGAATGGCGCGCCACGGTCGAGCGCGGACTTGAGCGCCGACGCGGCGATGGCGAGCGCGATCTTGGGCTGTCCCGCCGCCGCCTCGACCTTGCCGGAAAGCTGCGACACCGACTGCTCCAACGCAGTGAGCCGGCCATCCAGCGCCGTCGTCGCTTCGCCGGCTGACTTCGCCTGCGCGTCGAGACCAGCCAGTTTTTCGTTGAGCGGGCCGAGATCGACCGGTGCCGTGCCGCCGGCCTTACCTAGGGCGGCGACCTCGGTTTCGATCTGCTTGATCTTGTCGCCAAGCGCTGCGAGCCCGGCGGTGTCGCCCGCTCCACCGGATTCGACCGCCGACTTCAGCGCCGCGACATCGGTCTTGACCTGATCCAGCGCCGACGACAGGCCATCGACCTTGGCCGACGCGTCGGTGTTGCCGCCCGATTCCTTCAGGCCGGCGATTTCGCGATTCAGCGCGGCGATCTCGCTGTTGACGCCGTCGAGCGATACGCCGGAACTGGACCCCGGCGCGCCGAGCAGCCCGGCATATTGTAGGCCACCCGCGCCGACCAGCGCGATGACGCCGCCTATGATGCCGGCGGCAATCCCATTGAGGCCGCCACGCTTTGCCGGTGGTGTTGGCGCCATTCTGTCGTCCCGTGTCTCGGTTCTCGCCTTGCTGTCGTCGGCCTGGGTACGCTTCGCCGACGCATCCTCGAAATTGTAGTCGAAGGCTTTGGTTTTGCTGGCCGGCGCCTCGGACCCTCCGGGATAGGCAGGTTCAGCTTCGCTGGCGCCCTTGGCTGCCGCTTCCGCGGCCGTCGCCGCTGGCTGTTCCGATTCGGCCTGGGCGTCTGCATGCTCCCAGGGCTCGAGATCGGTCTGGTCGGCATGCACCGGTTCTTCGGGAATCTCGGCCTGCGAGACGGCCTCCTCCGGCGCCTCTTCGGCGCCTGCCTGGGGCTTGGCGGCGTCCTCGTCGGCGATGCGCGAGACCGCGCCGGGCTCGAGATCGATGGTCACCGGCTCGCGGCGGCCTTTCGAGTGTCGCATCTTCGGCGTCTTGACCATGCTTGGGCTCCGCACAATTCGCTTCGTCTCAACGCCTGGCGGCGCATGATGGTTCAGAAAATGGTCTAGCACATCACCAAGCGGTGAAAAGGGGCGGTGTGATGACGCGGCTCAGGGCTGCGTCTGCAAAAGTGCCAGCAGCGTTTCCTCGTCGGGCTGCGCGGCTATGCGGATCCTCCCATCGGCGGTACCATCAAGCACTGCCGCAATGCGCGTGGAAAGGGCAAAAAACCTTGTCTTTTCAAAGAGCCCTTGCAGAGCGGGCCGCCTGGCCAGGATCTGCATCGCGGCGGCGGCCTTGGCTGAATAAAGCAGCACCGCATCGGCCGGTCGGCCGGACAGGCGCTCGAGGATGGCTTCATCGGAATAACCCACCGCGACCGTGTCATATGTCTCGACGGCATGGACCTGGACCCCTGCTACTCTCAGCCTCTGTTCGAACACCGGAAAGCGTACGCGTCCGCAGAGATAGACGATGATCATCCCCGAGAGACGACCGGCAAGACTGGCGGCAAGCGCCTCGGCATCGCCCGGGCCTTCGCTGACCGACAATATCCCCGCTTGGCGCGCGGCTTCCGCCGTCCTTGTTCCCACGGCATGGCAGGGCAGGCCGGCAAGCGCCGCGATGAGCTCCCTGGAAGCAAGCCGCACGGCATTGGCGCTGGTGATGGCCACCGCGACGGCATCGCCCGGAAGCAGTCCGGCATCGACCGGCAACGCCGCCGTTTCGGTCAAGGGCAGAAGAATCGGCTGGAACCCTGTCTCCTGAAGCCGCTGTGCCGTGCGCGAGGCGCCCGGTTCCGGTCTCGTCACCAGGACGCGAAGCATTTCAGAGCCAGCCGTCGAAGAACTTTTCGCCGGCCTTTGCCCGCACCATCCGGGCGGCTTCCTGGCCGATGCGGCCAGCATCCTGCGCCGGTCCCTGCAGATCGACCGTGTGCGACTGCGTACCGTCGGGCGAGATGATCAACCCGGCAAAAGACAGCTCTCCGGCCTCGATCGCCGCATAGCCGGCGATCGGCGTGCGACAGGAACCATCGAGCGCCGCCAGGAAGGCGCGCTCGCAGGCGAGCGCCTGGCCGGTCGGCACATCGTGGATGGCCGCCAGCATCTTTTCGACGTCGCCATCGCCGATGCGGGTCTCGATGCAGATCGCGCCTTGTCCCGGCGCCGGCGGAAAGATCTCGAGCGGCATCAGGTCGGTGACGACGTGGTCGAGCCCGAGCCGCTTCAGCCCCGCATAGGCCAGGATGGTGCCGGCGGCGACGCCTTCGTCGAGCTTGCGCAGGCGCGTCTGCACATTGCCGCGGAACATCACCACGTCGAGATCCGGCCGCATCCGGCGGATCAGCGCCTGTCGCCGCAGCGATGACGAGCCGACTTTCGCTCCATGCGGCAGTTCGGCAATGGTCTTCGCCGCCTTGCCGATAAAGGCGTCGCGCGCGTCCTCGCGCGGCAGGAAGGCGCTGAGTTCGAGACCTTTCGGCAGTTGCGTCGGCATGTCCTTCGACGAATGCACGGCGATGTCGATCCGGCCCGCCAGCAGTGCCTCCTCGATCTCTTTGGTGAACAGGCCCTTGCCGCCGGCCTCCGACAGCGGCCGGTCCTGGATGCGGTCGCCGCTGGTCGAGATGACGACGATCTCGAACGCTTCCGCCGGCATGCCATGCGCCGCCATCAGCCGCGCCTGCGTTTCATGCGCCTGTGCCAGCGCCAGCGGGCTGCCGCGTGTTCCGATTCTCAAGATTGTTTGCATGGCGTGCGGTCCGTGATAACCCCCGGGCAGACCGAGGCCTTTCTGGGCTTTCTCCTAATGGGGAAAGCGCTGACAGACAATCTCTAGGGACAGCGACGAATTGATCCGCGTTCTGGGCATTGAGACGAGTTGTGACGAGACCGCTGCCAGCGTCGTGGCGCTGGACGGTGACGCTGCGCCAAAAATCCTGTCCAACATCGTGCTCAGCCAGATCGAGGAGCATGCCGCCTTTGGGGGCGTCGTGCCGGAGATCGCGGCGCGCGCCCATGTCGAAGCGCTGGACGGCATCGTCGAGGCAGCCCTCGCCGATTCGGGCACAGCACTTGCAGATATCGATGCGATCGCCGCCACTGCCGGCCCCGGTCTGGTCGGCGGGCTGATTGTCGGGCTGATGACCGCCAAGGCGATCGCCGCGGCGGCGAACAAGCCGCTGATCGCCATCAACCATCTCGAAGGCCATGCCTTGACCGCAAGGCTGACCGACGGGCTCGATTTTCCCTATCTGCTGCTCCTGGTCTCCGGTGGCCACACGCAGATCCTCGCCGTGCGCGGCGTCGGCGACTATCAGCGCTGGGCAACCACCATCGACGACGCGCTCGGCGAAGCCTTCGACAAGACCGCAAAGATGCTCGGCCTGCCCTATCCCGGCGGACCCAATGTCGAGAAGGCCGCCCAAACCGGGGATGCGTCGCGCTTTGCCTTTCCGCGTCCGATGAAAGGCTCGGCCCAGCCCGACTTCTCCTTTTCCGGCCTGAAGACCGCCGTGCGCCAGGCGGCGACAGCCATCGCGCCTTTGAGCGACCAGGATGTCGCCGACATCTGCGCTTCGTTCCAGGCAGCGGTGGCCGATGCGCTGGCCGACCGTGTCGCGCGTGCGCTGGCGCGCTTTCGCGAGACGTTTCCCGGCACCAAAAATCCGGCCCTGGTGGTTGCCGGCGGCGTCGCCGCCAACCGCACCATCAAGGCGACGCTGGAGCGGCAGTGCGACGAGGCCGGCTTCACCTTCGTCGCGCCACCGCTGAAACTGTGCACCGACAATGCGGCGATGATCGCCTGGGCCGGCATCGAACGGTTGCGCGAAGGCATGGCGCAGGAAAACGGTTTCGACTTCGTGCCGCGCTCGCGCTGGCCGCTGGACAGCATTTCGACGCCGATGGTCGGCTCCGGCCGGCGCGGAGCCAAGGCATGAATGGCCGGGAGATGAACAGCCAAGACAAGGAAAACCCGGGCAAAAGCGGCTGGCGCGTCAGCGTGCTTGGCGGTGGCGCCTGGGGCACAGCGCTGGCGCTGGCCATGCTGCGTGCGGGCCATTCGGTGCGGTTGTTCGCCCGCGACCCCGAAACCGTCGCGGCGATCGATCGCGGCGAGAACCCGCGCTATCTGCCCGGCATCGCCATCGCGCCCGGCATCGACGCGACGAGCGACATCAAGGCGGCACTCACTGGCGCCGATTGCGTGCTGGCGGTGACGCCGGCGCAATCGCTGCGGGCAACGCTGGCGGTCGCGAAAGGCCATGTGCCTGCCGATATCCCGCTCGTCCTCTGCGCCAAGGGCATCGAGCGCGACACCGGCGCCTTGCTGTCGGCGATTGTCGGCGAGATCCTGCCGCAAAATCCGGTCGCCGCTCTATCGGGTCCAAGCTTTGCCACCGATGTCGCCCGGGGCCTGCCGACTGCGGTGGTCGTGGCCGCCCGCGACGAGGCATTGGCCGCGGACCTCGCCGCCCGCTTTTCGGCGGAGAATCTGCGCTGCTATTCGAGCGACGACCTCATCGGCGTCGAGATCGGCGGCGCCTTGAAGAACGTCTTCGCCATTGCCGCAGGTGCTGTCACCGGGGCGGGGCTCGGCGCCAGTGCCCAGGCCGCCATGGTGACGCGCGGCTTCGTCGAACTGCGGCGCATCGGTGCCGCCTTCGGCGCCAGGCCCGAAACGCTGATGGGCCTGTCCGGCCTTGGCGACCTGCTGCTCACCTGCTCGTCGACCCAGTCGCGCAACTTCGCCTATGGGCTGGCGCTGGGGCAAGGCAAGCCGCTTGCCGGATTGCCGCTGGCGGAAGGCGTGCCGACGGCGGCGATCGCCGCCCGCATCGCCACCGAGCGCAACATCGACGCGCCGATCATTGCCGCCGTGGCGGCCATACTGGACGGCACCATCACCATCCGGCAGGCTGTGACAGCCTTGATGACCCGGCCGCTCAAGACCGAAACCAACGATTGATCCCCACGACATCGATCCCACGACCAGGAGAAAGACCATGCTGTTTGCTTTGATTTGCAAGGACAAGCCCGGGAGCCTGCAGGTGCGCCTCGACACGCGTCCCGAGCATATCGCCTTTCTCGAAGGGTTGAACGGCGACAAGAAACTGGCTTTCGCCGGTCCCTTCCTTGACGCCGAAGGCAAGCCCAATGGCAGCCTCGTCGTCGTCGAGGCGCCGGACCTGGCAGGGGCACAGGCCTTGTCGGCCGCCGACCCGTACGCCAAGGCCGGACTGTTCGACAGCGTCGAAATCCGCCAGTGGAACTGGACGTTCAACAAGCCGGCGGCTAGTTAATTCCGGTCGCTGGCGGATGCACGCCAAGGAGGAGCAAAAGAAATGAACTACTGGCTGTTCAAATCCGAACCCTCGGTCTTCTCCTTCGAGGCGCTGAAGGCGAAGGGCAAGGCCGGCACGCAATGGGATGGCGTGCGCAACTATGCCGCGCGCAACAACATGAAGGCCATGCAGATCGGCGATCTCGGCTTCTTCTACCATTCCAACGAGGGGCTGAACGTGGTCGGCATCGCCGAAGTCTGCGCGCTTGCCCATCCCGACACCACGACCGACGACCCGCGCTGGGAATGCGTCGACATCCGTGCCTTCAAGGACGTGCCGAACCCGCCGACGCTGGAAGAGGTCAAGGCCAATCCAAAGCTTGCCGAAATGGCGCTGGTGCGGCTCGGGCGGCTTTCCGTGCAGCCGGTGACGCCGGCGGAGTGGAAGGAAGTCTGCCGCATGGGCGGCCTGACACCCGCTCCGTGACGGCGCTCACGCCAGACAGCGCGAAACAATTCATCCTCGACAACACGGCGCTGATGGCGCCGCCGCATGTGCCGGAAATCCTGCTTTATCTTGCCGACGAGGCGCATGATTTGTGGCAGCGGACGGAGGATGAGCTGGTCGAGATCGGCCTGCCGCCGCCCTTCTGGGCCTTCGCCTGGGCCGGCGGCCAGGGCCTTGCCCGCTACATCATCGACAATCCGGCTATGGTGCGGGGAAAGCGTGTGCTCGACTTCGCTTCCGGCTCCGGCCTTGTCGCCATCGCTGCGGCCAAGGCCGGTGCTGCCGGCGTGATCGCAACCGATATCGATCCTTTCTGTGCAACCGCGATCCGCCTCAATGCGCAAGCCAACGATGTCGGCATCGAGTTCCTCGGCACCGATTGCATCGGCACCGATGCCGGCTGGGATGTGATCCTGGCCGGCGACGTTTTCTACGACAATTCCTTCGCCGTCCGGCTGATGCCGTGGTTCGCAACGCTGAAGGCGCGCGGCGCCGAGATCCTCGTCGGCGATCCCGGCCGGTCGTATATGCCGAAGTCGGGACTGGAACCACTGGCGGTCTATGAAGTGGCCGTCACCCGGGCATTGGAGGATTCACTGGTCAAGCGCACCACCGTCTGGCGGTTTGCTTGACGCCTTCGCCGAACAGGCGTTCCATCAGATTTGCATTGGAGGGGGACGCATGGATTTTGAAGCAGTGAACTGGCTGGCGGTGATCGCCGCCGCCGTCGTCGCATGGTTGTTCGGCGCCGCCTGGTACATGGGCCTGAGCAAGCCGTGGCTGAAGGCCGCCAGGCTCGATCCCGCAACAATGAAGAAATCACCGCTGCCCTTCGTCATCAGCTTCATCGCCGAACTGATCATGGCCTACATAATGGCCCTGGTAGTCGGCGCGATGACCGGCGGCGAGCCGACATTGCTCGCCGGACTTGTCTTCGGCTTCGTGCTTTGGCTGGGCTTCGTCGCCACGACGCTCTCGGCCAACCACCGCTACCAGGACTTCGGCTGGGACCTGACCCTCATCGATGGCGGCCACTGGCTCGGCGTGCTGCTGATCATCGGCGTGGTCATCGGCTGGTTCGGCGCGGCGGCAGGCTGAATGAACAGGGAATAGGGCAGTAGGGGAAGCGAAGGCGGTACCGACGCCTATCCTTACTGCCTTACTGCCTTACTGCCTTACTGCCTTACTGCCTTACTGCCTTACTGCCTTACTGCCTTACTGCCTTATTCCGTGATTCACGTCTTTGCCACTTCCTCGATAATCCATTCGCGAAAGGCGGCGATGCGCGGATCGTCGGCAGTGCTCTCGGGATAAACCAGGAAATAGGCGAATTCGGCTCCCACCCGCAGGCCCAGTTCAAAAGGCTGCACCAGCCTGCCTTCGGAGAGGTCGTTTGCCACCATGGCGAAATCGGCGAGTGCGACGGCATTGCCCTCGATCGCCGCCTGAACGGCATCGGTGGAGTTCCTGAACACGATGGTGCGGCTGTCGTCGAAATCGCTGATGCCGGCCGCCGCCATCCACATCCGCCAGTTCGGCCATGTCACGCCTTGCCGCGCCCATTCGATATGGGCAAGCGTGTGGTTGAAGAGGTCACGCGGCTCGCGCAGCGGCGGACCGTACGTCAGCAGGCCAGGGCTGCACACCGGGATGATGATGTTGTCGAACAGGCGATGGGCGCGGAGGCCCGGGTACTTCCCGACGCCGAACCGGATGCCGACATCGACGTCGTCGAGGTCGAAATCCCGCACCTCGTAGGCGATGTCGAACCTGAGCTCGATATTGGGGTGATGCCTGCGAAAATCGTCGACGCGCCGCATCAGCCATTTTGAAGCGAACTGCGCGTCAAGCGTTACCTTCAGCAGTGTCGTGCCGCGGGTCAGCTTGCGTGCCCGCGAGACGGCCCGGCCAAGCAGGTCGAGTGCATCGATCGATGCCTCGAACAGCACCGTGCCCGCCGCCGTCAGCCGGATGGTGCGGCTGGTGCGGGTGAACAGCACGATGCCCAGTTGATCCTCGATTTCCTTGATCTGATGGCTGACCGCTGCCGGCGTCAGGCCGAGCTCGTCGGCGGCACGCGTGAAGTTGAGGTGTCGGGCGGCAGCTTCCAGCGTCCTCAGCGCTCGCGTTCCAGGCAGCAGGCGGGACATGCCATCCTCAAATAAAACTTGACGATCTCAAAAGAACTACTCGTTTCTCATTTAAATTTCAATGCGGCATGATCCACCCATCGCAACACCATCAAACCGGATTTGATATCCGGATGAAACGGATCACCCCATGTCCCACATTGTCTTGAATGCGCCGGTATCCACCCCGGCCTGGCTTAGCGCGGTGCTTGACTGGTTTCGACATGCCAGGGTCGCCATCCGCCTCGCCCGCCACGATATAGCCCACCAGAGCGTCGAGAACCTCTCCGATCGCCAGCTGCGCGACATCGGCGCCGAGCGCCGTGACGTCGCCCGTGCCATGGACCGGGAAATGGGCCGGTTGGGCCTGCTCGACATCGGCTGGCAGAAGCCGAACGGTTGATCGCTCGAAGGGCTGTTGAGATTCAGGGCAGGCCAAGTCGAAAATGACCGGTTCCGAGAACCGGAGCGGAGCGTACTTGACGTACGTGAGCGCCGGAAGCGCAGGAAATCGTCATTTGCAGGCCGTCATCACGTGAATTTCAATGGCCCTTACCTAACTACCCTCATCACAGTCTTGTCCGACAACAGCGGCAGCAGCCGCGCCATTGTGCGCGCGGTCACCGCCACACACCCTTGAGTCGGCGTGAAGCCGGGGCGCGCCAGATGGAAGAAGATGGCGCTGCCGCGCCCGCGCCGGCGTGGCGCCAGGTTCCAGTCGAGCACCAGGCAGGCGTCATAGAGGCGGTCGTCGCGCCGCATGCGTTCGTGGCTGGCGCCATAGGGAATCTTGACCGGCCTGTTATAATTCCGGTCGTCAGGCACTTCGCACCAGCCCAGATCAGGCCCGATCTGCGTCATCGCCAAACGGGTCTTGCGGCCGCTGGAGAACTGATCTCCCCGGAAATAGCCCGACACGATCCGCATCGGGCCAAGCGGCGTGGCGCCGTCGCCTTCACGCTTGTCGGCCGAGATGCCGCCCCGCCCCAGCGCACACGCAAACACCGTTCTGCCGGCCTGCAGCAGGCCCTGGCTTGGGTTTCCGGGCCTCGCCCGCACGGTCAGCACGCGCAGCTCTTTTCGCAAAATTGCGCCGGCTGCATTGCTATCGCGTTTTTTCTTGTATGATCGTGCCACGGAACAAATCACTGTGATCGGCTGTTGTGCTGGTCAGCTTCCGCATAAAGAGACAGCGGTCAACTGAATTTTCTTTTCAAAACAACGGATTGATCCATGACTTCACGCACCATTCTAATCGTCGACGACGATGACGACCTGCGCGGCACTCTGGTCGAGCAATTGTCCCTCTACGAGGAATTTGACGTGCTGCAGGAATCGACTGCGGCAAAAGGCGTTGCGACCGCGCGCGGCGGCCTCATCGATCTGCTCATCATGGATGTCGGGCTGCCCGACATGGATGGCCGCGAAGCGGTGAAGATCCTGCGCAAGGGCGGCTACAAGGCGCCCATCATCATGCTGACCGGCCACGACACCGATTCCGATACGATCCTTGGTCTCGAGGCCGGCGCCAACGACTATGTGACGAAGCCGTTCCGCTTTGCCGTGCTGCTGGCGCGCATCCGGGCGCAATTGCGCCAGCATGAGCAGAGCGAGGACGCCACCTTCTCGGTCGGGCCCTACACCTTCAAGCCCAGCCAGAAACTGCTGATCGACCCGCGCGGCGGCAAGGTGCGGCTGACGGAGAAGGAGGCCTCGATCATCAAATATCTCTATCGCGCCGACCAGAAGGTGGTGACACGCGACGTGCTGCTCGAGGAGGTGTGGGGCTACAATTCCGGCGTCACCACGCACACGCTGGAAACCCACGTCTACCGGCTGCGCCAGAAGATCGAGCGCGATCCTTCCAATGCGGAAATTCTTGTGACAGAAAGCGGTGGCTACAAGCTGGTTCCTTAAACATTTCATTATCCAATCAGCGGCCGGGCGGGACCGCATTCGGGTACGATCCATTTGGAGGGGGTTGTGGATCGTATCGCAGGGGAGGGAATGGACTGACCGTTCGGGGACACAGCTAGATGGCGTTGGATGACGACATTCGCATCCTGTCCGCCGTGAGGCTCTTCGAGGGCTTCACGCAGGAACAGTTGCGTCTGCTCGCCTTCGGCGCCGAGAACACAATATTGCTTGCCAACCACAAGCTTTACCGCGAGGACGACGAGGCCGATTCCGCCTATGTCGTGGTCAGCGGGCGCATCCTGCTCTATCGAGAGCAGAACGGCGAACGCATCCCGATACGTTCGGTCGGCCCCGGCGCGATCCTGAGCGAACTGGCATTGATCGCCGACAGCAACCGGCTGACCAGCGCGTCGGCCGAAATCGATTCGGAAGTGATACGGCTCAGCCGCAAGATGTTCCGCCGCATCCTCGAAGAATATCCGGAAATCGCGGTGAATCTCCACCAGCGTATCTCCGAGGAATTTCAGACACTGATCCGCCGTATCGAGGAACTGGCGCCCCGCTTCTCTGACTAGCGGCAGCGATGAGCTGGTCATCCCGCTGCCAGGACCTTAGGGGTAAGGTCTGGCCGCGACGTAGCTTTAATCGAGATCGAAGCGCGCTATGACCGGCACATGGTCCGACGGGCGCTCCCAGCCGCGCGCCAGGCGCAGGATCTCGTAGCCGGCAAAATCAGCCACCAGATTTGGCGACGACCAGACGTGATCGAGCCGCCGGCCACGGTCAGAGGCCTGCCAGTCCTGCGCGCGATAGCTCCACCAGGTGTAGAGCTTCTGCTCCTGCGGAATATTGAGCCGCATCAGGTCGACCCAGTTGCCGGCCAGTCGCATCGCCTCGAATCTTTCCGTCTCGACCGGCGTGTGGCTGACCACGTTGAGCAACTGCTTGTGCGACCAGACGTCGTGTTCGAGCGGGGCGATGTTGAGATCGCCGACAAGGACAGAGCCGGACACCTCGTCATGCTCGGCACGGATGGCATTCATCTCGGCGACGAAATCGAGCTTGTGCTTGAACTTCCTGTTGATGACAGGATCCGGTTCGTCGCCACCCGCCGGAACGTAGAAATTATGCAGCAGGATAGCCTTGCCGCCGGCCCGCACTGTCACCGACAGGTGCCGGCTGTCCTCTATCTCGCAGAAGCGGCGCCTTTCGACCACCTCGATCGGCCGCCGCGCCACCGTGGCGACGCCGTGGTAGCCCTTCTGGCCGTGGAAGGCGATGTGCTCGTAGCCGAGCTTGCGGAACGCCTTTTCGGGAAACAATTCGTCCGGAACCTTGGTCTCCTGCAGGCAGAGCACATCCGGCGCATGCTCGACAAGCAGGCGTTCGACGATCGGCATGCGCAGGCGAACGGAGTTGATGTTCCAGGTGGCAATGGAAAAGGGCATTCGGCAATCCAGGACAGCGTATAGCCAGCCAGAACCGACAGGCCCTGGCGGGCAAGACGCCTTTTGACGGAGTCAGTCCGGGAAACTGCCAGCCGCAAGCCGCAAAGACAAGCCGGCCCCCGCCCGGCGAGGCGCGACCCAGGGCTTTCCACAGCTATTGACGCGATTGGTCCTGGGGCGGTTCATCGTTTCACGGAAACGCAGAACCGCTCTATCTCCTTGTTCTGACACAATTCCCTAAGGGAAAGCGCTAGGCGCTTTCCCCGGCAAAACCGTTTCACACTTTTCCTTGAATGCTCTAGCGCGCCCTGGTGTTGACTTCGCGATTCGCGCTGTAGTCGATGGCGAAAGTGTCGGCGGCGAAGCTGACGCCTTCCTTGACGTTGAAGATCATCACCGTCGTGTCCTTGCCCTGTGCGTCGGTGATCGTCCACTGACGCAGCTCGTAGGATTTGGGATCGAACATCATCGTGATCTTCGAATTGCCGAACACCGATTTGTCGGCGAGCTGGATGGTGGTGAGGTCGTCTTCCTGCTTGACGCTTTTGACGCGGTCGCCGGAGAGATCGATCTTGTCGTCGAGCAGCAGCTTCAGCGGCGTCTTCGACAGCGGATAGAGATCGGAGGTGTTGAGCCTCTTGTTGAGGATGACCACCGACTTGCCGTCTGAAATCACCCGGAAATTTGACGCGCCGTCATAGTTGAAGCGGATCTTGCCCGGCCGTTCGAGGAAGAACTTGCCACCGGTCTGCTCGCCCTTGGGGCCGAACTGCACGAATTCCCCGCTCATCGATTTGACCGAGGAAAAATGGTCGGCGATCTTCTGTGCGGCCGGCGGCACGGCCGCTTGCGCCGAAGCCAGCAACTGGAAGCCGGGCATCACGTTGAAGGCCGCCGCCCCTGCAAACCCCAGGCCCAGCCCGAGCAACTGGCGCCGGGTGGGAGCAAAACTGCGGAGCGCTGAAGGATCGTTTTTCATGTCGGTCACTCTCATCTGATTCCTGAGTTGCCCTAGTGCTTGGACCCCCAGTTGGGCTGAAGTTTGGCGGGTCAGCCGCGCCTCATTCGCTTCAACGCCCTGAGCGGTTCAAGGTTGCCCACAAGGTCAGAACTTGTCCTCTTCGGTCGGCACCAGGATCTCGCGCTTGCCGGCATGGTTGGCCGGGCCGACGATCCCTTCCTTCTCCATTTTCTCGATGATCGAGGCGGCGCGGTTGTAGCCGATGCCCAGCCGGCGCTGGATGTAGCTGGTGGAAGCCTTGCCGTCGCGCAGCACCACGGAAACCGCCTGATCGTAAGGATCATCGGAATCCTCGAAATTGCTGTTGCCGCCGCCACCGCCCGAACCGCCCTTGCCCGACGGCTCGTCGTCGTCCTCGCCGTCGTCCTCGGTGATGGCGTCGAGATACTCCGGTACGCCCTGCAGCTTCAGATGCGCGACGATCTTCTCGACCTCTTCATCGGCGACGAACGGGCCATGCACGCGCTGGATACGGCCGCCGCCGGCCATGTAGAGCATGTCGCCCATCCCGAGCAGCTGCTCGGCGCCCTGCTCGCCCAGGATGGTGCGGCTGTCGATCTTCGACGTCACCTGGAAGGAGATGCGGGTCGGGAAATTGGCCTTGATGGTGCCGGTGATGACGTCAACCGAGGGACGCTGTGTCGCCATGATGACGTGGATGCCGGCGGCACGCGCCATCTGCGCCAGGCGTTGCACCGCACCTTCGATGTCCTTGCCGGCGACCATCATCAGGTCGGCCATCTCGTCGATGATGACGACGATATAGGGCATCGGCTCGAGGTCGAGATTCTCGGTCTCGTAAATCGCCTCGCCGGTCTGGCGGTCGAAACCGGTCTGCACGGTGCGCGAGATCTTTTCTCCCTTCTTGTCGGCTTGCTGCACTCGGGCGTTGAAACCATCGATGTTGCGCACGCCGACCTTCGACATCTTGCGGTAACGGTCCTCCATCTCGCGCACGGTCCATTTCAGCGCCACCACCGCCTTCTTCGGATCGGTGACCACCGGCGTGAGCAGATGCGGAATGCCGTCATAGACCGACAGTTCCAGCATTTTCGGATCGATCATGATCAGCCGGCAATCCTGCGGCGTCAGCCGATAGAGCAGCGACAGGATCATGGTGTTGATGGCGACCGACTTGCCCGAGCCGGTGGTGCCGGCGACCAGCACGTGCGGCATCTTGGCGATGTCGACGATGACCGCCTCGCCATTGATGGTCTTGCCCAGCGCCAGCGCCAGTTTGGCCTTCGTCGTTTCAAAGTCGCGGCTGGCCAGAATCTCGCGGAGATAAACGGTTTCGCGCTTGGCGTTCGGCAGTTCGATGCCGATGGCGTTGCGGCCGGGCACCACAGCGACGCGGCAGGCGATGGCGCTCATCGAGCGGGCGATGTCGTCGGACAGGCCGATGACGCGCGAGGATTTGATGCCGGGCGCCGGTTCGAGCTCATAGAGCGTGACGACGGGACCGGGGCGGACGGCGATGATCTCGCCCTTGACGCCAAAATCCTCCAGCACGCCCTCGAGCAGGCGGGCATTCTGTTCCAGCGCGTCCTTGGACAGGCTGGCATCCCGCACCACGTTCTTCGGTTCGGACAGGAAATGCAGCGACGGCATCTCGAATTTTTCTGAGCCGATCAGCGATGTCTGCGCCTCGCGCTGGACGCGGGCGCCTGGAGCCGGACGCGGCGCCGGCGCCTCGACGCGGGTGGCGGCATCGGAGCGGAACTGCTGCACCCTCGCGGTCGGCGCCGAACGGCGTTGCACGACGGGCTCATCGTCGAAATCGGCATCTTCGCCATTATCGAAGCGATCGCCGAAGACATCGTCATCATCCAGATCGACCGAAACACTGCGGTCATTGACCATGGCGGCGAAGAATTCGGGCTCAACGCGGGCGCGACCGTCCGGGCTCATCCGCGATTCGGCGAACTCGGCCGATTCGACCCGTTCGGCGGCGCGCCGCCAGCCGCTCGCGCGCGGCTCCATCTCCGGCTCGTACTCCTCCCGCTCCTGCCTGCGGCGCACGGCGCGGCGGTGCATCCAGGCGCGCAGCGACAGCCACCAGTGGGTGATGGCGCCAAGCGCCAGAATGCCTTCGTCGCCTTCATCCTCGTCATTGTCGAACAAAAGGTCGTCCTCACGCGGATCGACGGCAGGCTCGTCCTCCATCACGGCGAAGCCATTCTTGCGTCCGATCAGCGCCGAACCGTGGGCAAAGAGCCACAGCGCGGGTGCGGCCAGCAAGATGGCGATGATGCTGGCGAACAGCCCGGTCGGATAGCCGCCGATCACAATCCCGGGGATCTTAAGCACCATGTCGCCGAACACGCCGCCGAGGCCGGTGGGCAGCGGCCAGGTCTTGGGCGGCACCACGCAGCCGGCCATTGCCGCGGCGAGCAGGGCGAAGCCAAACCAGGAAAGCCCGCGCCTGGGCAACCTGTCGACGCCGCGCGCGGAAAACAGCAGAAAGCCCCAGATCACGGTCGGAACCAGCGCAGCAACCGCGGCTAGGCCGAAGAACTGCATCGCCAGGTCGGAGAACACGGCGCCGGCATAGCCCATGGCGTTGGTGACGGTGTTGTTCGTCGCGTGCGAGAAGCTCGGATCGGCGACATTCCAGGTGGCAAGGCTGGCGACGCCGAATGCGGCCAGCACGAACAGTCCGGCGCCGACCAGCCGTCCGACCTGGCGCCGCGCGAACGCCTGGATGCCGTGCCCCGTATCGGCCAGCGCGAGCGGTGCTGAAGCCCCTGAACGCATGCTCATCCCCGTCTGTCATTGCTTCGTGCGGGTGCGTGGCGCACTCCGGCAGATTCGGGTCTCAGACTATCGGCGGGAAGGTTAAGGGCGCATTAACTATAAGAGTTTGAGATGATCAAACCTCGTTACCGACGGTTGAGCCGCTTGCTGCCCGAGGAAAGCGACCTGAGAAGGGGCCGTGACGTTGCCGCAGGGCCACCAATTTGGGTAGAGGCATGCAATCTGTCATCCTTCGCGTGGCGGTTCTTGGCTGGGCAGGGCTCAGTCTTCTGCTCGCTTTTCACTGGTTTGTCGAACTCGGCATGGTGGGCTTCCCGGACGGCTACGTGACGCCCTATGCAAGAGCGACCGGCCCGCTGCTGCACACCCTCGCCACCGCCTGTCTGATGCAAGGCCTGTATTTTCTGTACAGGGGTCTTTTCGGCAAGGGATTTGGGTTGCTGGGGCTCGGCCTGCAGATTTTCATCGCGGCCGTCCTGACGGTGGCGCCTGTGATGATCGTCAGGAACTGCCCTCATTCCCAGTCATGCAGCAGGGCCTATGAGACGCTGACAAACACCATGATGGACGACGGCGCCGGCGGATAGGGCTGCCGCCGGAACGGTTTGTCGGGAGATCCTGCTTAAGTCAGCACGACGATCGTCCCCACAGGTCGGGACCAGAGCGGTCGATGCTTCCTAAAAGAACTTCGTCACGTGAACATGATTGCCGGAATTCCGTCACCGGAAGAACGGACCAAAAAAGAGGCCCGGAACGTGTCCGGGCCTCAATGCGTGACCTCCTTTCGGGAGCGTCACGACGGGATCTTTCAAGGCAATTCCAGGAAAATGTGCGGTGGTTTTCCGCTCGGAATTGCGTAGGCAGGTAAGGGGGCCGGCGGGAGGAGGGTTCCACCGGCCCCTTGGCTAAGCTGGCCTTACGGCACCACTTCGCCATGCTGGGAGATGTCGAGGCCCTCGACCTCTTCCTGGGTCGTCGGACGCAGGCCGACTAGCGCCTTGACGATGTAGAGGATCACGAAGGTGGCGATGGCCGTCCACACGATGGTGACGGCGACGCCGTAGATCTGCTTGCCGAGCGAAGCACCCGACGACAGGCTGTTGATCGCCGGATCGGCGAGCACGCCGGTGAGCAGGGCGCCGATGATGCCGCCAACGCCGTGCACGCCGAACGCATCGAGCGAGTCGTCATAGCCGAACATGTGCTTGACCTTGACCGCCGAGAGATAGCAGACGACGCCGGCAACGATGCCGACAATGAAGGCGCCGGTCGGGTTGACGAAGCCGGAAGCCGGCGTCACCGCGACCAGGCCGGCAACGGCACCCGAGATGATGCCGAGCACGGAGGGCTTCTTAGCGACGATCCATTCGGCGAACATCCAGGCCAACGCTGCTGCTGCGGTGGCAACCTGGGTGTTGAGCATGGCGGCACCGGCGAGGCCGTCGGCAGCCAGTTCCGAACCGGCGTTGAAGCCGAACCAGCCGACCCACAGCAGGGAAGCACCGATCACCGAATAGACCAGGTTGTGCGGCGCCATGTTGGTGGTGCCGTAGCCTTCGCGCTTGCCGAGGACCAGCGCGCAGACCAGACCGGCGACACCGGCGTTGATGTGGACGACCGTACCGCCGGCGAAGTCGAGCACGCCAGCCGTGCCGAGGAAGCCGCCACCCCAGACCCAATGCGCGATCGGCACGTAGACGACCAGCAGCCAGAGCGCCATGAAGATCAGCAGCGCCGAGAATTTGAAGCGTTCGGCGAAGGCGCCGGCAATCAGCGCCGGGGTGATGATGGCGAAGGTCATCTGGAACATCGAGAAGACGAATTCAGGAATGTTCGCGACGCCCGGCAGCCACAGCGAGGCTGTGGTGATGCCGTGATGGAAAAATTTCGAGGTGCCGCCGAGATAGGCATTCATGCCGCCACCGTCGGAGAAGGCCAGCGAATAGCCGAACATGAACCACAGCACCGTCACCAGGCAGGTGATGGCAAAGCTCTGCATGATGGTGGCGAGCACGTTCTTCTTGCGCACCATGCCGCCGTAAAACAGTGCCAGGCCCGGAATGGTCATCATCAGCACCAGCGCCGTCGAGGTCAGCATCCAGGCGGTGTTGCCGGTGTCGAGCACCGGGGTGGGGGCAGCAGCCGGTGCAGCCGCGGCCGCGGCGGGAGCCGCTTCCTGCGCGAAGGCGGCGACCGTGCCCAATGCTGCGAGAGCGAGCGACCCTAAAAGGGCGGCGCGTCCCGTCGTCTTCAAGGTGGAAGGAATATTCATTGAACTCTCCATTGGAATACGTGTTCGCCGCTCAGAGCGCGTCGGTGTCTGTTTCGCCGGTGCGGATGCGCACCGCCTGATCGATGCCGAAAACGAAGATCTTGCCGTCGCCGATCTGGCCGGTCTTGGCGGCCGCGGTGATAGCCTCGACGGCCTTGTCGACCACGTCGGCACTGACCGCGACTTCGATCTTGATCTTCGGCAGGAAACTGACCGCGTATTCCGCTCCGCGATAGATTTCCGTATGTCCCTTCTGACGCCCGTAGCCTTTGACCTCGGTGACGGTCAGGCCCTGGATGCCTACGGCGGTAAGCGCTTCACGCACCTCGTCGAGCTTGAACGGCTTGATGATTGCCATCACGATTTTCATAAGGTTTCACCCTTTGCTGTTGCGGTCCCCCGCGTTTGCACGACTTCACCGAACCCAAAGAGCCGGAGAGTGCCCGACAAGGATTCAAGCTCCGTGCCAATTGCCGAAGCAGGGTGTTAACCCGTTGTAAACAAAGGAATTGAGGCCGCCAAAGCGACGACGTGCCCGCAACAGCGGCACATCACTTGCTTAAAAATTAGGCAATTTTCTCAAAATGCCTACTCTGCAGGCGATCGCTTGAGCCGGATCAGCCCTTCCTGGGCAACCGAGGCGATCAGCGTGCCATCGCGGGCAAACAGCGAGCCGCGCGTAAAGCCGCGCGACCCCTGAGTCGACGGGCTGTCTTGCGTGTAGAGCATCCAGTCGTCGAGCGGATGGCTGCGATGGAACCACATGGCGTGATCGAGGCTTGCCGCCTGGATGTCGCGATCGAAAATGGCGCGGCCATGCGCGAAGGTCGATGTGTCGAGCAGCGTCATGTCGGAAAGATAGGCCAGCACCGCCGCCTGGATGGCGCGATCCGCCGGCACCGGACCGGTCGTGCGGATCCAGATGTTCTGCTTCGGCTCCAGCTTTTCACGACTGGTGTAGTGCTTCAGCATGACCGGCTTCATTTCGATCGGCCGGTCGCGTTCCCAGTAGCGCTTGATGCCTTCGGGCACCGCCTCGCCGAATTTGCCGAGCAATTCGCGCTGCGACAGCAATGTGTCTGGCGCCGGGACGTCCTGCGGCATCGGCACCTGGTGTTCGAGGCCGACCTCGTCCTGCTGGAACGAGGCTTCCAGCGAAAAGATCGCCTGGCCATGCTGGATCGCCACCACGCGGCGCGTGGTGAAGGAGCCGCCGTCGCGGATCCGGTCGACCTCGTAGACGATCGGCACCTTGGTGTCGCCGGGCCGCATGAAATAGCCGTGAAGCGAATGCACGTGGCGATCTGGGTCGACTGTCCGCTGTGCCGCCACCAGCGCCTGGGCGATGGTCTGCCCGCCGAACACGCGCTGCCAGTCGAGCAAGGGGCTGCGACCACGATACAGATTGTGTTCCAGCTTCTCGAGGTCGAGAATACCGAGAAGCTCGTCCATGGCAGCCGTCATATTTTCGCACCCTTGCCGCAGAAGTGTTATGGCGGTTTCCGACAGGACGGACAGGCAGTCAAGGGCGCAAGCCCGGTCGGCGTGGAAGGAGCGAAGAAGATGGAACGCAAGACCGACGCAAAAAACAGATCCGGGCTCGATGTTCTGGTCGCCGGTGCCGGCTATGTCGGCTTGGCCAGCGCCGTCTCGCTGAAGCAGGCGCGTCCGGGCCTTGCCGTCGCTCTGGTCGATGCCGCACCCGCCGGCGCCTGGCAAAGGGATGGCCGCGCATCGGCCATTGCCGCCGCCGCCTGCCGCATGCTCGACCAGCTCGGCGTGTGGGCCGAGATCGCGCCGCAGGCCCAGGCGATCACCGAGATGATCATCACCGATTCGCGCACCTCCGATCCGGTGCGCCCGGTCTTCCTGACCTTCGACGGCGAGGTCGCACCGGGCGAACCCTTTGCCCATATGGTCGCCAACCGGGTACTGAACGGCGCCTTGCGGGCCAGCGCCGAGAAACTCGGCATCGACATCATCGAAGGCGTCGCCGTGCAGGGTTTTGACACCAACGGCGCCGGCATCACCGTGCATCTTGCCGACGGTGCGACGCTGAAGGCCCGGCTGCTGGTTGCCGCCGACGGCGTCAACTCGAAGCTGCGCGACATGGCCGGCATCAAGACGGTGAAGTGGGAATATGGCCAGTCCGGCATCGTCTGCACGGTGGCGCATGAACGCCCGCACAATGGCCGCGCGGAAGAACATTTCCTGCCGGCCGGCCCGTTTGCCACGCTGCCGCTCAAGCCCGGCGAGGACGGCACCAACCGTTCGTCGATCGTCTGGGTCGAGCGCACGCATGATGCCGAGAAGCTGGTTGCCGGTGACGATCTCGTCTTCGAGCACGAACTCGAACAGCGTTTCAGCCTGAAGCTTGGCGAGATCCGCGTCGCGGACAAGCCGCGCGCCTGGCCGCTCGGCCTGACCATCGCGCGCGCCTTCGTCGCGCCGCGCATAGCGCTGGCCGGCGACGCCGCCCACGGCATCCACCCGATCGCCGGCCAGGGCCTCAATCTCGGCTTCAAGGATGTCGCCGCTCTGGCCGAAGTGATCGTCGAGGCCGACCGCCTCGGCCAGGACATCGGCGCGCTCGACGTGCTCGAACGCTACCAGCAGTGGCGGCGCTTCGACACCGTGCAGATGGGCATCACCACAGACGTGCTGAACCGGCTGTTTTCCAACGACATCGGCCCGCTGCGCGCCGTCCGTGACATCGGGCTCGGCCTGGTCGAGCGCATGCCGCGACTGAAGGAGTTTTTTATCCGCCAGGCATCGGGATTGTCCGCCGGGACGCCGCGCCTGCTGAAGGGCGAGGCGATCTGACACCGACATGCCAGGGTGTGTTGAGATTCAGGTCAGGTGGCCTCAGCCGAACATCAGTTGACCTCGAAGCCCAGCTTCTGCCGCAGCCGCAATATCCTCTGGTCGGCGATCTCAAGGCGTTTCTCGCCACCTTGCGCGGCGCGGTTGACCATCTGCAGCAGATCGTTTCGCTCGGCCACATCGAGCCGTTCGCGCAGGAACGGCGCCAGCTTGTCGATGACGATCGTCGTGTCGTCGATCTGTGACGCGGCCCATTTGGCGTAAATCACCGCCTCGTCCGTCTTCTTCTTGTCGGCGATCTCCGAAATCACCGCGCGAATGACCGCCTCGCGCTGCGGCAGCACAGGCCCATCCTCGGAAACGATGGCGGTAATCAACGTCGCGGCCGCCACCACCGGATCGTCGATCGCCGTCAGCGGCGACAGGGCCGCCTGCTTGCGCAGCTTCTTGCGGCGCACGGAGCCCTGGACCCGACCGATGACATCGGCAACGTCACGCGCTGCCTCGTTCATCGCCTTCATCCGGTACCACCAGAACGCCGCTGCGCCCAACACGCCAAGGATCGCAATCAGGAAAGGCATGAAGAATCCCCCAAAATCCCGGTGACGATAGGAGAACTCTTGCCTTGCTTCAACGCGCAAAGTTGCGAGCGAATCCGAGACGTTCGCTCGACCGAACGCCCTGGCTTCGAAGTAACCGCAACGCATGGCACGGATCTATGATCCCGGTATGTCGTAGATGGCGCGGACCTCGATCGTGCCGAGTTCGGCCAGCGGGATGCCGGCGGCAATGTCCAGCGCCTCGTCGAGATCCTTTGCCTCGACCATGACGAAGCCGAGCAACTGCTCCTTGGTCTCGGTGAAGGGCCCGTCGGTGACCAGCCGCTTGCCCTGGCGTCGCCGCACCGTCTTGGCGGTCTTCACCGATTGCAGCGCCTCGGCGACGATCAGCATGCCTTTGTCCTCAAGCGATCGGTCATAGGCCAGCGAATCGGCGTTGAGCTTGGCCGACCCTGCCGGGGTCAGCGCGTGAAGATCCTTTTCCTCACCATAGACCAGGCAAACATATTTCATTTCGAGCTCCCTTGCTGTGTCGAGGCGACGAGCGTGTCGGCCCGGCCCTTGCCCGCCGCAGCGTGGTCGAGAATGCACACCGCAACCCCGATGATGGCAACCGCCGCCAGAAACCGGCCGAACGCCGGCGCGGGCTGGTGCATCCAGTCGGCCTCCTGTCCACCGCCTCCGCGGCCTGCTTTTTTCTTCCAATGCACACAAAACAGCATATCCATGTGATCCTCCATCCGGCCATCAACTTGGGTGGCCGCCCGCAGGACGGGCGAGGTGGATCAAAGTCGACATTTCTGCACGCGCTTTTTTTCAAAAAGAATCGAAGCGACTGCGGTCGACACCCGTGCAGTGGTCCAAAGAGCGCAGTGGTCTTCGCGTCTGCGCGCGCTATAGTTGACCGGACGCCGGCCCCAACCCCGATCACAAGCCCGGCAACCCGCCACGACAACCCACCACGACAACCAAGGAGGAATTCATGGACCGCACCGCAAACGCCGTCTGGAAAGGCAATCTGAAAGAGGGCAACGGCACGCTCGATGCGCAGAGCGGGGCCCTGAAGGGCACGCCCTATTCGTTCAAGGCGCGCTTCGAGGACGAGAGTGGCAAATCCGGCACCAATCCGGAAGAGCTGATCGCCGCGGCGCATGCCGGCTGCTACGCCATGCAGTTCTCGCACTTCCTGGCTGAAAACGGCACGCCCGCCACCGAGCTCGACGCCAAGGCGGTGGTGACACTGGTTCCCGGTACCGGCATCACCGGTAGCGCGCTTACGGTGGTCGGCAAGGTGCCGGGCATCGATGCGGCCAAGTTCAAGGAACTGGCCGAAAAGGCCAAGGCCGAATGCCCGGTTTCCAAGGCACTCGGCGCCATAAAAGTGTCGCTCGACGCCAGGCTTGGGTGAGAGCTCGGGTTCGATACAGAAACGCCGGCTCAAGGGCCGGCGTTTTGCATTTTGTAGAAGCATCTTTCGCAACGCCGGCGCCGGGTCACCCCCCCTCTGCCCTACCGGGCATCTCCCCCCATGGGGGGAGATTGGCAGCTTTGCCGTCCTGCCTCATTCAGCGTCGGAGATTGGCGAAAGTCGAGGTGACGTCCAAATCTCCCCCCAAGAGGGGGAGATGTCCGGCAGGACAGAGGGGGGCGCTGTCCCGCCAGCGTCTCGAATGATTGTTAGCGGCCTTCGCCGGTCAGCGCCTCGATGAGGGTGCGCAGCCTCGCAACTTCTTCCTCGAGGGTACTGACGCGCTCTTCGAGGCCGGAGACCGATGAGGCGACCGACGGCGCCTGGTGCATGGCGACGGGCGCGATCTGCACCGCGCCGCTCAGCAGGTGCATAAAACGCTCCTCGCGCTGGCCGGGGCCACGCTCGATCAGAACCACCAGCGGCGGCCGGCGGCCGATCAGCAGGTCGAGGTCGGTGCGGAGCGCCTCGATCGACGAAAACCGCGCCATGCGCTCGGTTCGCGCCAGCAATTCGTGCGCCGTCTGCGCGCCGCGCAACAGCATCAGGCCGATCAGCGCGATCTGCGCCGAGGTGAGCGAAAAGCGCTGCGCCACCTGATGCTCGTAGCGCTCGACGCGCGAGGCGAAGACCTGCCGGACCAGGCCCTTCTGCTCCAACTGGCTCAGCGCCCGCCTGACCTCGACAAGTTCGACCGCCATCACCGGCTCGCGCGCCGTCTTCTGGTTGGCCGCGGCATGCGCGCCGTTGAGCGTCAGCGGATAGACATCCGGCGTCAGCTCCTTCTTCTCGATCAGGCAGCCGAGCACGCGCGCCTCGACAGGGGAGAGAATGGGAAGGTCGGTATCTGTCATGGCGTCGCTATCCTTCTGAGGTCGGCGGGACAGCACCCCCCTCTGTCCTGCCGGACATCTCCCCCGCAAGGGGGAGATCGGCAGCTTTAGCGCGGTCAGACCATTCTCGCAAAGTTGGAAATTAGCGAAAGCCGGGATGACGGCCAATCTCCCCCCTTGCGGGGGAGATGTCCGGGAGGACAGAGGGGGGTGGGAAGGATCGCAACGGCTGAGGAGATTTCCCCACTAAAACTACACCCTTCTCTCCACCATCATCTTTTTGATTTCGGCGATCGCCTTGGCCGGGTTGAGGCCCTTGGGGCAGGTCTGCGCGCAGTTCATGATGGTGTGGCAGCGATAGAGCCGGAACGGGTCTTCGAGATTGTCGAGCCGCTCGCCCTTGGCCTCGTCGCGGGAATCGATCAGCCAGCGATAGGCCTGCAGCAGCGTTGCCGGCCCGAGATAGCGGTCGCCGTTCCACCAGTAGCTCGGGCAGGAGGTCGAGCAGCAGGCGCACAGAATGCACTCATAGAGGCCATCCAGCTTCTCACGCTCCTCGTGGCTCTGCAGCCATTCCTTGGCCGGCTCCGGCGATACCGTCTTCAGCCACGGCTGGATCGAGGCGTGCTGGGCATAGAAATTGGTGAGGTCGGGCACCAGGTCCTTGACCACTTGCATATGCGGCAGTGGGTAGACCTTGACGGCGCCGGAAATGTCGTCGCAGCCCTTCGTGCAGGCGAGCGTGTTGGAGCCGTCGATGTTCATGGCGCAGGAGCCGCAGATGCCCTCGCGGCAGGAGCGGCGCAAGGTCAGCGTCGGGTCGATCTTGTTCTTGATCCATAGCAGCGCGTCGAGCACCATCGGCCCGCAATCGTCCATGTCGACGAAATAGCTGTCGATGCGCGGGTTCTGGTCATCGTCCGGCGACCAGCGGTAGATGCGGTATTCCCTGAGATTGGTCGCGCCTTCCGGCTTCGGCCAGGTCTTGCCCTGCTGGACCTTCGAGTTCTTGGGGAGCGTAAGTTCGACCATTGGCGTGCCTCTGAACGTGACCTTTTAATCGGCTTCTGGGTGCCAAATCAAGGCGCTATCTGGCATCGAACACTTGCCGCCGGTGTGCACCCTGGCATTAATGCGGCTCAGCCTCGGACGCCGCGGCCGTCCGTGCCGGTTTCAGCTGCCAGAATGATCTGACGAGCACGTCCTCGGCATGGATCGCGTCATCGAACTGGCCCTGTCCAAGTGCCTGGACCAGCGTCGGTCGATCCCCAAGCAGCGAAACGCCAAGGGCAGCCTGGTCATTTGGGAGCGGCACGCCTAGCGCCTCCAGAATGGAGGGAAATACGTCAATCGTGCCCGAAAGCCCGGTATACGCCTTGGAGGGAATGCCATCGCCCGACAGGGAGAAAAAATTGCGCCGTTCAAACGTGTTCAGGCGATCCGTCACCGTGCTTGGCGCGCTGAGGTGGTCACTTTGCAACGCCAGAACGGTGTTCCTCATCAGACCTTCGGCCTCGGCTTTGTGGATGAAGTCTGCGACCAGCATGTTGGTGCATTTCACGGCATGGAGAATATTGGGGGCTTGTGGGGAAAGTCCTGTCTTGCCGATACATTTGTCAGTCAGGTAGCCATCCGGCGCATGCCCACCACTGACGGCGATCGTCAGCGAGACCGGTTTGCCGTCTCGGTTCGCGCGCCGCAAAACGTCGAAGCTCATGTCCAGAACCTGGGCGTCATCGGCGCCAAAAGAGCTGCCACGCCCACCGACGGCGGCCACCACTTCGGATCCCCCAAACAGCGATGAATAGCCATGGGTGGAATAGAATTCTCCCTGACCGGTGAAGCCGAGCGGCCAACCGGAAATGAAGTTCTGCTGATAGCCTCGCGCCTTCAGAACATCGCCCAGGCAGGTCAGGCCTGGCAGGAATTGCGAATTCTCCTCCATGTACTGGCGCGTTGTGAAATACGCTATTAGCAGCGGCGTTCCACAGTTGGCGGCGACCATCCCGGAGATGGAGTTGTTGGTGTAGGCAACTTGCACCATGTTGGTCGCCGAAACGCCACGCCTGTCGAATTCGCGCAGCGGGCCCATGACGTCGCCGAACTCCGCCTCGTTCATGTAGGTGCGCTCGGCACTCTCGATGAAAATATGAATGAGGTTCCTTGGCGCGACGGTCTCCGACGCTGTTCCGGCCGGTTTTGTCAAAGAGGTGATATCGACGAACCGCTTGGACAGGAAATCATGCAGCGGGTTGAGATGGATCGCAGCCGCGATCGGGCGCGTCAGCATCGGGTTTGCCGCCAGGAAGAACGCCATCAAAGCAACGTCCAATCTTCGTGTCAGCGTGCCGCGCGCCTTCAGTGCGCCAAGGCCGAAAAGAACGACCAAAATGACCAGTATCGTGCTTCCCGTATTCACCAGACATTCGAGAACGACACCGGGCGTGAGAACTCCGGCGTCGACATGCATGAACATCGCGCCCCAATCGAAATAGCCGAAAACACTTTCGACGTAGACATAGAAAAGGAAGAGAAAACAAGGAATAAGCGACAAGTAGGCGCTGAACCACCTGCTTGTTGGCTGATCCGTCCTGACCCCTTGGAGGCGATCCAGCAAGAGAAGCGAGCACAGAGCGCCCAGGCCAAGGACCGCCAGCAGCCTTTTCTCCTGAAGATAAACCAGCGACACGAGCCAGGTGAGCGACCCCACTGTCGCGACGCTGACCAATGATCCAATTGGCCAGCAACGAATAGCATGAAATCCGCGCATACTTCGCACTCGATCGACGATTTCCGAAGTGGATATCGAGAATCATTTAACGCTATACTAAGGCAATGCTGATAAGCGCAAATATCAAACGGCCAATTACTTTCGAGATTGCTAATATACGTCGCTCAAAAGTGACCTCGGTTTTGGGCGAACGGCGTGCATGAGCGGTTCGACGTTTCCGTGAAACGGTGAACCGCTCTAAGCGCATTGTTGTGTGATAGATGGACGGCCTCGTATTTCAGGCGAGCGCCGAAATTCTCGATCAGACGGGCCAGCCGGTCGATCTGTGCAAAGTCGACAGCGCCAGCCATATCGCAGAGGTCATCGAAAAGCGCGATAGAGACCGTGCGCCATCCGGCTTCGGTCAGGTTTTGCCTTGCTGGATCTTCGAATTCTTGGGGAGCGTCAGTTCAACCGTTACCTGCGGTCTTTTCGGATGACGAGCTTCAGCCCGGACCAGATTTCATTGACGGCGGCGACTTTCACATCGACCAGGTCGCGCTTCAGCGCCTCGGCGCGAACGACGCTCTCGGTGACGTCGGTCGGCACCTTCGATGCCTTTTTCGGCTAGGACACCCAGACCATGCCGTCGCGCTTGATCGCCGCTTCGACATCGCCGAGGCGATCCTCGATCTCGGCGCGCTGCCGGGTGAAGGCATGGACGGCATCGTATTTCTGGGTCGTTCCCGAAATCTCCGACCAATCGGCCAGCCGGTCGACCGAAGAGAAACGCGCGGCATCCGTGAGATCGTCCAGGTCGTGGGGCAGCGCGATAAAGGCTGCGGTCATGCCGTCCTTCAGGCCGAGCTTGGCCGGAAGGGGCGTACCGGAATATCCTGCTGCCGCCGGCGCCATCGTCAATACACCCTGGCCTTGGGCGCGATCTTGGCGAGGCTGATGCCGCCGTCCTTTTCCGCCAGCAGCGGCTCGGTATGCACCGGCCGGTAGGACAGCGTCACCTTGCCGTCTTCGCTGAGCCGGGCCAGCGTATGCTTGCGCCAGACCGTGTCGTCGCGTGCCGAAAAGTCTTCCCGCGCATGCGCCCCGCGGCTCTCCTTGCGCGCCTCGGCGCTGTAGACCGTTGTGATGGCGTTGGCCATCAGGTTTTCCAGTTCCAGCGTCTCGACCAGGTCGGAGTTCCAGATCATCGAACGGTCGAACACCTTTATGTCCTTGAGCTCGGTCCAGATTTCCGAAATGCGCTTGCAGCCATTCTCCAGCGATTCCTGCGTGCGGAACACCGCCGCGTCTTCCTGCATCGCCCGCTGCATCTTTTCACGCAAGCTTGCCGTCGGCGTCGAGCCGTTGGCGTGGCGGAGCCGATCGAAGCGGTCCATGATCTTTTCGACCGAGGCTTCGTTGGGCGCGGGGATCGCCGACTTGCGATCGATGACCTGGCCGGCCCGGATCGCCGCCGCGCGGCCGAACACCACCAGGTCGATCAGCGAGTTCGAACCCAGCCGGTTGGCGCCGTGCACCGAGGCGCAGCCGGCCTCGCCGACCGCCATCAGCCCGGGCGACACCTTGTCCGGGCTCCTTGGCGTCGGGTTGAGCACCTCGCCCCAGTAATTGGTCGGCACGCCGCCCATATTGTAGTGCACCGTCGGCAGCACCGGGATCGGCTCCTTGGTCAGGTCGACGCCGGCAAAGATCTTTGCCGATTCCGAAATGCCCGGCAGCCGCTCGTGCAGCACGGCCGGATCGAGATGGTCGAGGTGCAGGAAGATGTGGTCCTTCTTCGGGCCGACGCCGCGTCCTTCGCGGATCTCCAGCGTCATGCAGCGCGAGACGACGTCGCGCGAGGCAAGGTCCTTGGCCGACGGCGCGTAACGCTCCATGAAGCGCTCGCCCTCGGAGTTGACGAGATAGCCACCCTCGCCGCGCGCGCCTTCGGTGATCAGGCAGCCGGCGCCGTAGATGCCGGTCGGGTGGAACTGCACGAACTCCATGTCCTGCAGGGGGAAGCCGGCGCGTGCGGCCATGCCGCCGCCGTCGCCGGTGCAGGTATGCGCCGAAGTCGCCGAGAAATAGGAGCGGCCATAGCCGCCGGTCGCCAGCACCACCATCTTGGCCGAGAAGCGGTGGATGGTGCCGTCGTCGAGGTTCCATGCGACGACGCCGGTGCAGGTACCGTCCGGCTCCATGATCAGGTCGAGCGCGAAATACTCGATGAAGAACTGGGCGTTGTTCTTCAGCGACTGGCCGTAGAGCGTGTGCAGGATGGCGTGGCCGGTGCGGTCGGCGGCCGCGCAGGTGCGCTGCACCGGCGGGCCCTCGCCGTAATTCATCATGTGGCCGCCGAACGGCCGCTGGTAGATCTTGCCCTCTTCGGTGCGAGAGAACGGCACGCCGTAATGTTCGAGCTCGTACACCGCCGCCGGCGCCTCGCGCACCAGATATTCCATGGCGTCGACATCGCCCAGCCAGTCCGAGCCCTTGACGGTGTCGTACATATGCCACTGCCAGGAATCGGGCCCCATGTTGGACAGCGAAGCGGCGATGCCGCCTTGCGCCGCCACAGTGTGCGAGCGGGTCGGGAAAACCTTGGTGATGCAGGCGGTGCGAAGGCCCTGTTCGGCCATGCCGAGCGTGGCGCGCAGGCCGGCGCCACCGGCGCCGACGACCACCACGTCGAATTTGTGATCGACATAGGTGTAGGCGGAACCGGTGTTGGCTCCTTTTGCGTCCTTGGCCAACTCAGCCTCCGAATGCCAGCTTGAGCAGGGCGAAGATCGAGGCGACGCCGACCGCTATGGTGAAAAACGTATTGAGCGCGATAAGCGCCAGCTTCATGCCCTCGCCATGCACGTAGTCCTCGATGATCACCTGCATGCCGAGCCGCATATGGATGAGCCCGGAGATGAGCACCAGGGCCAGCACCAGCGCCACGAACGGATTGGCAAGCGCCGCCCGCACGTCCGCATAGTCGGCGCCGTTGAGCGCGATCAGGAAACCGACGAAGAACAGCGTCAGCGGGATGTTGGCGATGGCGGTGAGGCGCTGGCGCCAGAAATGTCCGGTGCCCTCGCGGGCCGAACCCAGGCCGCGGACTTTCGCCAGCGGCGTGCGCATGTCGGTCTTGCCAGTGCTCATGATCAGGCTCCCCGCGCCATATAGCCGGCGATCCAGATCAGCAGCGTGAGCAGGATCGAGCCGGCCAGCGTCGCCCAGGCGATCTTCGAGGCCGTGTGCTTCTCGAGGCCGGCGCCGGTATCCCAGACCAAGTGGCGCACGCCACCCAGCATGTGGTGCATCAGCGCCCAGGTGTAGCCGAACAGGATCAGCCGGCCGAGCCAGGTGCCGAAGGCCCAATTGACCCAGTCGAATGTCGGCTGCGAGCTTGCCGCCGCCATCAGCCATATGGCGACCAGCAGCGTGCCGAAATAGAGCGCGCCGCCGGTGATGCGATGGATGATCGACATCGTCATGGTGATCGGCGGCCGGTACACGGTCAGGTGCGGCGAAAGCGGTCTTGCGCGGGTGGCTGGTGATTTGCTCATGGCTCCCCCAGATCGGCGTCCCTGGAGCCTCAGGTGGAAATGCGGCGTTGCCGCTTCCGGATGCGACTTCGGACAGCCGGTTTCTAATGCTCTTTTTGCACCGCGTCAAAGCCAGAAAACCGTTTCGAAAACGTAATTTAGTCTGACTAAAAGGCAGGCGCAGGCTTCAATCGATTAGCGGTGATTGGGCCGAAGCCGGCTCGCTATCGCTGCAGTGCAACATACCGGTCCGACATGGCCCCCAAGTCAGCGCTTACAGGTCACCGGCGTCGACCCAGCCTTCATCACCAACGCTTCGCGGCCATCGATCACAATCGCGTCATGCGCCTGCTGGTAACGGCTGTTCTGGTTGGCCGGCGAGGCCTGCAGATCTTCGCTGGTACCGTCGGACCCGAGAACATGCACCGAGGTGCCGAGATTCTCGATGGTCATCCTGCCGCCATCGGCGCAACTGTAGGTCGCGGTGCGCGGCTGCGGCGAGGTCATGTCGGTGCCGGCACCGCCCGCCGAGGCGGCAGGCGCCAGCGAGAACGACGTTGCGGCTCTGTTGCCGGCTCTCGGAGGATCATTCTGCGGCACGCAGGCCATGGCGACCAGAAGCGGCAACAGGAAAAGCATCACCCGAAACGTCCGGCCTGGCGCCATATGCTGTCCCTCCCGCGCGGCAAACTGGCCACGATACGTTGCCAAGATCAAGGTCGTCAGACGCCGAGCTTGACGCCGGCCGCGATGGTGCGGCCAAGCATGGCCGAAAGATGGCCACCGGGTTTTCCACCCAGTCGGATATTAACCATGTTCACCGAGACATCGCCACGAATCGCGCCGGCCTCTTAACAAAGGTTAAGAAAAGGTTAATTTCTGATTCGAGGAGGCTTTCCTCTAAGCAAGGAGGACGCCATGCGTTCGAACTCGGAAAGAATGCGCCTTGTGGCGCTCATCGTGGCGGCTTCCGTCGTTGGCCTGGCGGCGCCAGCGCTCGCCGGCGCACGCCACCACGACCGCGTCTACGCCGATTCGCTCGGCAATCTCGTCATCGACAGCGCCGCCGGCTACAAGCGCATCCTGGTTGGCGAAGGCAAATTGGCCCAGCAGCTGTCCGACTACACCAGCGCCGGCCAGCCCAAGGTGATCTACGAGAATGAATCGGACGAAATCACCGGCTCCGGCGATTGTTACCGGCCGCCGGTGTTCGTGAAGGGCCGCAGCTATATGTACGGGCTTGCTGATGGCGAGATGCCCGAGCTCAGCCCCTGCCAGTGATCCGGATCTAACCAGCGCCGGCTGTAATCTCTCTTCCGCCGGCCGGCCCGGCGGAGACACGCACACAATCGCGCCCGGCATTCTTCGCCTGGTAAAGTGCCTGGTCGGCGCGCCGCATCAGACCGGCAAAATCCTCGCTCGGATGAAGCTCGGCGACGCCGAAGCTTGCCGTGCAGCGATTGTCCACCGGCAGTCCATCGATGGGCAGCGCGCTGAAAGCGCTGCGCGCGCCCTCGGCGAACAGCCGGGCGGCGGCAAGGTTGGTTCCCGGCAGGATGATGGCGAACTCCTCGCCACCGATTCGGCCGGCGACATGGTGACCAGCGGCGGCCTCGCGCAGGAAACCGGAAAAAGTCTCGATCACCCGGTCGCCGGACGCATGGCCGAAGCTGTCGTTGACGCTCTTGAAATGATCGAGGTCGGCGATGACCAGCGCGACCGGCACGCCTTGCCGCACCGCGCCCAGCACCGCCAGCTCCGCGTGGCGGGCGAAGCCGCCGCGGTTGAGCAGGCGCGAAAGCGTGTCCGTCTCCGACCTCGACGTCACCTCGGCGAGCACGTCGCGAACCAGGATGGCCAGAATCAGCAGCGCCAGCGCCAGGCCAAAGACGGTGCCGAGCGACTGCGACACCAACGCGTAGTTGCTTTGCAGATAGGCCTGCGGGTTGGCGCCCCAGCCGCCGAGCGCATGCGCGATGAACGGCTTTGAGGCAAACTGCAGCCCGCTGGCCGCCAGCACCGCCATCAGGATGCGGTCGAGACGGGCGTGCCTTTGCCTCGACGACCAGACGATCACGAGACCGATGAACTGCATGACCGCATAGGGAAGCTGGTAGGCCATCATGCGGGCCAGCGACTGGCGCGGCAGGTCCTGCACGAAGTACACCGCGACAGAGGTGGCGACGAGGAAGAACAGCATCTGCTTCCACGGTGGCGATACGCCGTATTTGTGCGCCAGCCCGCCATTGAAGGCGATGGTGGCGCCAAGGAACACCGCGAAGGCGGCGACGACCACCGGCCGCGCGTTGTCGAAGGCGGGGATGCTGAATTCGATGGCGAAATACACCATGCCCAGCAGATAGCCGAACGCCAGCCAGCGCGGCGCGGCGCGACCGGCCTCATGCAACGCGACCGCGATGAAGGACGCCGCCAACAGGCCGGCGACCGACACATTGATCAACAGGATGAAATTGGCGCCGCTCATAGTCTTCCCGAACCCGCGCCGACAGCTAAGCATCGAGCGGCGAAGAAGACGTTAACGCTGGCCTGGCGGGGCGCGATCAGCCCACCTTGAGCGGCTCCGGCACGAACACCGTTTCCGGGCGCTCGTAGGACAGGCGCACGCTGTCGCGGCCATTCTTCTTGGCCTTGTAGAGCGCATCGTCGGCACGGCGCATCAGCGGCTCGAGCGCCTCGTCGCCGCTGCGGGCCGCCACGCCGAAACTCGCTGTCACCTTGGTGCCGGCAGGAAGCCCGTCGACCTGGCCGGCCGAATATACCGTGCGCACGGCTTCGGCGAACAGCCGCGCGGCAGCGAGATCGCTCAACGGCAGCAGCACGGCAAACTCTTCGCCGCCGATACGCCCGGCAACGCCGCGCGTCCCGGCGGCCAACCGAAGCTTGGCAGCGAAGTCGGCGATCACGCGATCGCCCGCCGCATGCCCATGTACGTCGTTGAGCGCCTTGAAATGATCGAGGTCGGCCAGCACCAGCGCGACCGGGAAGCGGGCCGTGGCGCAGTGGCGCAACAGCTGCATGCCTCGTTCCTCGAAGCCGCGGCGATTGAGAAGACCCGAAAGTGGGTCGGTGTAGGTCTCGGTCTTCAGCGCCTTCATCACGTCAAGTGCCGCAGCGGAGAACAGGCAGAGCGCAATCAGCAGCGACAGCAGTGCATGCGACAGCAGCGCGGTCGTCCAGTAGGACGAGGCATAGAAGCCGTCATAGCTGGTGAAGGGTCCGTGCGCGATGACGACGACAAGGGTGCGCACGAAGAAGTTCAGGCCCGACAGGAGCGACAGCACGAACAGGATGTTTTCGGTCGGGCCATTGCGGCGCACCGGGCGCAGTTCGGCGGCGACCAGAAGACTGATCCCGCCGAAAGCGAAATTCATCGCCAGGATGCGCCAGGTGAGATCCGGCGCGACGAACAGGAGCCAGCAAAACGACGCCAGGCCACCGCCGGCCAGTACGCCGATCCCGACATAGGGCACCTTGCGGCCATAGCGGTGGATGATGGCGCTGGACAGGCAGCAACCGGCAACGGTGAAGCAGATATTCGACGTCAGCTTGGTCAGCTGCATGCCGAAGGGCAAGGTGAAATACTGCAGCAGGAAGCCGGCCGCCGAGAGACCGTAGCTGATCGCCAAAACGGCGAGATATGGGCGGTGGCGTTGATAGGACCATAGCACGAGGAAGGCCGCGCCGAGTGCCAGCGCGATCGTCGGATTGAGCAGCGCTATCAACAGACCGGTGTCCAAAGGACTGTGACTTCCCCTCGCTTACGTCAGGGAAGACCTTAGGGTGCAAGCCCAAACAAGCAGTTAAGCGAAAGCTGAATATGTAACGGAGCGGATGAAAAAGACCCCGGAGCCGCAAGGCGGTCCGGGGTCTGGCATGCATTAGAAGCCGAAGGCTCCAGCGTTATTTCCACTCGCGGATATCGACGAAGTGGCCGGCGATCGCCGCCGCCGCCGCCATCGCCGGTGACACCAGGTGCGTGCGGCCCTTGAAGCCTTGCCGGCCTTCGAAATTGCGGTTCGAGGTCGAGGCGCAGCGTTCATGCGGCTTCAGCCGGTCGTCGTTCATGGCAAGGCACATCGAGCAGCCCGGCTCGCGCCAGTCGAAGCCGGCGGCGACGAAGATCTTGTCGAGGCCTTCGGCTTCCGCTTGTTCCTTGACCAGGCCGGAGCCGGGCACGATCATCGCATCGACATGCGGGCTGACCGTCTTGCCTTCGACCACCTTGGCGACGGCGCGCAGGTCCTCGATGCGGCCATTGGTGCAGGAACCGATGAAGACGCGATCGAGCGTGATGTCGGTGATCCTGGTGCCCGGCGTCAGCCCCATATAGTCGAGCGCGCGCTGCTTGGAGGTGCGCTTGTTTTCATCCGAAATATCGTCCGGATTCGGCACGATGCCTTGCACCGACACGACATCCTCGGGCGAGGAGCCCCAGGAAACGATCGGCGGCAGCTTGGCCGCGTCGAGCACGATCACCTTGTCGAAATGTGCGCCTTCGTCGGACTGCAGCGTCTTCCAGTATTCCATTGCCGCATCCCAGGCCGCGCCCTTCGGCGCGCGCGGCTTGTCCTTGACATAGGCGAAGGTCGTCTCGTCCGCCGCGATCAGGCCGGCGCGCGCGCCGCCCTCGATCGACATGTTGCAGATCGTCATGCGGCCTTCCATCGACAGCGCACGGATCGCCTCGCCGGCATATTCGATGACATAGCCGGTGCCGCCGGCGGTGCCGATCTCGCCGATGATGGCCAGGATGATGTCCTTGGCGGTGACGCCTTCAGGCAACTGGCCGTCGACACGCACCAGCATGTTCTTGGCCTTGCGCTGGATCAGCGTCTGCGTCGCCAGCACGTGCTCGACCTCGGACGTACCGATGCCGTGCGCCAGCGCGCCGAAGGCGCCGTGGGTCGAGGTGTGGCTGTCACCGCAGACGATGGTCATACCGGGCAGCGTAAAGCCCTGCTCCGGACCGATTATGTGGACGATGCCCTGGCGGATATCGTTTTCCGAATAATACTCGACGCCGAAATCCTTGGCATTCTTGGCCAGCGCCTCGACCTGGATGCGGCTTTCCTCGTTCTTGATGCCGAACTTGCGCTCGGGCGAGGTCGAGACATTGTGATCGACCACGGCCAGCGTCTTTTCCGGATGCCGGACCTTGCGGCCGCTCAGGCGCAAGCCTTCGAAGGCCTGCGGGCTGGTCACTTCATGGACGAGGTGGCGGTCGATGTAGAGCAGGCAGGTGCCGTCGTCCTGGCGGTCGACGACGTGGTCGTCGAAAATCTTGTCGTAGAGGGTGCGCGGTGCGCTCATGTGCGTAAATCCGTCGATATGAGAATGGGAAGGAGCAGATGCCGGATCACCGGTCCGGCGAAACGACCTGGACAGGTCGGCCTAGGGTAGTCGGCTGGTCAGCGCGCCGGAGACGCGCGCGGAGAAACGCGACGGCAGGCGTTTTCTGTCCTGCAGCACGAACCCCTTATAGGCCGGATCGCCAAAAAGCTCTTCCATGGCGTGGCTCATACCAATGTTTTGGCTTTTCGGCAATTGGAAGCTGCCGTCGCAGGACGTCGGTCCCTCTCCCCTCACATCACCTCAAAAACAAAGGTCTTCACCAGCGCATCGGGCTCGGCGATCGCATAGCAGCGGAACCATGGACTTTGCTCGACCGGCCGCCATGTCTTCGCCTGCTCCAGCTCGTCGAAAACGGCCTGGAAGCCGCCGCTTACAAAAACCTGGTCGCGCACGGTGAAGATGGCGTGGCCGCCCTTCCGGGTGATGCGCACCAGCTCATGCAGGCTCGAGGCCGGCGCATGGCTGATGGTGAAAACGCCGGTTGAGAAGAAAGCGCGGAAATGGCCATCCGGCCATGGCAGCGGCCCGCCCAGCATCGCTTGTTTCAGCTCGCTGTAGGCATTGCGGCTGCCGGCGATTTTCAGCATGTCGTCGGAGAGGTCGAGCCCGGCGATGTCGCGGTAGCCGAGCGCCTGCAGCGACGGTCCCGACAGGCCGGTGCCGCAGCCGGCATCGAGCAGCGGTCCGTCGCCCGCCGGCACGTGGCGGGCCACCCAGGCGGTGATCAGGAAAGGCAGGAGATAACCGAGCGAAGCCGTCTCGCTGTCATAGGTCGCAGCCCATGCGGCATAGGCCTCGGCCAGCGCTTCCGGCGTGTCGGCCGTGTAGACGGAATCCAGCGCCGCATTGGCTTTGTCGACGATCATGTGACGTCCTCATTCGAGATATGGAGACAAGGATCGTAGCGCCGTCTTCGCTCAAAAACTATTCTTCGTGCTGGCGGCGCAACCGGCGTTCCAGCGCCCGCAAGGCCAGCGACAGGCCGACGGTCAGGATGAGATAGATGTAGGCGACGATCGAATAGGTCTCGAAGAAGCGGAACGAGCCGGCGGCATAGACCTTGCCCATCTGCGTGATGTCGGCGACGCCGAGCACCGAGACCAGCGAGGAATCCTTGACCAGGGCGACGAAATCATTGCCGAGCGGCGGCAGGATGGTGCGGATCGCCTGCGGAAACACGATCAGCCGGAAGCGTTGAGCGCGTGTCAGGCCGAGCGCCTTCGCCGCCTCGATCTGGCCCTTCTCCACGGACTGGATGCCGGCGCGAAAGACCTCCGAGATGAACGCCGAATAGCCGATGGTCAGCGCCATGATGGCGCGCCACAAGAGCGACACGTCGCGCACCAGCAATTCGCCCACAAGGCCAGCATTCTGCAGCGGTGCGGTCAGGGCATTCCAACCCGCAACGAAGGCCGGCGCGCCGACGAAGGCGATCCAGAACAACAGCACCAGGATCGGCACGCCGCGGATGATCTCGACATAGAAGCGGGCGATCTGGCGTAGCCAGCGCGAGCCCGACAGCCCCATCAGCGCGATGCCGAGGCCAATGCCAGACGCCAAAACGAAGGCAATCACGGTGACGAAAACGGTAATGCCTATGCCCTTGGCTACGGTGGCGAAGACCTGGGCGTAGAGGTTGCTGGTGGCAACGAAGACGGCCACCGCAATCGCGATGGCCACGGCCACGACCAGCCACCAGGGGAAGTCGGATTTTGAGGTAGAAGCGGCCTGCATCAGAAGGATTGCACCAAGGCACCCCCCTCTGGCCTGCCGGCCATCTCCCCCGCAAGGGGGGAGATTGGCAGCTCCGGAGGCAGTGCTTCAACATTGGCGATTGGCGAAAGCGGGGGCGACATCTGATCTCCCCCCTTGCGGGGGAGATGTCCGGCAGGACAGAGGGGGGCGGGAAGAAACGATGTTCGTGCAAGTTTCAGCGCGCTAGAACCACCCCACACCCGCGCCAAGACGAACTACTGCCCCATCTTGTAATCAAGAAACCATTTCTTGTTGAGCGTGTCGAACGTGCCGTCGGCCTTGAGCGCCGCGATAGCCGCGTTGACTGGCTTCACCAGATCGGAGCCCTTCGGAAAGATAAACCCGAAATCCTCGGTGCCCAGCGGCCCGCCGATCAGCTTCAGCTTACCGTCGGAGGCATCGACATAGCCCTTGCCCGCGGTACCGTCGGTCAGGACGACATCAACGTCGCCGGACTTCAACGCCTGCACCGTCGCACCAAAAGTCTCGAACAGTTTGATGCGCGGATTCTGCTCATTGCCGTCGAGCACGCTGTAGACGGCGGTGTAGAAGGGCGTCGTGCCGGCCTGGGCGCCGATCAGCCCGTCCTTGAAAGCGCCGAAGGTCTTGGCGTCGGTGAAGCGGCTTTCGTCGCCGCGCACCAGCATGAACTGTTCCGAGCGCATATAGGGGTCGGAGAAGTCGACCTTCTGCTTGCGGTCGTCCTTGATGGTGATGCCGGTCATGCCGATATTGTACTGGTTGTCGGAAACCGCCTGGATCATCGCGTCCCAGGAGGTGTTCTGGTACTCGACGGTGAAGTTCAGCCGCTTGGCGATCTCGTTCATCGCATCATATTCCCAGCCGATCTGTTTTCCCGTCTTGGCATCGATGAACTGCAGCGGCGGATAGGCGTTTTCGGTCACCACCACCACCTTCTTGCCGCCGAGATCGGGCAGCGCCTGCGCCAAGGCGGCAACGGGCGTAAGCATGAGGGCAAGCAGGCCGGCCAGCAGCAGTTTCGATTTGGTCATGACACACTCCCCGGAAGTGAAAGCGCCCGGACATCGGCCGGGCTTACAGGAAAATCCGGCGCCGACTTTAGCTTTCCGCAAGCGTCATGCAAGACGGTCCACTGCGTCGGCGCACGTGAAAACGGATTCCATTGCCTTCTATCCGGGGATTCCTGGACGATCGCCGTGGTGTCCCGTCAATCGGCGCTCGCTTCACGCAAACCGTCAATCAGCCGGGTCAGGGAGCGATGCAGGGATTTCAGCTCGTCGCTATCAAGCGGCGAATGGCACCACATCGCGGCCGACACCGCCTTGGCGCCCTCGCGCAGTGCTTTGCCCTGAGGCGTCGGTTCGACCAGCACCCGGCGTTCGTCGGCGGCATCGCGCCGGCGCGTGACCAGGCCGTTCGCTTCCAATCGCTTGAGCAGTGGCGTCAGCGTTGCCGAATCGAGCCCCAGCGCGTCGCCGAGTTCGCCGACCGTGCGCGGTGCATGTTCCCACAGCGCCAGCATGGTCAGATATTGCGGGTAGGTCAGGCCGAGCGGCTCGAGCAGCGGCCGGTAGAGCCGTGTCATCAGCCCGCTCGCCGAATAGAGCGCGAAGCACAGATGCTGATCGAGCTTCGGTATCCCGGCGAAATCCGCCGGGATGTCCAGGTGCGAAGAGGTCGTTCTGGTGGTCATGCTGCCTTTGCCGGAAGCGCCGTTGCCGAAAGCGCCACCTCGATGTTGCCCTTGATGGCGTTGGAATAGGGGCAAACCTCATGCGCTGCCGATACAAGCGCTTCCGCCGCCGCCTGATCAAGACCTTTCGTCTCAGCCGCCAGCGAAACGCCGAGCAGGAAACCGCCCTGGCCATTCGGATGCAGGCTGACATTGGCCGTCGCCGAGGCATCCTGCAGCGGCAGCTTCTGCTTGCCGGCGATGAAGCGCATGGCGCTTTCGAAGCAGGCGGCATAGCCGGCGGCGAAAAGCTGCTCGGGATTGGTGGCGCCGCCCTTGCCACCAAGTTCCTTTGGCATGGCAAGGTTGAGGCTGAGCAGGCCATCGTTGCTCTGAACGTGGCCGGCGCGGCCGCCGACGGCGCGGGCCTAGGTGGAATACAAAGCTGTCATCTCGTGTCTCCATTTATATTGTGCACGATTGTTTAGTACACGATATAATGGGAGTCAATCGCGGATATCCAGCCAGTGCATCATTCCTGAAAACGAAAAAGGCGGCCGAAGCCGCCTTTTTACAAACATGATTGGCGAAAAACTTATTCGGCGGTCGCGGCTTCCGCGGCCTTGGCTGCCTCAGCCTCGGCGGCTGCCTTCTTCTCGGCTGCTTCCTTGGCGGCCGTCTCGGCGGCCAGAGCCTCGGCGGCTGCCACCTTCTCGGCCTCGATACGGGCCTTCTCGGCGTTCAGCGCATCGCGCTCGTCATCGTTCAGCTTGCGGGCGCGCACGCCGGTGTTTTCCGAAATACGGGCCGACTTGCCGCGACGATCGCGCAGATAGTAGAGCTTGGCGCGACGCACCTTGCCGCGGCGAACGATCTCAACGCCTTCGACCATCGGCGAATAGACCGGGAACACGCGCTCGACGCCTTCGCCGTAGGAGATCTTGCGGACGGTGAAATTTTCCTGGAAGCCGGAACCGGCGCGGGCGATGACGACGCCCTCATAGGCCTGGACGCGGGTGCGGGTGCCTTCGGTCACGCGGACCTGAACGCGCACGGTGTCGCCGGGCTGGAATTCGGGAAGCTTGCGCTTGGCTTCGATCTTGGCGGCCTGCTCGGCCTCGAGTTGACGGAGAAGATCCATCTCAAAAATCCACTTCTTGTTCTTCCGACAGCCAGAGCGTCCGACACTCGCCTTGCAGTTCCAATGACCGCTCGGCTATGCCCGTTATCGAAGACATCGGTGTCCAAGACATCGGGCAGGGGCGACTACACCGTCATTGTTGACGGGTCCGGCAGAGTTTTTCTTGCCGGTACGGGCGGGCACATACAGCTATTTCAGCGCTTTGTCACGCCTGACCCCGAGTCTTTTTTGCCTGCATGGCACCATCATAACCTTCCGGTGCCGGGTTGCGTCCGTATGCCAGGCTTCCTAAGCCGGGCGCAGCACAGTTTTTCGCGGCGGCCTTACATGTCTATCTTCGACGCCATCCTGCTTTTCCTGGCGGGCTTTCTGTCAGGCGCCGCCAATGCGGTCGCCGGTGGCGGCACTTTCATCACCTTCGGCGCCATGACATTGGTCGGCCTGCCGCCGATCGTCGCCAACGCCACCTCCTCGGTGACGCAGTTTCCCGGCTACATCACCTCGACGCTCGCCTACTGGGATGACATCCGCCACTTCTGGCGTGGCGCATTGCTTCTCTGCCTGATCTCGGCGGTCGGCGCGCTGGCTGGCGCGCTGATCTTGCTGGCGCTCGACAATCCGTCGTTCCGCGTCCTGGTGCCATGGCTGCTGCTGGGCGCAACGGCCCTGTTTGCCGCCGGGCCGTGGCTGAAACCGGCGCCGAAGCCGGGGCACGAAGCTGCGGTGGGCACGCTGACCGGTTCATTGGCGCAGTTCATCACCGCCATCTATGGCGGCTTCTTCGGCGCCGGCATGGGCGTCATGATGCTGGCGACGCTCGGCCTCACGCAAGCCGGCGACTATCACCGGCTGAACGCGCTGAAGAACATGCTGGCCATTGTCATCGCCGCGGTGGCGATCGTCGTCTTCGTCTCGGGCGGCGTTGTCGCCTGGCTGCAGGCGATCATCATGATCCCGGGCGGCGCGCTGGGCGGCTATGCCGGCGTCTGGATCGCCAAGCGCGTGCCGCAGAACGCGGTGCGCGGCTTCGTCGTCGCCGTCGGCCTGTTCCTGGCGTTTTACTATTTCGCTAAGGGGTGAGCCGGATCAATCTGGTTTCGAAAATCGGAATGACCTCTGGGTCGGCGGTAGATGTCGAGGTCGAGCTTTATGCCTCGCTCACCCAGTAACTTCAGCGTCGATGGGGTCAATCCCAAGCCCTGATTTACCTGATCGAGCCAGACGCCGCAGAACATGTCGACCTTGAACCGCCGCACGAGATCGGCCCAAACCGCGACGTCTGACGTGAGCGTCTTCAAGATACTTGCGATCTGGTGATCGAGTTGGTCGCCTTTGTCGCATCCCGACGAGAGCCTCCAGAGTCCGTTCAGCGCTATGCGGGGTGGTTGGTTTGGGGGATGCGTATGAATATCCCCTTTCCGAACTGCATAGGTCGGTTGTCCAGCTAAAAGTCTTGTGAGTTCGGCGGGGTCGAGATCATCGCCGAAGAATCTTAGCGACGCTGAACTCTGGGCAATCTCAGCCATTGTCGGCCTGGTCGTTTTCCAACAAATCCGGCCGCCGCTCTTTCGTCAGCGCCTCGGACTCCGCCCGCCGCCAGGCGGCGATCTTCTTGTGATTGCCTGATATCAGCACCTCGGGAATCTCGCGCCCCTCGAATTCCTGCGGCCGCGTGTAATGAGGGTGTTCGAGCAGGCCATTCTCGAAACTCTCCTCTTCGCCCGACACGGCATTGCCCATGACGCCGGGCAACAGCCGCACCACAGCGTCGAGCAGCACAAGGGCCGCCGGCTCACCGCCAGAGAGGATGAAATCGCCGATCGAAACCTCTTCCAATCCGCGCGCCTCGATCAGCCGCTGGTCGACGCCCTCGAAGCGTCCGCACAGGATCACAGCGCCCGGCCCGGCGGCGAGTTCGCGCACGCGCGCCTGCGTCAGCGGCCTGCCGCGCGGGCTCATCAGCAGCCGCGGCCGCGCGTCGCCCTCGGGCGAAGCATGGTCGATGGCCCTGGCCAAAACATCGGCGCGCATCACCATGCCGGCACCGCCGCCGGCCGGCGTGTCGTCGACGGTGCGGTGGCGGTCGGTGGCGAAGTCGCGGATCTGGATCGCTTCCAGCGACCATGTGCCACCTTCCAGCGCCCGGCCGGCCAGCGATAGCCCGAGCGCGCCCGGAAACATCTCGGGATAAAGCGTCAGCACCGAGGCTTTGAACGTCACCGGTTGCCCCCGGCGTCCCGCGGTCCGCGCGGCCTGCCCTTCGGGTCGAAGTCTTCCTCGCGCGGCGCATCGCCATCCTCGTCCTCGAGCAGCCCTGCCGCCGCCGGGTCGACGCGGACAAAGCCCTCGGCGATCGACACATCAGGCACCGCGGCCTGCGTGAACGGGATCAGCACGCCCTTGCGCCCGCCCAATGTCACATCGAGAATGTCGCCACCGCCGAAATTGTGCACGGCGACGACCTTGCCGATCACAGCACCGGCATCGTCCCGGACCTCCAGACCGACCAGGTCGGCATGGTAGAATTCGTCCTCCTCGCCATCGTCGGGCAGCATCGAGCGGTCGACGAACAGTTCGGTGCCGGCGAGCGCCTCGGCGGCGTTGCGGTCGGCAACACCCTTGAAGCGGACAACGACGACGGTGTTGGCGGGCCTGATGTCGATGATCTGGAAGGCGCGGCCGTCCCTGGCATAGAGCGGCCCATAATCGGCCAGCGCCAACGGCTCACCGGTGAAGGTCTTCACCCGCAATTCGCCCTTGATGCCGTGGGCGGCGCCGATCACGGCCATCTGGACGGGGTTCTGGGGCTTGCTCATGGCGCGATATCCTTTGGCTTTGCTCTAACGCTCCCGGATTGTCATTTCAATGACATGACTCTTCACCGCTTCCTAACCCGGCTGCCGGAAAATGGCGGCTGATGCATGTCGCCCAAAAGTGGGAACCGGTTTTGGGATGACGACATGCATGAAGACAAATGCATGTCGCCCAAAGGTGGCTCCAGTTTGGGGACAACGGCACGCATGAAGCAAGATTGGAAGCACACCATGCAGGAATTCCTCATCCCGGCAAAACCCGACCTCCAGGCGGCGCGTGAAAGCTGGCTGAAGATGCTGGCGCGCGAGCGCCGGCTGTCGGCGGAGACCGTCGAGGCCTATGAGCGCGACACGCGGCAGTTCCTGCATTTCCTCACCGGCCATTGTGGCGGCTCGCCCGGCATTTCGGACATCGCCAATCTGCGCCCAGCCGATCTGCGCGGCTTCCTCGCCGCGCGCCGCAACGCCGGCGTCGGCGCCCGCACGCTTGGGCGCGGACTGGCGGGCATCCGCTCGCTGTTGCGGTTCCTCGAACGGCGCGGCCTCGTCAACGCGGCCGGTGCGGCAGCCTTGCGCGCGCCGCGCCAGCCCAAATCGCTGCCCAAGCCACTGACGGCAAGCGATGCCAAGCATGTCGTTTCCGTCGAAGGCCAACTGGCGGAAGAGCCGTGGATCGCCGCCCGCAACGCAGCCGTGCTGACGCTGCTCTATGGCTCAGGCCTGCGCATTTCCGAGGCGCTCGGCCTCGCCGCCGCCGATCTGGCATTGGCGACCGACACCGTGCTGCGCGTCACCGGCAAGGGCGGCAAGACGCGGCTGGTGCCGGTGCTGCCGGTGGCGCTGCGAGCGATCGCCGAATACCGCCGGCTCTGCCCCTATCATCTCGACCCGAAGGGCCTTTTGTTTCGCGGCGCGCGCGGCGGCCCGCTCAACCCGGCCATAGTCCAGCGCGACATGGCCAAGATGCGCTCGGCGCTCAACCTGCCCGATACCGCGACGCCGCACGCTCTGCGCCATTCCTTCGCCACGCATCTGCTCGGCCGCGGTGGCGATTTGCGCACCATCCAGGAGCTCCTAGGCCACGCCAGCCTGTCGACGACGCAGATCTACACCGGCGTCGACACTGCCAGGCTGCTCGAAATTTATGAGTCTGCTCACCCAAGGGCATGATCATTTCGTCATCCCTGGGCGAAGCAGCCGCGCAGCGGCGTCGCGAAGACCCTGGGATCCATGCCGCGATCTCAGCCGAAGAATGCCGCGGACCAGAATTCAAAACGCCTGCGCCGAGTAGCTAGGACCGGTCAAAGACAATTTTGCAGTGCCGATTAACCGTTTTGCCGCTTTTTGCGCCTAGACCTGACCATGATCCCGAAAAGTGGGACCCGGTTTTCGGAAAAGGTCATGGTCAAACATGAAGACAGCGTCATGAAACGCGTCATCGCCATCGCCGACCGTGCAGCTTCGGTGTCGCTGAAGCTGCTTGTCGCGCTCAATGTCCTGTTTTTCCTGTCGTTCCTTGCCGTCTTGCTGCTTGCGGCCGGCAGGGCGCATGCCGAGATCCCCACCTGCACCGGCGCCGACATGCTGTCTGCCTTGCAGAAGAGCGATCCGTCGGCCTATCAGAAGATCGAGACTGAAGCCGCCGCCACTCCGAACGGCAAGGGCCTGCTGTGGAAGCTGGAGAAGCCGGGCGAAAAGCCGTCCTTCCTGTTCGGCACCATGCACATGACCGACCCGCGCGTCACCGCGCTGCCGCCGGCCGCGCAGAAGGCCTATGACGCCGCCGCCACCATCGTCATCGAAACCACCGACGTGCTCGATAAGCAGCAGATGATGGCGGCGATGCTCAAGGAGCCGGACCTGATGATGTTCACCGACTCCACGACGCTGTCGTCATTGCTGTCGCCCGACGATGCGGCGGCCATGAATGCCGCACTCGACGCGCGCGGCATCCCGCCGGCGACCGTCGCCAAGATGAAGCCGTGGATGCTCTCGGCCATGATGGCGCTTCCGGCTTGCGAACTCGCCCGCCAGTCCGGCGGCGCCCCGGTGCTCGACGTCAAGCTGGCGGAAGGTGCCAAGGCCGCCGGCAAGCCGGTCGAGGGACTGGAAACAGCTGCCAGCCAGTTGCGCGCCATGGCCTCTTTGCCACTGGCCTTTCACATGAAGGGGCTGGTCGACACGCTGAAGCTGGGCGACAAGGTCAACGACATCAACGAAACCATGATCGTTCTCTACCAGCGCGGCGACACCGGCATGTTCTGGCCGCTGTTCCGTGCGGCCATGCCTGACGAGCAGGACGACCCCGCCGGCTATGCCGCGTTCGAGGAAACCATGATCACCAGCCGCAACAAGGTGATGGTAGATCATGCCCAGCCGATCCTTGCCAGGGGCAATGCCTTCATGGCAGTCGGCGCCCTCCACCTTCCGGGTCCCGAAGGCCTGGTCGAGGATTTCCGCAAAGCCGGCTATACTGTCACCGCTGTCAACTGAGTCGCCGCATGGTGGTGGAGGATCCGGGCGTCGCGTTCTCGGCGTTTTCCTCGACTAGTGTGAAACCCATTCGACGGTAACGCGTTGATGGCTGTTGTTTGATGTTTTTCATCCACGGAGGACACTTTTATGGCGAACACACCGAATCCAAACGACCCGTTCAATTCGTCCACCAACGCTCCTCGCCCAAGCGGCGGTGGCAGCACCTGGCTGATTGTTCTGGTCGTCGTTATTCTGGCGGTTGTCGCGTATTATGTTTTCGGAAGAAGCGGCGGTGAGCATCCGGCACCTGCCGAGGCGCCGGCGGCCAGCACACCGGCACCTGCGCCGGCTCCTGCAGAACCTATGAAGCCAGCCGAACCGGCTCCGGCCGCGCCCGCTCCCGCGGCGCCTGCCCCAGCGCCCGCACCGGCTCCAGCGCCTGCGCCGGCTCCTGCCGCACCGGCCAACTGATCAGGCTCGATATCAAATACGAACGGCCCGCCAAAAGGCGGGCCGTTTTGCTTTGTGTGGGGCCGCCTTAAAGGCCTTTCCAGAAACTCGCTCCGGTGAGTCAGCTGGTGTGGTTTTCGAGAACCGGAGCGCAGCGGACGTTTGGGTCCGTGAGCACCGGAAGCGGAGAAAAGCTCACCAGATGGCCGCCGGAGTAGAGTTTATGAAAGGCCTTTATATGTGGATCGGCTTGAAGAAGGTCGCCAGCGCCGCCTCCTTGACCGCTTCCGACATCGTCGGGTGTGCATGGCAGGTGCGGGCAAGATCCTCGGACGAGCCGCCGAATTCCATCAGCACCGCCGCCTCGTGGATCATCTCGCCGGCGCCGAAGCCGACAATATGAACACCAAGCACGCGGTCGCTTGCCTTGTCGGCGAGGATCTTGACGAAACCGTCGGTGTGCAGCATCGCGCGCGCCCGGCCATTGGCGGTGAACGGGAATTTCCCCGCCTTGTACTCGATGCCGGCCTTCTTCAATTCCTCCTCGGTCTTGCCGACCGAGGCGATTTCCGGACTGGTGTAGACGACACTCGGAATGACGTCATAGTTCACGTGGCCGGCCTGGCCGGCGATGGTTTCCGCCACCGCCACGCCCTCGTCCTCCGCCTTGTGTGCCAGCATCGGCCCGGCGATGACATCGCCAATGGCGTAGATGCCGGGCACGTTGGTTCTGAGATGGCCATCGGTCGTGACCCGGCCACGCTCGTCGACCTCGACGCCGGCTTCCTTGAGCCCGAGAGTGTCGGAATAGGCGCGGCGCCCGGTGGCGATCAGCACCGCGTCGGCCTCGATGGTCTCGGCAGCGCCACCCTTGACCGGCTCGAAGGTGACGGTCGCGCCCTTCTTGGCCTTGGCGACACCGGTGACCTTGGCGCCGAGCTTGAACTCGAAACCCTGCTTCGACAGCATTCGCTGGAACTGCTTGGAGACCTCGCCGTCCATACCGCCCAGTATGGTGTCGAGGAATTCGACGACGGTGACCTTGGCGCCAAGCCGCGCCCATACAGAGCCGAGCTCGAGGCCGATGACACCGCCGCCGACCACCACCAGATGACCGGGCACTTTCTCCAGCGACAGCGCGCCGGTCGACGACACGATCACCTTCTCGTCGATGTCGACCTTGACGCCGGGAATGCCGGCGACATCCGAACCGGTGGCGATGACGATGTTCTTGGTCTCGATCTCCTCGACCTTGCCGTCCTCGCCGGTCACCGAGACTTTGCCCGCGGCGATCACCTTGCCGGTGCCGCGGAAGCTGTCGATCTTGTTCTTCTTGAACAGGAAGGCGACGCCGTTGACGTTCGACGCCACTGTCGCGTCCTTGTGCGCCATCATCTTCTTCAGGTTCAATTTCGGCGCGGCGATCTCAACACCGAGCGTGTCGAAGGAATGGCCCGCCTCGGCGAACATCTCGGAGGCATAAAGCAGCGCCTTGGACGGAATGCAGCCGATGTTGAGGCAGGTGCCGCCGAAGGTCGCGTTCTTCTCGACCACCGCCGTCTTCAGCCCGAGCTGCGCCGCCTTGATGGCGCAGACATAGCCGCCCGGTCCCGATCCGATGATAACGACGTCATAAGCCATGATACTGTCCTTCTTGATTGGGGCTCAGCGGCCGCCGCTTACATTCAGGATCGCGCCCGTCGTATAGGACGCGGCGTCGGATAAAAGATAGAGAACCGCACCAGCGACTTCATCAGCCGTTCCGGCTCTTTTCATCGGAAGCGTATCCTGGATGAGTGTCACCCGGTCCGGCTGTCCGCCGGAGGCATGGATGTCCGTATCGATGATGCCCGGGCGCACCGCATTGACGCGGATGCCTTCCAGTGCCACCTCGCGGGCGAGCCCGATGGTGAACGTGTCAATGGCGCCCTTGGAGGCGGCATAGTCGACATAGTTGTCCGCGGCGCCAAGCACCGCTGCAGCCGACGAGATGTTGACGATGGCGCCGCCCTTGCCGCCGTGGCGAGTCGACATGCGCTTCACCGCCTCGCGGGCGCAGAGGAACGAACCAACGACATTGATGCGCATCATGCGCTCCAGCCGCGAAAAATCCATCTCGTCGACGCGAGCCTTGGCGTCGACGATGCCGGCATTGTTGACGAAGGCATCGAGCCGGCCATAGGCGCGGTCGATGGCACCGAACATGGCAACGATATCGGCCTCGACGCCGACGTCGCCCTTGACGGCAAGAGCGTCGCCGCCGGCGGCCTGGATCTCTGCGACCAGCGCATCTGCGGCGTCCTTATTCGCAGCGTAGTTGACCGCGACGCGGTAGCCGGCCTTCGAGCCGAGCCGGCAGATCGCGGCGCCGATGCCGCGGCTGCCGCCGGTGACCAACAGCACCTTTTGCGTATCGGTCATTCCTGGCACCCCTTCAAGGCAAACACATCCCACGGCACTTTCGAAAATCCATTGCCGCCATAGGCCGAGGACTGACGCAACGACTGCCCAAGATCCGGCAGGATCAGCGTCTTCGGCGCCTCGACGCCTTCGGCCGGCAGCAGGCCGATGCTGCCCTTGTCGTCCGACGTGTAGATGACGCCGTGCCAGGCCGTACAGGCGGCGAGCTCCTCGCCGGTGACGTCGCCCTCGGGGCATTTGTACATCAGCACGCCGTTCGGCCGCGACACGCCCTCGTTCCACATGACGATGCCGTTCAGCGCCACATTGTTGTCGAGGATCATCCGGAAGCTGTTGGTGACGGTCGCTGAGGTGCCGGTCGGGCTAAAATCGATCTCACTGCCGCTTTGCGCCTCGCCATAGACGGCGAGTTCGATCGGGCAGGCTGCGATTGTGGCGGAGCCGGTGAACAAAACAGCCAGAGATCCCGCTAGGCATGCGATGGCGGACGACAGGGGGCTTTGCATCGCGGCGACCTACTGGCTCTCGCGGCCATCGGCGTTTTCAAGCACTTCAAAGTCGGTCATCAGCAGCAGCGGCTCGCCAGCCGCGCTGAGGCCCCAGAACGATGGATAGATTCCGTCACCCCAGCCGCTCCAGAACATCGCAATGTTGAGGGGATTGCCGACAACGGGGTGATGCATCGCGAACCGATCCTGGTTGGGCGCAAACTCGGCCGCCAGGACGTCGTCATAGTAATTCTGCTTGGCTTCAAGCTTGTCCTGCTGCTCGGACATCAACGCCATTGCCATCTTGTCCATGAACGAACCAAGACCGGCATCGACGGGATATCCAAATACCTCGTCGCCCTTCAGGGTCGATGCATCCTGATCGGGCAAGGTTGCCAGCTCCCAGCGAGACGGCCTGCCGGGCCGGAAGCGCAGGACTCCTGCAGCAACACGGCCTTGTGCCTCAAGCAACGATACCGGGTAGCGCCCTGGTCTGACCTTGCGGCTTAACGCTGGCCAGTCAGTTCCGGTAGTCAGGGGATCGCAGGCGATAATTTCGCCTGTTGGCAAATCCAGCTCGCCGATCACCGTGACGGTTATCTCGCGCTCCGCCATTTGCGTATCGCTCAGGTCGAAGAGGCCGAGATTGCTGCTCGCCTGCGCCGGATCCCATTCGGCCGACACCACCGCCCGCGTGGACATAGAGGTCCAAGGCTCACGCCGTAAAATCCGTAGCCCACGGCCCAGCTTGAACCCCAACTGCTCCAGCCAGCCGCTCATTGCGGATCAACTCCGCTCACAGATCCAGAACCAGCCGTTCCGGATCCTCCAGGCTTTCCTTGACGCGGACCAGGAAGGTCACCGCTTCCTTGCCGTCGACGATGCGGTGATCGTAGCTGAGCGCCAGATACATCATCGGCCGGATCACGATCTGGCCACCGACCACCACCGGCCGGTCCTGGATCTTGTGCATGCCCAAAATGCCCGACTGCGGCGCGTTGAGGATCGGCGTCGACATCAGCGACCCGTAGACGCCACCGTTGGAAATCGTAAACGTGCCGCCCTGCATGTCGGCGACCGACAGCTTGCCATCGCGCGCGGCGATGCCCAGGCGGCCGATCTCCTTCTCGATCTCGGCGATCGACATCTGATCGGCATCGCGCACGACCGGCACAACCAGGCCCTTTTCGGTGCCGACGGCGACGCCGATATGGGCATAGTTCTTGAAGATGATGTCGGTGCTGTCGATCTCGGCATTGACCGAGGGGATTTCCTTCAAGGCGTGGGTGACGGCCTTAGTGAAGAAGCCCATGAAGCCAAGCTTCACGCCGTGCTTCTTCTCGAACACGTCCTTGTACTTGGTCCTGAGCGCCATCACCGCGTTCATGTCGACCTCGTTGAAGGTGGTCAGCATGGCGGCGGTCGACTGCGCTTCCTTGAGCCGGCGCGCGATGGTCTGGCGCAATTTGGTCATGCGCACGCGCTCCTCGCGCGACGCGTCGTCGCCCGAGGATGGCGCTCGCACCGCAACCGGCGCCGGCGCTGCCCTGGGGGTCTCGGCCGGCTGCGACGGCGCACCCTTGGAGATCGCGTCGAGCACGTCGCCCTTCAGCACCTGGCCGCGCTTGCCGGAACCCGAGAGCTGGTCGACGGCGAGATTGTTCTCGGCGATCAGTTTGGCCGCGGCCGGCGCCGGCGGCATGGTGCGCGGCTCGACCGCGCCGGCGTCGCCGGCGATCTTGGCGGTCTCGGCTGCTGCCTGCTTGCCGGTCGATGCCGCATCCGGCGACGAGGCCTGCGACACCGCCTGTGGCTTGGTCGCCGGGGCGGCGGCATCGCCACCCGCCGAAATCGAACCCAGCAGCGCGCCGACGCCGACCGTCTCACCTTCCTTGACGGTGATTTCGCCCAGCGTACCGGCGGCGGCGGCAGGCACCTCCACCGTCACCTTGTCGGTCTCGAGCTCGACCAGCGGTTCATCGGCGGCGATCGTGTCGCCGACCTTCTTGAACCATTTGCCGACGGTCGCTTCGGTGACGGATTCGCCGAGCGTGGGAACGCGGATTTCGGTAGCCATTGTGCCTGTCCGTTTCTTCCTGAGTTATTCGCCCAGATCTGTTCTATTCACCCGAGGCTCTTCTATTCACCGAGCGCGTCTTCGAGCAAGGCGGCGAGCTGGGCAAGGTGCTTCGACATCAGTCCGGTCGCCGGCGAGGCGGCCGCCGGGCGGCCGGTGTAGCGCACCCGCTGATGCTTGGCATCGATATGCGCCAGCACCCATTCCAGATACGGGTCGATGAACGACCAGGCGCCCATGTTCTTGGGCTCTTCCTGGCACCACACCATCTCTGCATTGCGGAAACGCGACAGTTCCGTAATCAGCGCCTTGGCCGGGAACGGATAGAGCTGTTCGACGCGCAGCAGGTAGATGTCGTTGATGCCGCGCTTCTCGCGCTCCTCGTAGAGGTCGTAATAGACCTTGCCCGAGCACAGCACGACGCGGCGGATCTTCGAATCCTTGGTGAGCTTGATCGCCTGGTTGGGAAGCAGCTGGGCATCGTCCCACAACAGCCGGTGGAACGAGCTTTCTCCCGAGATTTCCGGCAGCGTCGACACCGCCCGCTTGTGGCGCAGCAGCGACTTCGGCGTCATCAGGATCAGCGGCTTGCGGAAGTCGCGCTTCAACTGCCGGCGCAGGATGTGGAAATAGTTAGCCGGCGTCGTGCAGTTCGCCACTTGCATGTTGTCTTCGGCGCAAAGCTGCAGGAAGCGCTCGAGCCGGGCCGAGGAATGCTCCGGGCCCTGGCCTTCGTAGCCATGCGGTAACAGGCAGACGAGGCCCGACATTCTGAGCCACTTGCGCTCGCCCGACGAGATGAACTGGTCGAACACCACCTGGGCGCCGTTGGCGAAATCGCCGAACTGCGCCTCCCACAAGGTCAGCGCCTTCGGCTCGGCCAGGCTGTAGCCATATTCGAAGCCCAGCACCGCTTCTTCCGACAACATCGAGTTGATGACTTCGTAGCCGGCCTGCGCCGCCGAGAGATTGTTGAGCGGGATGTAGCGGGTCTCGTCGCGCTGGTCGTAGAGCACGGAATGCCGCTGCGAGAAGGTGCCGCGTTCGGAATCCTGGCCCGACAGGCGGATCGGATTGCCGTCGAGCAGGATGGCGCCGAAGGCCAGCGCCTCGGCCGTCGACCAGTCGATGCCTTCGCCGGACTCTATCGCCTGGCGGCGGTTCTCGAGGAAGCGGATGATCGTCTTGTGCGCCTCGAAATCCTTCGGCACCTCGGTCAGCTTCTTGCCGACTTCCTTCAGCGTCTTGACAGGCACGGCGGTCTTGCCGCGCCGCTGTTCGTCCTGGTTGTCGGCCGTGCGCAGGCCCGACCAGGCGCCGTCCAGCCAGTCGGCCTTGTTGGGCTTGTAGCTCTGGCCGACTTCCCACTCGGATTCCAGATGCGCCCGCCAGTCGGCCTTCAGCTGGTCGAGTTCGGCCTGGGTGATGTGGCCCTCGGCGATCAGCCGGTCGCCATAGATCTGCACCGTCGTCTTGTGGGTGCGGATGTTGCGGTACATGATCGGCTGGGTGAAGGCCGGTTCGTCGCCCTCATTGTGGCCGAAGCGGCGGTAGCAGAACATGTCGACCACGACCGGCTTGTGGAACTTCATGCGAAATTCGATCGCCACCTTGGTGGCATGCACCACGGCTTCCGGATCGTCGCCATTGACGTGGAAGATTGGCGCTTCGATCATCTTGGCCACATCAGACGGATAGGGCGACGAGCGCGAGAACCGCGGATTGGTGGTGAAGCCGATCTGGTTGTTGATGATGAAATGCAGCGTGCCGGCAACGCGGTGGCCGCGCAGGCCCGACAGGCCGAGGATTTCGGCGATCACGCCCTGGCCGGCGAAGGCGGCATCGCCGTGCAGCAGCAGCGGCAGCACCTTTGCGCGCTCTTCCAGCGGCACGATTTCCTCGCGGCTGCGGCCGAACAGATAGTCCTGCTTGGCGCGCGCCTTGCCCATCACCACCGGATCGACGATTTCCAGGTGCGAGGGATTGGCGGTCAAGGACAGATGCACCTTGTTGCCGTCGAACTCGCGGTCCGACGAGGCGCCGAGATGGTACTTGACGTCGCCCGAACCTTCGACCTCGTCGGGAGCAGCCGAACCGCCCTTGAACTCGTGGAAGATGGCGCGGTGCGGCTTGGCCATCACCTGGGAGAGCACGTTCAGCCGGCCGCGATGCGCCATGCCAAGCACGATCTCTTTCATGCCGAGCTGGCCGCCGCGCTTGACGATCTGCTCCAGCGCCGGGATCAGCGATTCACTGCCATCAAGGCCGAAGCGCTTGGTGCCCTTGTACTTGACGTCGATGAACTGCTCGAAGCCTTCGGCCTCGACCAGCTTCTGCAGGATCGCCTTCTTGCCGGTGGCGGTGAAAGAGATTTCCTTGTCGGCGCCCTCGATGCGCGCCTGGATCCAGGCCTTTTCCTCGGGATCGGAAATATGCATGAACTCGACGCCCAGCGTCGAGCAATAGGTGCGCGTCAGGATCTCCAGCATCTGCCGGATGGTGCCGAATTCGAGCCCGAGCACATTGTCGAGGAAGATCGGCCGGTCGTAGTCGGCGGCGGTAAAGCCGTAATTCTCCGGCGACAATTCGTTGTAGTCCTCGAGCGGCTTGGCGATGCCGAGCGGGTCGAGATTGGCGTGCAGATGGCCGCGCATGCGGTAGGCGCGGATCATCATGATGGCGCGCACCGAATCGCGCGTCGCCTGGTGCACGTCGGCGTCGGACAGGATGATGCCGTTGGTGACCGCCTTATCCTTGACCTTCTTTTCCAGATGCTTCTCGACGATGCCCCAGTTGCCGTCGAGCGCCGACACCAGTTCGCCATTGGCCTGCAGCGGCCACGAGGGCTTCGCCCAGGAGGCGCCCTTGGCGTTCTTGCGCACATCGCCGGCGTCGTCCTTCAGCCCGGCGAAGAACTCCTGCCATTCGGGATTGACCGAGGCTGGATCGTCCTCATAGGCGGCGTAGAGCGCGTCGATATAGTCGGCGTTGCCGCCATAGAGGAAAGAGGTGAGCGAAAATTGGTCGTTGGCCTGATCTTGTCTTGCCATGTCTCTATCGAAGCCTTGGCTTCGTCTCCTTGTCAGAGCGAATAGTGAGTAGCGAATAGCGAGTAGGGATTTTCCCCAGGTCGCGCCGTTACTCCGTTTCCTATCCGCTATTCACTACTCGCTACTCACTTAACCCTTGATCGCCTCGACCAGCGTCGTGCCCAGCCGGGCCGGCGAGGGCGAAACTTTTATCCCGGCCGATTCCATCGCCGCGATCTTGTCCTCGGCGCCGCCCTTGCCGCCGGAGATGACCGCGCCTGCATGACCCATGGTGCGGCCGGCCGGCGCCGTACGCCCGGCGATGAAGCCGGCCATCGGCTTTTTGCGGCCACGCTTGGCTTCGTCCTTGAGGAACTGCGCAGCGTCTTCCTCGGCCGAACCGCCGATCTCGCCGATCATGATGATCGACTTGGTCTCGTCATCGGCGAGGAACATCTCGAGCACGTCGATGAATTCGGTGCCCTTGACAGGGTCGCCGCCAATGCCGACGGCGGTGGTCTGGCCGAGGCCGACATTGGTGGTCTGGAACACAGCCTCATAGGTAAGTGTTCCCGAGCGCGAAACAACGCCGACCGAGCCCTTGCGGAAGATGTTTCCCGGCATGATGCCGATCTTGCATTCGTTGGGGGTGAGCACGCCCGGGCAGTTCGGGCCGATCAGCCGCGAGGTCGAGCGGTCGAGCCGCGCCTTGACCTTGATCATGTCCATCACCGGAATGCCTTCGGTGATGCAGATGATCAGCGGGATCTCGGCCTCGATCGCTTCCAGGATCGCTTCGGCGGCGCCCGCCGGCGGCACATAGACGACCGAAGCGTTGGCGCCGGTCTTTTCCTTGCCCTCGGCGACGGTGGCGAAGATCGGTAGGCTCTCGCCCTTCGAGCCGGTCCAGGTCTCGCCACCCTTCTTGGGATGGATACCGCCGACCATCTTGGTGCCGTGATAGGCCAGCGCCTGTTCTGTGTGGAACGTACCGGTCTTGCCGGTCAGGCCTTGCACAAGCACCCTGGTGTTCTTGTCGACGAGAATGGACATGGTGGCCCTTTTTCTTAGAAATCGTTGATCGAGGAAGGTGAGACACGGCTGTAGACGCCGCTCACCATGTCTTGCCAGACATCGCTGCCGGCCGGTTGGAACTGCAGTCGCATGCGGTAACTGTCATTGCTGTCGAAATCGTAGGTCACCCGGGCCGACCCGCGCGGCGACGAGCGCAGCAGCGTCAGCGTATTGCCATCCCAGGTGCCTGTAGCCGGTACGGTCGGCACAAAGCCCATCGAGTCGAATTGATGCATGGTTACGACGCTGCTTTGCTGGTCGAAGCCGAACACGCTGTGCGCGCCGAACGACACCGTGCCGTCGCGGCGCTGGCGATAGCGCTGCACCACGAACAGGCCGCCAAATTCAGCCACGGCAGCTGCTTCGGCCGTCGCTGTGCCGGCATCTGTCCATTGCGTGGCCGCCACATCTTCCTCGCCACGCCAAGTGCCGACCAGCGCTTGCAGGCGCTGGTGGTCGGACGAGAGCGAAGAGAAGGAGGCCGCGTTCATGGTCAGAGCCGCTTCAAATCGGCGACGGTGAGGTCGCTCTTGGCGTTGCCCGTGTTGAGCGTCGTCGCGGGCTCGAACATCAGCACCACCGGTTCCTTGCTGAGCGAACGCGGCCGGTGCTCCACGCCGCGCGGCACGACCATGAAGTCGCCCTCGCCGAGCTCGACCGGGCCGTCGCGGAAATCGATGGCGATGCGGCCGCGCAGCACGAGGAAGGCTTCGTCCTCATTGTCATGCGCATGCCAGTCGAAGACCTCGCCGAACTTGGCGACTTTCGCCTGGCTGTCGTTGACGTCGCCGGCAATATGCGGATCGAAGACCTTGTTGATCTTCGCGTCCGCCGCCTCGACCAGGTTTATCTTGCGCGGAGGCACAGCTTCATTCCTTTTCCGTCAACGGGCATCTGCAGCATGCTGTTCATTGATCTCGTCACTCAAGAAAAGGTCGGGGGTATGTCCAAGAACATTCTCTTTGCCATACATCCAACCCCTCATTTTCATCGCAGGTTCGAGTGGGCTCTTTCCTGCTCCGACGACAACATACCACTCACGTTCAGTCTCATCTGACACCTGATAGAGCCAGAAACGCCGGTCATTCTCGGTCCGCTCCGCGACAACGCCCTGCACTTTGTAGTGCATCGGTTTTTCGTCCAGCATCCAATGATAGTGGCACCACCAAAGGTACTGTTCGATTTCTTCGACCGAATAGGGGCAGCGGTCAGGCAACTGATCAAGACTCTGAACCTCTTCTTCCCAGTGGAGGGGGAAGCTAGACAACCTCCTGGTTCCTCAGCCCTTCACCGCCGCCACGATTTTCTTGGCCGCGTCGTCGAGGTCATCGGCCGACACCACGTTGAGGCCGCTGTCGTTGATGATCTTCTTGCCAAGCTCGGCGTTGGTGCCTTCCAGGCGCACCACCAGCGGCACTTCCAGGCCGACTTCCTTGACCGCGGCAATCACGCCCTCGGCAATGATGTCGCACTTCATGATGCCGCCGAAGATGTTGATCAGGATGCCCTTGACCGCCGGATCCTTGGTGATGATCTTGAACGCCGCCGTCACCTTCTCCTTGGACGCGCCGCCGCCGACATCGAGGAAGTTGGCCGGTTCGGCGCCATAGAGCTTGATGATGTCCATCGTCGCCATGGCGAGGCCGGCGCCGTTGACCATGCAGCCGATATTGCCGTCGAGCGCGACATAGGCGAGGTCGTATTTCGACGCCTCGATCTCCTTCTCGTCCTCTTCGGTGGTGTCGCGCAGTTCGAGCACATCGGGGTGGCGGAACAGCGCGTTGTTGTCGAACGACACTTTTGCGTCGAGCACGCGCAGCCGGCCGTTCTTCATGACGATCAGCGGGTTGACCTCGAGCAGGCTCATGTCCTTCTCGACAAAGGCCTTGTAGAGGATCGGGAACAGCGTATCGCCATCCCGGCCGGCGTCGCCGTCGAGCTTCAGCGCGCCGTTGAGCGCCTTTAGATCGGCCGCTGTGACGCCCTTTTCCGGGTCGATGGCGACGGTGATGATCTTTTCCGGCGTGTCGTGCGCGACCGCCTCGATGTCCATGCCGCCTTCGGTCGAGACGACGAAGGCAACGCGGCCGACCGAGCGGTCGACCAGGATCGACAGATAGAGTTCGCGCTCGATGTCGGCGCCGTCTTCGATGTAGAGGCGGTTGACCTGCTTGCCGGCCGGGCCGGTCTGCTTGGTCACCAGCGTATGGCCAAGCATTTCGTTGGCGTTGGCGACCACGTCGGCCACCGACTTCGCCAGCCTGACGCCACCCTTGGCATCAGGGCCGAGTTCCTTGAACTTGCCCTTGCCACGGCCGCCGGCATGGATCTGGCTCTTCACCACATAGAGCGGGCCCGGCAGCGCCTTGGCGGCGGCTCCCGCCTCGCTCGCCTTGAACACCGGCACGCCTTCGGCCACCGGCGCGCCAAAGCTCTTCAGCAGCGCCTTGCCCTGATACTCATGGATGTTCATCTTCGATGTCTCCGGGTCGACTGCTGGGGGTTACTTCGAGGCGAGCTGCGGCGCGATCTTGACGCAGGCCTCGGTCAGGCCCTGCACCGTCGCCACCGAAGCGTCGAACATCTTCTGCTCGCTCTTGTTGAGGTCGATCTCGATGATGCGCTCGACGCCGCTGGCGCCGATCACCACCGGAACGCCGACATAGGTGTTCTTGACGCCATACTGGCCGGAAAGATACGCCGCGCACGGCAGCACGCGCTTCTTGTCCTTGAGATAGGCTTCCGCCATCGAGATCGCCGAGGCGGCCGGTGCGTAATAGGCCGAGCCGGTCTTGAGCAGGCCGACGATCTCGGCGCCGCCGTCGCGGGTGCGCTGGACGATCTGGTCGAGCTTTTCCTTCGACGTCCAGCCCATCTTGATCAGGTCGGGCAGCGGGATGCCGGAAACCGTCGAATAGCGGATCATCGGCACCATGGAATCGCCATGGCCGCCGAGCACGAAGGCGGTGACGTCCTCGACCGAGACCTTGAATTCCTCGGCCAGGAAATAGCGGAAGCGCGAACTGTCGAGCACGCCGGCCATGCCGACAACATGGCTCTTGGGCAGGCCCGAGAACTTCTGCAGCGCCCAGACCATGGCGTCGAGCGGGTTGGTGATGCAGATGACGAAGGCCTTCGGCGCATACTTCTTCAGGCCGGCGCCGACCTGTTCCATGACTTTGAGATTGATGCCGAGCAGGTCGTCGCGGCTCATGCCCGGCTTGCGCGGCACGCCGGCGGTGACGATGCAGACGTCGGCACCCTCGATGCCGGCATAATCGTTGACGCCGGTGAGACGGCTGTCGAAGCCATCGACCGGCGACGACTGCGCGATATCCAGCCCCTTGCCTTGCGGGATACCCTCGGCAATATCGAACAGCACGACGTCGCCGAGGTCCTTGAGACCGATCATGTGGGCGAGCGTGCCGCCGATCATGCCAGAGCCGATAAGCGCTATCTTGTTGCGTGCCATGTCAGGATGTTTTCCCTTTGTCAGTGACGGCGCCCAAGTCCTTGGCGACTTGGTTGGCGGCGTCGAGGAAGAGGCCGGAATGCTGCGAGGAACCCGCGGATTTTCGCCGCACCAAATAGCCTTGGTGCAAGATAAATTCAATCGATTATTTCGGAGCTAGCATTTTCAATCGGTTAGATAGATTGGGATTTACGTAAACGTCAAAGCTTGTAAGCCGACTTGAGGGAATTTACACAATGAAGATGGAAATCCGAAGGCTATTTCCGGGCGATGACGCCCTTGTGATGCAGGTCGCCGAGGACGTCTTCGACGAGCCGGTCATGCCGGATCGGCTGGCAGCCTATCTCCACGAACCTGGCCATTTCATGATCGTGGCGCTCGCCGGCGGCGTGGTCGTCGGGCAATGCGCCGCCGTCATCCACCGCCACCCCGACAAGGTCAGCGAGCTCTATATAGACGAGGTCGGCGTTTCGCCGGCCTTCCAGCGCCAGGGCATCGCGCGAGACATGCTCGACGCGATGTTTGCGATTGGCCGCGAGCATGGCTGCGAGGGGGCCTGGGTCGGCACCGAGCCGGGCAATGTGCCTGCCCGCGCGCTCTATGAGTCGCGCAAGGAGCCGCATGGGCCGGCGGAAGATTTCGTGATGTATCTGTATGCGCTTTAGATCTTTGGCGCCGGCGAGACAGAGGAGGGGCAGGGATCGCGACCTTCCGAAGAACTATCTCAGGCCCGTGCCTGCTCTGCCTCTGGCGCTGCCCTCGCCTTGCGCCGTTCCGCCCAATCCTCCAGCCAGTCGCGGCTTTGCATCTCGATCAGGCGTGATGCCGTGCGTTCGAACTCGAAGACCTCGACCCCGCGTTTGGCTTGATAGAGCTGCGGCGGCGGGGCCGCGGCGCTGACCACCAGCCGCGCATGATGATCGTAGAGCGTGTCGATCAACAGGATGAAGCGCTTGGCCTCGTTGCGCTTGCCTTCACCGAGCACCGGGACGTGATCGATGAAGATGGTCGAGAAGCGGCCGGCGATTGCCAGGAAATCGCGGGCGCCAAGCGGCTTTTCGCAGAGATCGGCGAAGGAAAACCGCGCCGCGTCGCCGGCGGCAGCCGGCACGACCACCTGCCGTCCCTTGAGGGTCAGCGAGGTCTCGGCCGTCGGCACGCCGTGCGTCATGGTTTGCCAGGCCTCGTCGAGCATCTCGTCGGCCGTCGCATCGGCCGGCGTGACATAGACCGGCGTGCGGACGAGCTTCTCCAGCCGGTAGTCCTTGTCGGCGTCGAGCGACAGCACCCGCGCATGCCGCTCCAGGATGCCGATGAAAGGCAGGAAAAGCTGGCGGTTCAGGCCGTCACCATAGAGATTCTCCGGCGCCACGTTCGAGGTGGCGACCAGCACCACGCCGCTGGCAAACAGCGCCGAAAACAGCCGCGACAGGATCATCGCATCGGCAATGTCGGTGACCGAGAACTCGTCGAAGCACAGCACCCAGGCCTGCTCGGCAAGCGCCTTGGCCACCGGCGGAATCGGGTCGTCCTCCTTGACCGTGCCATCCCTGCGCGCCTGCCGGTGCTTCTGGATGCGGTCCTGCACATCGGCCATGAAGTCGTTGAAATGGACGCGGCGCTTGCGCCGCACCGACAGCAACTCGAAGAACATGTCCATCAGCATGGTCTTGCCGCGGCCGACCCCGCCATGGATGTAGAGGCCTTTGACGGCCTCATGCGTCTCGCGCTTGCGGGCGAACAGCCAGCCAAGCGCGCTGGACTTGTGCGCCAGCCGCTTGGCCGAAATCTCGTCGGTCAGCCGGTCCAGCGCGGCGGCGATCCGTTCCTGCGCCGGATCGCGTTCGATGGCGCCGGTTTCCACCAGATGGTCGTAGCGCTGCCTGACGGTCGCATGGGTCTGGAGGCCGTCACGCAGATGCATCGGTCACGTCGTTGTCGAGCAATCCCAGGAAAGGTGTGTAGCGGTTTTCCGTCCGGATTGCGTAAGAACCAATAAGGGGCGGTCGCCTACCTTGTAAGCGAAATCGCCTGGCCGTTGGAAGTCTGGCCGTCGAATTTCGAGCCGCCCGACGAATAGAGCCGCGCCAGCGCGCCGCCATTTTCGTCATAGAGCGTCAGCTGCTTGCCGGCGACATTCCACGACTTGATGCCGTCGATCGGTGCCGGGCAGTGCAACGGCCCGGCGCGGAAGCCGGCGCCGAACTTGGTCTGCGGGGTCGCCACCTTGCAGCTCTGGCCCGAAACGCTGGCATTCCAGACACCGGCGACGCTGGCCGCGGTCAGATCCGCGGCGCCGGCGGGCGCCGAGCCGTCCGGCGGCAAGGACGCAACCTGCGTATTCCCAGGCGCGGTCGGGAATTTCGACGGGTCGGTGGCGCCCGGTGCTGCCGGCGGCGGCAGCTGGTTGGCGGTCACCTGGCCGGCCGGTGCCGGCTGCAGCGGTGCCGGCTGCTGGTCGTCCATCGACGAGAACCGTGAGGTCGAACAGCCGCTCGCAACGAGCGCCGCCAGCGATACGGCCACCAGGCCGCTTTTCGAAAAAATCATTCCAACCTCCGTCGGATTCGGCTGGGGGGCGCCGTCCGTACAATCTCACCCCCACCAAGATGGAGAAGGTGGCGAAATTTCAACCCGATATGGTTAAAATACGGTTTGCGGCAAAATTTGTTGCAAATTTATCGCAATCCCGGCGTCACCGGTCGCCTGTCGGTCCAGCCTTCGGGATCTGGCCACACCGTACCCAGCCCAAGCGCCCGGCAAGCCAAATGCTTGCGCCGGCCGGCATTGGTCCTATCTCTTGGAAACCGAAACCTGCTGGAGCTGCAAAATTGGCCGCGAGAAAGAGGGCTGCCAACCGCTACTACAGCGGCCCGCCCAGCGATCATTTCGACGGCACCTTGTTCTTCAATCCCGACGGCCAGCCACCCGGCCGTTTCGCCGACCTGCTGAAATGGCAGTTGAGCGGCAAGCGCTCGAAATGGCCGACGCCCACACCGAACCCCTTTCTGCAGATAAAACCGGCGACACGGATCGAAGGCGCAGCACTGCAAGTGACCATGGTCGGTCATTCCACCTTGCTGATCCAGACCGCGGGCCTGAACATCCTCACCGATCCGGTCTGGTCGCCGCGTGTATCGCCACTCTCCTTTGCCGGACCGAAACGGATCAACCCGCCAGGCATCGCCTTCGCCGACCTGCCGCCGATCGACCTCGTCCTGGTCAGCCACAACCATTACGACCATCTCGACCTCGCCACGCTGAAGCGGCTGAAGGCCAGTCACGACCCGCTGGTGATCACCCCGCTCGGCAACGATGCGCTGATTGCCGATGCAGTTCCCGGTATGCGGCTGTCGGCGCATGACTGGGGCGACAGGGTCGAGATAGGCGACCGCGTCGCCGTCCATGTCGAACCGGTGCACCACTGGTCGGCGCGTGGCGCCCGCGACCGGCGCATGGCGCTGTGGGCCGGCTTCGTCATCGAGACGCCGGATGGCAACGTCTATTTCGCCGGCGACACCGGCTTCCACGATGGCATCAACTACCAGCTGATGGCTGAAAAGCATGGCGGTTTCCGTTTCGCCATCCTGCCGATCGGCGCCTATGAGCCGCGCTGGTTCATGGCGCCGCAGCATCAGAATCCGGAAGAGGCCGTGCACGGCATGCAACTGTGCAACGCCGCTTATGCCGCCGGCTGCCACTGGGGCACCTTCCAGCTCACCGACGAACCGATCGACGAGCCGGCCCGGAAATTGACCGAGGCGCTCGACGATCAAGGCATTCCGCGGCAGCGCTTTCGCGCCTTGCGGCCCGGCGAGGTCTGGGACGTACCAGCCATCTAGCCCGCCAAGGAACCCAAATTGCTAGAACGCGTTGCTTCCCCAACGCAATTTGGCTGGGAGCCTCTCCATGATCAAATGGATCATCATTCTGCTGATCGTCGCCGCGGCGGCGAGCCTGCTCGGCATGCCGGCGCTGGCAGGAGCCGCCGCGACCGGCGCGCGCATCCTCATCGGCATTGTTCTGGTCATCTTCCTGCTGGTGGTGCTCGGCATCTTCGCGGTGACGTAGCCCTGCTGCGCACTGGTAATTCCTGCTCGTTTCCGCCATATAGCGCCAAACGGACACGGAATTCGCGGAGCAATGGCCAGCACTGCCCCTTTCGCCAAGATGAACGGCATCGGCAACGAGATCATCGTTGCCGATATGCGCAGCCGTGCCGATCGGGTGACGGCGGCCGCGGCAATCGCGCTGAACGCCGATGCCGCGACCAGGTTCGACCAGATCATGGCGATCCACGACGCCAGGACGCCAGGCACCGCCTTTTTCATCGACATCTTGAATTCCGACGGCTCCAAGGCGCAGGCCTGCGGTAATGGTATGCGCTGTGTCGTCCAGGCGCTGGCCGCCGAGACCGGCCAGAAGGTCTTCACCTTCGAGACCGTCGCCGGCATCCTCAACGCGCGCGAGCATGCCGATGGGTCGATCTCGGTCGACATGGGCACACCGCATTTCGGCTGGCAGGATATTCCGCTGGCCGAGGAATTCCACGACACCCGCATGATCGAGCTGCAGATCGGCCCGATCGACGCGCCGGTTCTGCATTCGCCCTCGGCCGTCTCGATGGGCAACCCGCACGCCATCTTCTGGGTCGACCGCGACGTCTGGTCCTATGAGCTCGACCGCTTCGGGCCGCTGCTCGAGAACCATCCGATGTTTCCCGAACGCGCCAACATCACCATCGCCGAGGTCACCTCGCACGACACCATGGTCATCCGCACCTGGGAGCGCGGCGCCGGCCTGACCAAGGCCTGCGGCTCGGCCGCATGCGCATCGGTGGTCGCGGCGGCCCGCACCAACCGGACCGGCCGCAGCGTCAGCCTGATGACCCCAGGCGGCGGCTCGCTGCATGTCGAATGGCTTGAAAATGACCACGTCATCCTCACCGGTGCCGCCGAATGGGAGTTTTCCGGCAGCTTCGATCCGTCGACCGGCATTTGGGCCCGCGACACCGAAAGCGCGGCCTGATGGCCTCCCAGGGTATCGATGTCGTCACCTTCGGCTGCCGGCTGAACACCTATGAGTCCGAAGTGATGCGCCGCGAGGCGGAAAGCGCCGGCCTTGGCGCACTGGAAGGCGGCGCCGTGATCTTCAACACCTGCGCCGTAACCGGCGAGGCGGTGCGTCAGGCCAAGCAGGCGATCCGCAAGGCGCGCCGCGACAATCCCGCAGCGCGCATCATCGTCACCGGCTGCGCCGCGCAGACCGAACCGCAGAATTTCACCGCCATGGACGAGGTCGACCTCGTGCTTGGCAATGAGGAGAAGCTGAAGGCGAACTCCTATCGCGCACTGCCGGATTTCGGTGTCAACGACACCGAGAAGGCACGCGTCAACGACATCTTTTCAGTGCGCGAGACTGCCGGCCACATGGTCGACGCCATCGAGGGCAGGGCGCGCGCCTTCGTCCAGGTTCAGAATGGCTGCGACCACCGCTGCACCTTCTGCATCATCCCTTACGGCCGCGGCAATTCCCGTTCGGTGCCAATGGGCGCCGTGGTCGAGCAGGTCAAGCGCCTCGCCGGCAATGGCTATGCCGAGATCGTGCTGACCGGCGTCGACATGACCAGTTTTGGCGCCGACCTTCCGGGCGCCCCGAAGCTCGGCAAGCTTGTGAAGACCATCCTCAAGCAGGTGCCCGATGTGAAGCGCCTAAGGCTGTCGTCGATCGATTCGATCGAGACCGACGACGATTTGCTCGACGCCATCGCCACCGAGCCGCGGCTGATGCCGCATTTGCATCTGTCGCTGCAGTCCGGCGACGACATGATCCTGAAGCGCATGAAGCGCCGGCATCTGCGCGATCAGTCCATCCGCTTCTGCGAGGATGTGCGCAAGCTGCGCCCCGGCATCGTCTTCGGCGCCGACATCATCGCCGGTTTCCCGACCGAAACGGATGACATGTTCGAAAATTCGGAAAAGATCGTCGAGGAATGCGGACTGACGCATCTCCATGTCTTCCCGTTCAGCCCCCGCGAAGGCACGCCCGCCGCGCGCATGCCGCAGGTGCGGCGCGAACTGGTCAAGCAGCGCGCCGCCCGGCTGCGTGCCGCCGGTGACGCTGCGTATCGGCGCCATCTGTCGTCGCTCTCCGGAACCCGCCAGTCGATCCTGATCGAGCGCAACGGTCTTGGCCGCACCGAAGGCTTTACGCTTGCCGCGCTCGGCGCAGGTGTGCCGGGCGAGATCATCGAGGCTGACATCACCGGCCACGATGGCACCAGGCTGATCGCGGCTCGCCTTGCCGCCCGCGCGGCCTGAGAAACGCAAAGCATGGCTGGTTTTTTCAAGAAGATATTTTCGTTCGGCAAGAAGGAAGTGGTCGAGGAGCGCGTCGACGAGACCGCGCCGCTGCCGCCGATCAAATGGGAAGCACTCGATGCGCTCAAGCCGGCCTCCGAACAGGTTGTTCCGGAGTTTCTGAAGCGCGATGAGCCGCTGCCCGAGGTCGAAACTGCGCCGACGCCGACGGTCGAGCCGGACGTAATTCCCGCGCCGGAACCGGCGCCTGTCGAGGAACCGGCGCCCGAGCCGGCACCGATCATTCCGGCCGAGCCGGAAATCCAGCCCGAGCCTGCCCCGGTCGAAGAGCCGCAACCGGTTGAACCGGAGGCGCCCGTCGAGGAGCCGGCGCCGGAGGAAATCCCGGCCGCGCCTGTGGTGCCCGAGCCGATTCCCGAGCCGGAGCCGCCGGAAATTCCGGCGCCGGAGCGGCCGGAAATCGTCCCGCCGCAACCGCAGATACAGCCGGAGCCTGTGCCTGTCGAAGTGCCGGCGCCACCGGTCGAGGCTCCGGCCGAAACGCCGGCACCCGAAATCCCTCCGGCCGAGATTTTGCCGCCCATTCGCCAGCCGGCTCCGATCGAGCAGCAACCGATGCGCGCCGAGATCGCACCGGAGATCCAAGCCGCGCCAGCGCCCCACCCTCCCCTCGATGGGGAGGGTCGCCGCGAAGCGGCGGGGTGGGATGGCAGCGCCGGCGCTGGTCACCCCCACCCCCGAGCTGCGCTCGGGACCTCCCCCATCGAGGGGGAGGTAAAACCAGCTCCCGGCAAGGTGACCGTCACCAAGAAGGTCGAGCAGAAAGCCGAGCCGCAGAAGGCACCGGAACCGGCACCGAGGCGTTCATGGTTCCAGCGCATGAGGGACGGGCTTGCCCGCTCGTCGCGCGAACTCACCGGCAACATCGCCGGCGTATTCACCAAGCGCAAGCTGGACGAAGAGACCTTGCAGGACCTGGAGGACGTGCTGATCCGCGCCGACCTCGGCATGGAGACCGCCCTGCGCGTCACCGACGCGCTAGCTTCCAGCCGCTACGGCAAGGATGTCTCGGACACCGAGGTTCGCGCCATCATGGCGGCCGAGGTGGAAAAGGTGTTGACCCACGTCGCCATGCCGCTCGAGCTCGATCTCTCGCACAAGCCGCATGTCATCCTGGTGGTCGGCGTCAACGGCACCGGCAAGACCACCACCATCGGCAAGCTGGCGGCCAAACTGACCGATGGTGGCCTGTCGGTGATGCTCGCTGCCGGCGACACATTCCGCGCCGCCGCGATCGAGCAATTGAAGATCTGGGGCGAGCGGACGAAATCGCCGGTCATCGCTTCCAAGCTCGGCGCCGATGCCGCGGGGCTGGCCTATGACGCCTTCGAGAAGGCCAAGGAAGCCGGTTCCGACGTGCTGATCATCGACACGGCCGGCCGCCTGCAGAACAAGACCGAACTGATGGCCGAGCTCGAAAAGATCGTCCGCGTGCTGGGCAAGCTAGACCCTGAAGCACCGCACACCGTGTTGCAGACGGTCGACGCCACCACCGGGCAGAACGCGCTCAACCAGGTCGAGATCTTCCGCAATGTCGCCGGCGTCAACGGCCTGGTGATGACCAAGCTGGACGGCACGGCGCGTGGCGGTATTCTGGTGGCGATCGCGGCAAAGCACAAATTGCCGGTCTATTTCATCGGCGTCGGCGAACAGGTCGACGACCTCGAACCTTTTTCGGCAAGCGAATTCGCCAGGGCGATCGCTGGAGTTGCCTGACAAGCATGTCCTAAAAAGTTGCAGGCTTTTTGGATCAGATTGTGCGTAAGAAAGAAAACCTATGAACCCACCCATTCTCGAACGCGATCCGTCCGATCCGCAAAAGCAGAAGAAGGAAGGCGTCAATCCGCTGCTCAAGCTGGTGCTGGAGCTGGGGCCGTTGATGGTGTTCTTCTTCGCCAATGCGCGCGGCGAGTGGCTGGTGGGGAAATTCCCTGTCCTGGCCGAATTCGGCGGGCCGATCTTCGTCGCCACCGGCCTGTTCATGGCCGCCACGGCAATCGCGCTGATCGCCTCATGGCTGCTGATGCGCACCTTGCCGATCATGCCGATGGTGTCCGGCGTCGTCGTCTTCATCTTCGGCGCGCTGACGCTCTATCTGCAGGACGACATCTTCATCAAGATGAAGCCGACTATCGTCAACACGCTGTTCGGCGGCGTGCTGCTCGGCGGCCTCTACTTCGGCAAGTCGCTGCTCGGCTATGTCTTCGATTCGGCCTTCAGCCTCGACGCCGAGGGCTGGAGGAAATTGACCTTCCGCTGGGGTCTGTTCTTCCTGTTCCTGGCCCTTGCCAATGAAGTGGTGTGGCGGAATTTCTCCACCGACGCCTGGGTTACCTTCAAGGTCTGGGGCATCATGCCGATCACGCTTCTGTTTACCTTCAGCCAGATGCCGCTGATCCTGCGCCATTCGCTCGAGGACAAGGCCGGTAAGGAAGAGAAGGCGGGCAAATAGCGCAATTCCAGGAAAAGCGCATAGCGCTTTCCCTCAGGCAATTGCGTCAAACAAAGCTCTGGGGAGAGGGCCATGGAATTCGTCACCACGCGCGATGAACTGAGGACGATCTACAAGACGCCGCGACCGACCGATGGCTCGATCCGCAAGGAATTGAAGGCGCTCGACGGCCATTGCCGCTCCTTCATCGGCAAGAGCCCCTTCGTGCTGATTGGCTCGTCCGATGGCGCCGGCAATGCCGATGTGACGCCGAAGGGCGACAGGCCCGGCTTCGCCGCCGTTCTCGACGACAGGACCATCGCCATCCCCGACCGGCCCGGCAACAACCGGCTGGACACGCTGGAAAACATCCTCCTCAACCCGTCGGTCGGGCTGCTGTTCCTTATTCCCGGCATGAACGAGACGCTGCGCGTCAACGGCGACGCGCGCATCACTGTCGACGCGACCTTGCGCGAACGGCTCGCCGTCGACGGCAAGCAACCGCAAAGCATCGTCGTCGTCTCCGTCAAGGCCGCCTACATGCATTGCGCCAAGGCCTTCATGCGCTCGGATCTGTGGAAGCCGGAAACCTGGTACGATCGCGCGACGCTGCCGACGCTCGGCCAGATTCTGCACGACCAGCTGGCGGTGGCCGATTCGGCCGAGGCGACCGACCGCTGGCTGGACGACGCCTACAAGCAGACCATGTGGTAGGCTTTTGGGACGACGATTCGTCCTGACTGGTCCCAACCCTTGCTGAACTTCCTTGCCATCTCCGGCAGCCTGCGGGCGGCCTCCACCAATTCCGCGCTGGTCGCGGCCCTGGCGCGGAATGCTCCGCCCGGCTGTCGGGTCACTGTCTATGACCGGCTTGGTCGTCTGCCGATCTTCAATCCCGACGATGAGGGCGAGCGGACGCCGCTCGCGGCAGCCGAACTGATCTATGCGGTCACTCAAGCCGACGGCGTCATCGTCTCCTGTCCGGAATATGCCCATGGTGTGCCGGGCGGGCTGAAGAACGCCCTCGACTGGCTGGTGTCGCGCGACGCCGCTATCGAGAAGCCTGCGATGCTGGTGCATGCCTCGCCGCGTTCGCTGTTTGCCCGCGCCGCGCTGACCGAGATCATGCGCACGATGTCGTTTGCGCTTTGCGAAGATGTGCTGGAGATCGCCCTGCTCGGCAAGAAGCCGCCGGAGGTAGAGACCATCCTGGCTAAGCCGGAAAACCGGCTGGCGATGCACAATGCGCTGTCCGCTTTCGCGGATTTCATCGCCAGCCGCTGAGGCTACTTCTTGCTTCTCAGTGTCTCCACATCGGTCTTGCCGACGTACCAGTCGCGGGCGTTGACCTCCTCGAAGACCACCCAGACATCGTCATTGCTGAGGCCAGTGGCGTCCATGATAGCGGCCGTGACTTTCTTGGCTATGTCCGCCTTCTTGCCCGCCGGATCGGCGGCGATCACTTCCTTGACGATGCGGATGTTGACGAATGGCATGATTTCCTCCCCTTCGATTTTGTTGACGGCAGCTCAGTACGTTTTGGCGCCGTTGACCATCAGCCGCACCATGTAGAGTGAGGTGGTGCCGGCTATATAGAGGCAATTCCGCTTGTTGCCGCCGAACACGCAATTGGCCGTCACTTCCGGCACCTTGACCTTGCCGATCAGCGTCCCATCCGGATCGTAGCAGTGGATGCCGTCGGCGGCACTGGTCCAGATGCGGCCGTCCTCATCGAGCCTGAAGCCGTCGAACAGGCCGGCCGTGCAGTCGGCGAAGACCTTTTCGCCCGACACCTTCTTGCCGCCCTTGCCGACATTGAACACCCGTATATGGGCAGGATCCTGCGCGCCATGCGTGCGGCCGGTGTCGGCGACATAGAGCTTGCTCTCGTCGAGCGAGAAGGCAAGCCCGTTGGGCCTGACCATGTCGGTGATGACGGCCTCGACCTCGCCGGTGCCGGGGTCGACCCGGTAGACGTAGCAGGCGCCGATCTCGCTTTCGGCCTTGTCGCCCTCATAGTCGGTGTCGATGCCGTAGCTCGGATCGGTGAACCAGATCGCGCCATCCGACTTGACCACCGCATCATTGGGCGAGTTCAGCCGCTTGCCGCGCCATTTGGTGGCAATGGTGGTGACCGAGCCGTCGAACTCGGTGCGGCTGACGCGGCGGCCCGAATGCTCGCAGGTCACCAGCCGGCCCTGCCGGTCGACGGTGTTGCCGTTGGAATTGCCGGAGGGCTGACGGAAGACGCTGACATTGCCGTCCGTCTCGTCGTAGCGCAGCATGCGGTTGTTGGGGATATCCGACCAGACGACGTAGCGGCCGGCGGCGAACCAGGCTGGCCCTTCCGCCCATTGGCATCCAGTGAACAGCTTTTCCACTTGCGCGTTGGAACTGAACAGCCGCGCGAAACGCGGATCAAGAATTTCGTAATAATCTGCGGCGGCCATGCTTTTTCTCCCGGCATTTAGGTCGGGCGCATGATCCCGAAAAATCGATTCCGATTTCGGAAAGGATCATGCGCAAAATGAAAGTGCTACAGCGTTCTTTGCACATCCGAAAGGACGCGGCGCTGCAGGCGCGATCAAGCCAGCCGGAAATCGATCTGGCAAGATCGATGATGAGGCTTCACCGCATCTTGACCTCTCAAGGCAGATGGGAAGCAACGCCAACTCATCAGAACTGCCAGTAAGGACCGATTAACCGGCTATGCGCTGCGTGCAATGGTGCATTGCAACATCTTCTTTTTGCAATGCATCACTACTATGTCATGCTTCGTATCGATCAAGGGAGGAACAACCGGCCGCCAGAAACGCGGCACAGAAGGAACCTTGCTATGATCTTCAACGATCTCATGACCCGCGCTCGCACCAGCATTGCCAAGCGCAAGCACTACAACCGCCTCGTCGCCGAAATCGACAGCTTTTCCAGCCGCGATCTGGCCGACATGCGCGCCGACCGTTCGGAAATGCTTTACCAGGTCCACAAGCAGATCTACGGCTGATCTCAGGTCTATTGCTCGGCGCCGGTCGGGCGCGTTGAGACTCAGATCAGGCCGAGCCGAGATTGGTGGGTTCCGAGAACCGGAGCGGAGCGTACTTTTGGGCACGTGAGCACCCGAAGCTCAGGAAGCCGCCGTTTGCAGGCCGGCAACACCTGAATATCAATGCGCCGCCAGTGCCCTGTCGATCTGCGGCAACAACACCATCCGCGCCGCCTCGGCCGTCAGCGGCCCGACATACTTGTAGGCGATCCTTCCGTCCTTGCCGATGACGAAGGTTTCCGGCACGCCGTAGACGCCCCAGTCGATCGCCGTGCGCCCGGCTTCGTCGACCCCTATCGCCTGGAACGGATTGCCGAGATCGCCGAGGAACCGGCGGGCATTTTCCGGTTGGTCCTTATAGTTCAGCGCCGCCATCACGAAACGCTTGTCCTGCGCCAGCGCCAGCAGCACCGGGTGCTCTTCGCGGCACGGCGCGCACCACGACGCAAACACGTTGACCAGCGTCACCTTGCCAGCGAAGGATTTCGTATCGAGCCCGGGCAGATTGATGCCCTCCAGCGCCGGCAGGTTCGTCTGCGGCGCCGGCAGGCCGATCAGGGCCGACGGCACTTCCGAAACATCGCGCCCCGACAACAGCTGCGACAGGAACAGTCCGGCCAGGCCGAGGAAGATCAACAGCGGCAAAAGCACGAATAGGCGGCGACTGGGTGGTGGCGTTTCCGTTTCCATGCTCATGGCTTGGCGCCCTTGTCGGAACGCCGCCGCACGCCTGACGCTTCGAGTTCAGCGAGTTCGCGCTTGCGCGCCCGCTGGTCGAGCAGGATCCAGCCGACCAGCCCGGCCAGCACCACGGCGGTGATCGTATAGGCGGCGGTCACGTAGAGGGCGTGCGCGCTCATACGCCAGGCCCCGCCAAGGTGCCGCTTTCCAAACCGGTCATGTCGCCCAATTCGAACATGCCTTCCCTTATCCCCGCACCATCGGCTTCGCAATCGGTCGCCGCGCCGCAGCCTTTGATGTCACCTCAATCCGTTCCATGACGAAGCGCCAGCGCCGCCGAGACCGGGCCCAGCACCGCAAGAAACAAGGTCAGCGCGGCAAGAATGAGGAAGGGCTGCAGAAACGGATCAGGATTGGCCGTCGCGCCGTAGCTCGCCGAAACGCCGAAGATCAGCACCGGGATGGTCAGCGGCAGCACCAGCACCGAGATCAGCAGCCCGCCACGCGGCAACGCCACCGCCACCGCCGCGCCGGCGGCGCCGATAAAGGTGATCGCCGGCGTGCCGACGAGCAGCGTCAGCGCCGTGGCACCGATGCTGATCGGCTCCATGTTCATGAACAGGCCGAGCAAGGGAGCGGCGACGACCAGTGGCAGCACGCTGCCCGCCCAATGCGCCAGGCATTTGGTCAGCACCGTCAAGGCCAGCATGTGGCGGTCCTTGCTCAGCACCAGCAGATCGAGCGAGCCGTCCTCGCGATCGGCCTGGAACAGCCGGTCAAGGCCAAGCAGGCAGGAGAGCAGCGCGCCAATCCACAGGATCGCCGGTCCGATGCGGGCAAGCAGCTTGAGGTCCGGCCCGACGCCGAAAGGGATGGTGGCGATGACGGCGAGGAAGAAGATGACCCCAGTCAAAGCCCCGCCGCCGGCACGGATGTTGAGACGGATGTCGCGCAGGAAGAGGGCTAGCATGATTTGAGGTGCCCTTGCCCAGGAAGGAACGCCGACATTACTGCCCCATCCTCAATTCCTTCGCCCCATCCAATCCCAGCGGCAAATGCGTCGCCGCAACGATGATCCCACCCTTCTCACAATGCTTCCCCATCAGCTGCGCAAATCGCCGCTCCGAAGCCTTGTCCAGCCCCGCCGTCGGCTCGTCGAGCAGCCACAGCGGCCGGTGGCTGACCAGAAGCTTGGCGATCGCCGCGCGCCGCCGTTGCCCGGTCGAGAGATAGCCGAAGGGCAGGTGGCCGATGCCGCCCAGCCCGACCGTTTCCAGCGCCTCTTCGACGCCGGCATGTCCATCGCCGTTGAAGTCGCGCCAGAAGCGCAGATTTTCCGCCACGCTGAGCGCAGGCTTCATGGCGTTCTGGTGACCAAGGTAATGACAGGCCGACGCGATCGACGGAAATGCCTCGCCCCCGTCTTCAATCTTCACAACGTCTTCGATCTTCACAACGCCTTCGATCCGCACGCTGCCTTCGGCCACCGGCAGCAGCCCGGCGATGACCCGCAACAGGGTCGATTTGCCGGCACCATTCGGACCGGTGACGACCAGCGCCTGCCCGTCCTCCAAGGCAAAACCGATACCGGAAAACACCGTGTCGCCGCCGCGTTCGCCGCCCAGATTTTCGGCGATCAGCCGCATCCCTCGCCTGCCCTGAAAACCATGTGTCGCGGCAGCTGCCGCATCGCACAAATTTGCTTTGCAACTGTCTAGAACTATTCCAGAAAATTCTCTATATGCGGTGCATCCGTGCCAGCGGTCGGCGCGGGAACAGAATTAGCGCCGAACCAGCGCACGCGCCGCCTTGAACGGCTCGGGTTGCTTGGGAACGGACAGCGGAAATGGCCGTACCCGCACCTTTGCGCGTGATTGCATGCCATCGGCGTCCGTTCCCTTTCAGGCTGAACAGACAAGGATCGCACGTGTCAAAATCCCTAGACAGTTTCAATTGCCGCCGCACGCTGACCGCAAGCGGTACGGAGTATGTCTATTTCGATCTCATCGAGGCCGAGAAGAACGGCCTCACGGGCATTGCCCAGCTGCCCTATTCGATGAAGGTGCTGCTGGAGAACCTGCTGCGCAACGAGGACGGTCGCTCCGTCACTAAGGAATCGATCCAGGCGGTCGCCGGCTGGCTGACCGACAAGGGCACCGCCGGCGTCGAGATCGCCTATCGCCCAGCTCGTGTGCTGATGCAGGATTTCACCGGCGTTCCGGCCGTGGTCGACCTTGCCGCCATGCGCGACGCCATGGCCTCGCTCGGCGGCGATCCGCAGAAGATCAACCCGCTGGTTCCCGTCGACCTTGTCATCGACCATTCCGTCATCGTCGATGAATTCGGCACGCCGCTGGCCTTTGCCCGCAATGTCGAGCTCGAATACGAGCGTAACGAGGAGCGCTACAAGTTCCTGAAATGGGGCCAGCAAGCGTTCCGCAACTTCCGTGTCGTGCCGCCCGGCACCGGCATCTGCCATCAGGTCAACCTCGAATATCTCGGCCAGGTGGTGTGGACCAACACCGAGGACGGCGAAACCACCGCCTATCCCGATACCTGCGTCGGCACCGATTCGCACACGACGATGATCAACGGCCTTGGCGTGCTCGGCTGGGGCGTCGGCGGCATCGAGGCCGAGGCGGCCATGCTCGGCCAGCCTGTCTCCATGCTGTTGCCTGAGGTTATCGGCTTCCGCCTCACCGGCAAGCTGAAAGAAGGCGTCACCGCCACCGACCTCGTGCTCACCGTCACCCAGATGCTGCGCAAGAAGGGCGTCGTCGGCAAGTTCGTCGAGTTCTTCGGCCCGGGCCTCTCCAACATGACGCTGGCCGACCGCGCCACCATCGGCAACATGGCGCCCGAATACGGCGCCACCTGCGGCTTCTTTCCGGTCGACAGCGAAACGATCCGCTACCTCACAATGTCCGGCCGCAGCGAGGATCGCATCGCATTGGTCGAGGCCTATTCGAAGGCGCAAGGCCTGTGGCGCGACACCGGCTCGGCCGACCCGGTGTTCACCGACCTGCTCGAGTTGGAACTTGGTTCCGTCGTGCCGTCGATGGCCGGCCCCAAGCGGCCCGAAGGCCGCGTCGCGCTGGAAGGCATTCCGGAAGGCTTCACCAAGGCGATGGAGACCGAATACAAGAAGGCCGCCGAGATCCACAAGCGCTACGCAGTCGACGGCACCGACCACGATCTCGGCCATGGCGACGTCGTCATTGCCGCCATCACCTCCTGCACCAACACCTCGAACCCGAGCGTGCTGATCGGCGCCGGCTTGCTGGCCCGCAACGCCAACCGCCTCGGTTTGAAGCAGAAGCCGTGGGTCAAGACCTCGCTGGCGCCGGGCAGCCAGGTGGTCGCAGAATATCTGGAAAAGTCAGGACTGCAGAAGGAGCTCGACCAGATCGGCTTCAACCTGGTCGGCTTCGGCTGCACCACCTGCATCGGCAATTCCGGCCCGCTGCCGGCGCCGATCTCGAAAACCATCAATGAAAAAGGCTTGATCGCCGCTGCAGTCCTGTCCGGCAACCGCAACTTCGAAGGCCGCGTCTCGCCCGACGTGCAGGCGAACTATCTCGCCTCGCCGCCGCTGGTCGTCGCGCACGCGCTGGCTGGAACCGTCACCAAGGACCTCACCACCGAGCCGCTCGGCGACGACAAGAACGGCAATCCGGTCTACCTCAAGGATATCTGGCCGAGCTCGGCCGAGATCCAGGAGTTCATCGAGAAGAACGTCACCCGCGAGCTGTTCGCCCGCAAATATGCCGACGTCTTCAAGGGCGACGAATACTGGCAGAACGTCGAGGCGCCGGAAGGCCAGACCTACACCTGGGACGACAACTCGACCTATGTGCAGAACCCGCCCTATTTCGCCGGCATGACCGCTGGTTTCGGCAAGATCGGCGACATCAAGGGCGCCCGCGTGCTCGGCCTGTTCGGCGACAAGATCACCACCGACCACATCTCCCCGGCCGGTTCGATCAAGGCGGCCTCGCCGGCGGGCAAATATCTCACCGACCATGGCGTCGGCGTCGCCGACTTCAACCAGTACGGCACGCGTCGTGGCAACCATGAGGTGATGATGCGCGGCACCTTCGCCAACATCCGCATCCGCAATCACATGCTGGGCGAGAATGGCAGGGAAGGCGGCTACACCATCCACTACCCGTCGAAGGAAGAGGAATCGATCTACGACGCGGCCATGGGATACAAGAAGGAAGGCGTGCCGCTGGTGATCTTCGCCGGTGTCGAATACGGCAACGGCTCGTCGCGCGACTGGGCGGCCAAGGGCACCAATCTGCTCGGCGTGCGCGCCGTCATCGCCCAGTCCTTCGAGCGCATCCATCGCTCCAACCTGGTCGGCATGGGTGTCATCCCCTTCGTCTTCGAGGACGGCACGTCCTGGGCGTCGCTCAACCTGAAGGGTGACGAGCTGGTCGAGATCGACGGGCTGAGCACCATCAAGCCGCGCCAGACGATGACGGCCAAGGTCACCTATGGCGACGGCACGGTGAAGAACGTGCCGATCATCTGCCGCATCGATACGCTGGACGAGCTCGACTACTTCAAGAACGGCGGCATCCTGCAATACGTGCTGCGCGATCTGGCAGCATAGTAATAAGGGAATAGGGCAGTAAGGGAGTAGGGCAAGCAAGAACAGGCTAACCTATTTCCCCTACTGCCTTACTCCCATATTTTTCGGCGCTCCGAAGCGCGCCGCTGCGGCCAGCAGCACGCCGAGCATCAGTCCGTTGAGGATGTGCCAGAGGAAATGCGTGCCGAGCGGGAAGCCGGCGCAGACCAGCGGGTCGACCATCCGGCAGATGATGGACACGACGAAGATTGCCGATCCCGCCAGATTGTACCAGCCGGCGCGATTGCCGCTGGCCGCCACCAGTATGCCGAAGAAGGCGAGCGCCAGGAACGGCGGCAGGTAGCCCGTCGTGCCATTCGAGGCCTGGCGCAGCCAGTCCGGCACCGCCAGCGTCAGCAGCCCGGCAACCAAGTAGAAGGCGATGAAGATGGCGATCGCCTTGCCCCATTGTATGCCGAGGAAGCGGCGCAGGTTGAACAGCGTATAGGCCAGCGTAAAGCCGGCGATCGGCAGTACATCGGCCCAGACCGTGCCCCTGGTGGGGAAGGTGTGGAAGATCGTCGAGCCGATGCCGATTGCCACCACCCACCAGGCCAGCACCTCGGCGAAGGTGCCGGTGCGCAGCCTTCGCACCTCGCGCACGCCCCACAGGCCGGCGGCGATGAAGGCAAGGTTTGTCAGGGCATTGACTGGCTCGGACCAGAGTTCCGGCCCGGTTCGCTCGCAATAGAGATCGATCGGCGCCGAAAGAGTTTGCCACATCGTGATTGCCGCCCGAATCGGTTTCTACCCTGAACTGCGAGCCCTTCTCCTATTGCGCCGCTGCGGTCGGTTGCAACGGCAAAAATTTCACCGCAACGTGACTTCCCGTTGACTTCCGCTTCTGCCACATATTCCAGCAACGACAATAAAGCCGGCGCCACCGGCGGGAATCGGAATGACCATGGCCTCGCGAAAAACATTATGGCTGGCGGCCCTTGCGCTGGCCTTCTCAGCGGCTGCCGGCATCGGCCAAACCGCCGAGCCCGCCAAGACGCAGGCCGACAAACCTCAGATCGACAGGCCCCTGGGCGTGGTCGAGCTGTTCACCAGCCAGGGCTGCAATTCCTGTCCGCCGGCCGATGCGTTGTTCGCCGAACTGGCCGCCAAGGAAGACATCGTCGCGCTCGCCTATCATGTCGACTACTGGGATTATCTCGGCTGGCAGGACACGCTGAGCCGCAAGGAGAACACCGAGCGGCAAAATGACTATATGCGCGCCTTCGGCAGCCGCTCCGTCTACACGCCGCAGGCCGTCATCAACGGCCGCGTCCATGTCAACGGCGCCAGCCGCATCGATGTCGATGGCGCGCTGGCGCGGATGGCCAAGAGCGGCCAGGGCATGCGGGTCGCCGTCAAGGTCAGCCGGACCAGCGACCGTGTGATGATCGACGCCGGCGATGCCGGGAACGGTCCTAGCGATGCCCATGTCGTCATCGTCTATTTCGACCCGCCGCAGACGGTCAAGATCGGCCAGGGTGAGAACACCGGCCGCAAGTTGACCTACTGGAACGCGGTCTCGGGCATCCAGACCGCCGGCATGTGGCACGGCAAGGCGCAGCGCTACGAATTGCCGATGAGCGAGATCTCCAAGAAGGGCGGCTGCGCCGTGCTGCTGCAGTCGGTCGGCAGGGATGGGCTGCCCGGCCCCATTCTCGGCGCCGCCTTCATTCATAAGCCTTAGAATCTCGAGGTTGCGGCTCGCTCATGGCGAGGCGAGATTGCACAGACGATCGTGCTGTGCCTCGTCGCATTGCCCCGCGCTCCACCCCAAAAACAAAAAACCGACGTCAGCTTGCTTCTGACGCCGGTCATTTAGGTTTTGGGATCGTCGCACCCGATCCTTCCGAAGAAAGACCGAGGTTGGTTCGATCCGACGCAGACCCGTGGGCGGGGGGCTTGGGGTTTACGAGCCGGTGCCGGACCGAACCGTCTCAGGCAACGCGGGTAAACTCGTCGGACATTGGGGCAGGAGCGCGGATAAAAAATGGCGAGAATATGGCGAAGCATCACCAATTCCAACAAGGCGTTTCATAAAAGTGACTGGACGTTGCAGAAACAGCGCGCCTCCGCCCTGCTTCGCCGGGTCTTGCAATTCAGCTGCGAACGCGCCAACTTTGGTTGGCAAAGATTCATTTTGAAGGATCGAGGCATGACTGACGACAGCGGCGGGACGCGGGATGTTGACGCATCCGCAATATTGATCCCGCTGCACGAGGCGCGACCTGAGCGCCTCGATCAGCCGGTGCGGTTCGACCGGCGTGAACTGGACCAGATCCTGAGGCTCTACGGCCGCATGGTCGCCGCCAACGAATGGCGCGACTACGCCATCGATCATCTCACCGACAGGGCTGTGTTTTCTGTGTTCCGCCGCACCAGTGAAGTGCCGCTGTTCCAGATCGTCAAGGACCCGAAACTGGCACGCAAGCAGGGCGCCTTTGCCGTTATTGCCGCCGGCGGCCGTATCCTCAAGCGCGGCCAGGAGCTCGGCCGCGTGCTTGGCATCTTCGACAGCAAGCTGAAGCTCGTCGAGGCCTAACCGCTTATTTTTGCTGGCGGAATTTTTGCTCCGGCAGCGAATCGGGATCGGGTGGAGCGAGCGCCCCGCCGTTCAGCGGGAGCTGCATGAACACCGTGTCCAGCCAGCGCCCGTGCTTGTAGCCGGAGCCTTCGAGGCGTCCCGAATGACGAAAGCCGAGCTTTTCGTGGAGCCGCACCGAGGCGCTGTCCGGCCGCCCGTCGCCGATCACCGCGATGACCTGACGGAAGCCCGCCGCCCGGCAGGACTCGATCAGGCTTTGCATGAGCAACAGCCCGACCCCCTGGCCCTTGGCCTCGGGCGCCACATAGACCGAATCCTCGACGATGAAGCGGTAGGCCGGGCGTGGCCGGAAAGCGCCGGCATAGGCATAGCCGAGCACGGCGCGGTCCTTTTCCGCCACCAGATAGGGAAAGCCGCCAGCCATCAAAACGTCGAATCGCCCGCCCATCTCGGCGCGGCTGGGCGGCTCCAGCTCATAACTCGCCGTGCCCTGGGTGACCGCGTCGGCATAGATTTCCGTGATCCGGTCGAGGTCAGCCGCCGTTGCGGGCCGCATGATGATACTGCTCATTATTTATGCACGCCGTTATTCTGCCGCAATAACAGCAAAACCCGACACAAAAGAAAAGGGCGGCCATTAGGCCGCCCTTTGGAACTCAATGGTCCAAGCGTCGCTGCTACTAGCGGCGGTCGCCCATGAACTGCAGCAGGAACATGAACAGGTTGATGAAGTCGAGGTAGAGCGTCAGCGCGCCCATGATGGCCTTGCGGCCGGCGACATCCGAAGCGTCGCCCTCGAAATACATCTCCTTGATCTTCTGCGTGTCATAGGCGGTCAGGCCCGAGAAGATCAGCACGCCAAGCGCCGAGACGGCGAAGGAAAGCGCCGACGAGTGCAGGAAGATGTTGATCACCGACGCGATGATGATGCCGAACACGCCCATGATCAGGAACGAGCCGAAGGCGGTCAGGTCGCGCTTGGTGGTGTAGCCATAGAGCGACAGCGCACCGAAGGCCGCGGCGGTAGCGAAGAAGGTCTGCGAAATGCTGGCCGTGGTGTAGACCAGGAAGATCGACGACAGCGACAGGCCGACGAGGCCGGCATAGACCCAGAACGTCGTCTGCGCCGCCGAAACGCTCATCGACTGGACGCGGAACGACAGGAACAGCACGGCGGCCAGCGGCGCCAGCATCACCACCCAACGCAGCGGCGAGCCAAAGATCGCGTAGCCGAACGAGGTCAGCATCTCGCCGCTTGGCAGCGTTGCGACAGCCGAGGCCGGATCGGTGGTGGTGGCCAGCATGATCGTGCCGACGGCGGCAAGACCGGTGATGAGGAGGCCAAGCCCCATCAGATTGTAGACCTTGATCATATAGGCGCGCAGGCCCTGATCGATGCCTGCATCAACGCCGGCGCCGGGCACGGCGCGCGTCTGATAGTTGCGAATGGGTTCAGCCATGGGAGTCCTCTATTGCTTCTGCCCCGTCGGGTGTCAGGTCCACCGGACCCAGGCGCCGCTGGCGGGGCTCCAGCATGCCTGTGGCGAAATATGATGGTAATTCGCGTCAAGAACAAGACCGTAACCGGGTGTAATGCTTCGTGAGGCATACACGATGCGGTTTTCCGCCCTTTGGCGGCGCAACATTACTCCGATTTAACCAAATCTCGGTCCCCGCGGGCGGAATTCAGAGCAATTCCAAAGCGCGCAGCGGTTTTGGGTCGGACTTGCGGTCGGTGAATAGTCAGAGGTTACGCAGCACCGGCGCGGCCTTGTGGCCGAGCACCCGCCAGGTGCCGGCGAGACCGATGCCGACCGTGATGACAAGCGAAAACAGAATGGTCGCCACCGCCACCTCAGGCATGAAATGCGAAGGCAAGGTCATGATGCGGGCGACGACGAACCAGGCGGCCGCACCACCTGCCGCCAGGGCGAAGATCGCGGTGGCGAGCCCGATCAGCATGTATTCAAGCGAGAAGGCGGCAATCAGGGTTGTGCGTGTCGCGCCCAGTGTCTTCAGCACCACCGCGTCATGGATGCGCGCCCGGTTGCCGGCGGCAAGCGCACCGGCAAGCACCAGCACTGAAGCGATCAGCGCCACGCCGGCGGCAGCCCGGATAGCCGTGCCGAGCTGCCCGACCAGCCGGTTGACGACGTCGAGCGCATCCTTGACCCGGACTGTCGTCACCGCCGGGAAGGCGCGGGTGACGGCATTGAGGATCCGCGCGTCGTCGGCCGTCGAGGCGGTCTTTTCGGTCAGCGTCGCCATCCAGCCATGCGGCGCCCCTGCGAATGTGTTGGGCGAGAACACCATGACGAAATTGATGCCCATCGTCTCCCATTCGACCTGGCGGAAATTGGCGATCTTCGCCGTCACATTGCGGCCGAGCACATTGACGGTGATGGTATCGCCGAGCTTCAGCCCGATCTCCTTGCCTTCTACGGCAGAGAACGAGACCAGCGGCTCGCCGGCATAATTGTCCGGCCACCAGCTGCCCTCGGTCAGCGTCGCGTTGTCCGGCTGCCTGGCATCATAGGTCAGGCCGCGATCGCCTTTCAGCACCCAGGCGCCTTCCGCCGGCACCGTGACCTTGTCGACATCGACGCCGTTGAGCGCCATCACCCGGCCGCGCAGCATCGGCACCTTGGCCAGCGTCCCCTGTGGCGCCTGCTTGCCGATCAGCGTGGAAAACGCATCGACATCGCTGCTCTGAATGTCGACGAAGAAGAAGTTCGGCGCCCGCTCCGGCAGGCTGCCCGATATTTGTTGCCTGAGATTGCCGTCGATCAGCGCCAGCGTCACCAGCAGCGTCAGGCCGAGCCCCAGCGACAGCACCACCGATGGCGTCAAGGCGCCGGGCCGGTGGATGTTGCCGACGGCGAGCCGCAGCGCCACGAAGCGCACACGTGGGCTCTTCCTGGCCGCCCACTGAACCAGTGCGCCGACCAGGCGCAGCACCAGAAAAGCGAAGATGGTGGCGCCGACGAAGATCGAGGCGATGCGGCGGTCGCCTGAAAATAGGATGGCCAGCGCCGCCAGCAGCAGCGCGATACCGACGGCCGCCGCAACATAGGCAGGGCGCGGAAAGCCGCGGCCTTCGAGCCCCATCTCGCGAAACAGCGCAGTCGCCGGCACATCGCGGGCGCGGCCGAGCGGCAGCAGCGCGAAGGCCAGCGTCACCAAAAGGCCGAACAGCGCCGCCATGCCGAGCGCGCCGGGATAAAAGCCGCCTTCCGCCGGCACCGGAATGACCTGATGGAGGGCGGCACCGGCCGCGAACGGCATCAGCGCCCCGAGCACCAGGCCAAGCACGATGCCCAGGGCGGCGATGATCAGGATCTGCACCAGATAGACGGCAAAGACGAAGCCGCCCGAAGCGCCCAGGCTCTTGAAGGTGGCGATGACACCGCGCTTGCCGTCGAGATAGGCGCGCACCGCATTGGCGACGCCGACACCGCCGACCACCAGCGCCGTCAGCCCGACCAATGTCAGGAATTGCGAGAAGCGTTCGATGTTGGACGACAGCGCCGGCGCCGCATTGCTGCGCGTGCGGATCGACCAGCCGGCCTGCGGAAAATCCTTGGCCGCCTGATCCTGGATGGCTTTCAGCCGCGCCTCATCGGCATCGGCGGGCAGCCGGATCTTGTAGGCGTTTTCGACCAGGCTGCCCGGCTGGATCAGCCCGGTGGCCGCCAGCCCTTCGGTCGAGATCATCAGCCGCGGCGCAAAGCCGAAACCGTCGGACACCGCATCCGGTTCGGTAACCAGCCTGGCGCGCAGTTCGAAGGTCGCGATGCCGAGCTTCAGCCGGTCGCCGATCTGCAGATGCAGCCGCTCGAACAACAGATCAGGTGCGGCGGCGCCGAAAACGCCGAACTCCTCGCCGAACAGTTCCTGCTTCGACAGCGCCGGCTCGGTCTCCAGCGCGCCATAGAGCGGATAGGCGTGGTCGACCGCCTTGCCCTCGACCAGCGCCTGGTCGGTTCCGTCGGCAAGACGCGCCATCGAACGCATGCTTGCAGTGCGCGAAACGATCCCCAGCCCGTCAAGGAAGCCACGCTCGGCCTGGCTGGCGTCGCGCTGGTTGATCTGGAAGCGGAGATCGCCGCCAAGCAGCGTCTGGCCCTGATTGGCGACACCGGCGGTGATCGAACGCGCCACCGAGTTGACGCCGCCGATGGCCGCGACGCCGAGCGCGATGCAGGCAAGGAAGATCAGGAAGCCGGACAAACCGCCGCGCATTTCGCGCAGCGAGAAGCGGACCGCAAGCTTCAGCGTCCGCGACAACGGCATCAGGCCGTCACCTTGACGGGCGCCGGCGCCTCGATCCGGCCCGATCGCATCGAAACCTGGCGCGAGCAGCGTGCCGCCAATGCCGGATCGTGGGTGACCAGCACCAGCGTCATGCCGCGCTCGGCCGCCTTGGCAAACAAGAGGTCGGCGACCTGCCGCCCCGTCGCCTGGTCGAGATTGCCGGTCGGCTCGTCGGCAATGAGAATGCGCGGCGACGGCGCCAGCGCCCGGGCGATCGCCACGCGTTGCTGCTCGCCGCCCGACAATTCGCCGGGATAGTGGGTGACGCGATCGCTCAGGCCCACGGCCGCAAGTTCGCGCGCCGCGACAGAAAACGGATCGGCATGGCCGGCCAACTCCAGCGGCACCGCGACATTTTCGAGCGCCGTCATGTTGGGAATGAGATGAAAGGACTGGAACACGATGCCAATGTTTCGGCCACGAAACGAAGCTATCTGATCCTCGGTTTTGCCATTGAGCAGTTCGCCGGCGATTCGGACCGTACCCGAATCGACCCTTTCCAGGCCTGCCAGAACCATCAGCAATGTCGACTTGCCAGAGCCCGAAGGGCCGACGATGCCGGTCGCCTCGCCAGCCGCCACATCGAGGCTGACAGCCTTCAGCACATGCACGGAGGACGCCCCTTCGCCAAGTGTCAGCGATACGTCTTTCAGCGCGATGACGGCTTCTGTCAAAATGAAAGCGTCCTATATCAAGGGATGAAGGCTCTGCTTGCCGGATGCCGTCGGAAGAATTCCTTGGTCATATGGGGCCTGCCGCATGTCTTTCAAACGCCTGATTGCCGCAGGCTTCATCGTTTTCCTCGCCATTTGCGGCACCTTTTCGTCGGCGCTCGCCGAGCCGTTCAAGATCGTCGGCTTCGGTGACAGCCTGATGGCGGGCTTCGGCCTTGGGCCGGACCAGGGCTTTACCGAAAAACTGCAGACCGCCCTTCGCGCCGCGGGTCGCGACGTGACGGTCGCCAATGCCGGCGTCTCCGGCGACACGACGAGCGGCGGCCTGGCTCGGCTCGACTGGTCGGTGCCCGACGGCACGCAGCTGGTCATTCTCGAACTCGGCGCCAACGACATGCTGCGCGGCGTCTCGCCCGACATCGCCAGAAGGAACCTGGATGAGATGATGGGCAAGCTCAAGGACCGCAGGATTGCCGTGCTGCTGGCCGGCATGCGCGCCGCGCCCAATCTCGGCGCCGACTACCAGAACGCCTTCGACGCCATCTTTCCCGACCTTGCCAGGAAATACGACGTTGCGCTCTACCCGTTCTTTCTCGACGGCGTCGCCGGTCAGCCCGGCATGCAACTCGAGGACGGCCTGCATCCGAGCCCTCAGGGCGTCGACCAGATGGTCGAACGCATCTTGCCGACGGTCGAAAAGGCGATCGCGGCGGCGCCGGGAGGTTCGTGAGATCGGACTAATTGCTTCCGTTGGGGAAACTTTTAACAAAGCCTGTGACCAACAAACCTCTTGCTCCGTTTGATTTTCGATGATTCGCTAGGGCTAATATTCGATTCGAGGAAGGGAGGCTCTTCATGCCGCGTCTTTTCACCGCCCTCGAAATACCGCGTGACGCCGCCCTTTCGCTGTCCCTGCTGCGGGGCGGCCTGCCCGGGGCCCGTTGGATCGACGTCGAAAACTATCATCTGACGCTACGCTTCATCGGCGATGTACCGGGTCATGTCGCCGACGAGATCGCCAACGCACTCGACCGCGTCCACCGCCCCTCCTTCCCGCTGACCCTGTCCGGCGTCGGCGCTTTCGGCCAGAAAAAGCCGCACGCGGTGTGGGCGGGCGCCTCCGCCTCGCCCGATCTTGCCGCCCTTCAAGGAGAGATCGACCGCATCTGCCAGCGGCTCGGCATTCCCGCTGATCCGCGCAAGTTCATGCCGCATGTGACGCTGGCTCGCTTGCGCAATTCGACCCCGCTGGACGTCGCCCAGTATCTCTCGGCACGCGGCAATTTCTCGACACTGCCGTTTCGCATCGGCCGTTTCGTGCTGATGTCGTCGCGCGATTCGGTCGGCGGCGGCCCCTACATCGTCGAGGAAGCCTGGCCGCTGTCGGGCAAGGACGCCCGTGCTTCCAGCCTTATCGCCAGCGCCTCCGACGCTTCGCGGATCATGCGGTAGACCGAGGCGAAGGCTTCCGCTCCGTCATAATAGGGGTCCGGCACGTCGCGCGCTTTGCCCTTGGCGAACTCCAAAAACAGGTGCACCCGGTCATGCATGGCCGCCGGCGCCAGCGCCTTCAGGTCACTAACATTCGACCGGTCCATGCCAAGGATCAGGTCGAAGCGGTGAAAATCCTCCGGCGTGACCTTGCGCGCCCTCTGCCGGGAAATGTCGATGCCGTGACGCACCGCAACCGCGATCGAGCGTGGATCGGGAGGCGAGCCGACCTCCCAGCCGCTGGTTGCGGCTGAATCGAGCAGCATATCCCCGCCCCATTCGCGCTCTGACAGCGCGGCGCGAACAACCCCCTCAGCCAGTGGCGACCGGCAGATGTTGCCGAGGCAGACGAAAAGAATGGAATTTATGGGCTTCGCGCTCATCGATCCAACGCTATGGTGACGACTTCAGTCGAAATAGCATGGGAAGCTGACATGACGAGAGAGAAACTGGGCAAGGAAGCAGTCGCCGCAGCGTTGACCGGGCTCGACGGCTGGGCGCTGGCTGCCGATGGCGCCTCGATCAAGCGCACGTTCACCTTCGCGAATTTCTCCGAAGCCTTCGCCTTCATGACCCGCGTGGCACTGGCCGCCGAGAAGATGGACCATCATCCCGACTGGTCGAATGTCTACAAGACCGTCGACGTGACGCTGAACACCCACGATGCCGGTGGCGTGACGGCGCTCGATATCGATTTGGCGAAGAAGATGAACCGCTTTTTTGGTGGCTGAACCCCAGCGGTTTGCCAAATCGGCGCCGGCATCTTGCAGCCCGGGTCGGGTTTCACCACATTTCCGCTCGCGGGGCATGCGCTGGAATGCGCATGGACGCTCGCAAGGAGAAACTGATGGCGCAACAATCCGGTTTTGACTTCTTCGGCTTCGGCGGCAAGCTCGGCGGCGAGAACGAAGTGCGCGAGAAATTCTGGCGCACGGCGAAGAAGGCCGCGCGGCAGATCCCCTTCATGGAAGAGGTCGTGGCCGCCTATTACTGCGCCATGGACAAGAACACGCCGCTGCGCGCCAAGGGCATTCTGCTCGCCGCGCTCGGCTATTTCGTGCTGCCGGTAGACGTCATCCCCGACTTCGTCCTCGGGCTTGGCTTCACCGACGACATCGCCGTGCTCACCGCCGCGATCACCGCTGTCAGCGCCCACATCACGCCGGCGCACCGGCAGGCTGCCAAGGACGCCATCGCCGACAAGGGCTGAGCAGGCCGGCGCCCGCGCAAATGCCTTTGGAGCCTGCGTTTGGCGGCAAGGCAAAAAGTCAAACTCTTGCCGCTTTCGTGGCCTCCAAGTCGCGAAAGGGACGTCGCGCCACCCGCTCGCAAGGCGGCGGCGCGGGAATGGCGGCGGTTTCCTGGGGTGCGGGTCCTTTTCTCAAAGGAAATTCACCGTTTGGTAACCCAGATTAAATCAAAATGAAGCGACGGGCAGGACGCCAAGCCGGCCTGCCGCCGCACCTTTGGAATACGGGAAAAACGATGCGCGGATTGATTGCTACAGTTTCGAGCCTGGTCCTGGTGGCCGTGGCAGCGCCGGCACTGGCGCAATCGGCGACCAAGATCGGTCAGCACAATGCCTGGGGCACCTACAGCTACCAGGCATCGGGCGGCAAGGTCTGCTATGTCCTGACCGTGCCGACCGACAAGCAGCCGCCGACGCTCGACCATGGCGACATGTTCTTCTTCGTCAGCCAGCGGCCCGGCCAGCAAGTGTCCTACGAGCCGCAATTCATCGCCGGCTACACCTTCCAGGAAGGCTCCAAGGCCACCGTCACCATCGACAAGAAGTCGTTCTCGATGTTCACGCGGGGCAAGTCGGCCTGGGTCGAGAACGCCGCCGAGGAACCGGTGCTGATCGCCGCCATGAAGACCGGCACCGACATGAAGGTTACGGCGAAGTCCGGCCGCGGCAATCCAACCTCCTATGTCTTCTCGCTGAAGGGTATTTCGGCGGCGCTGTCCTCGATCGCCAAATGCAAATAGGCAAATAGGCGAAGCTTCGATTTGCCAAAGCGTCGTTTTGCATGACAGGCCGGGCCGAAGAGCCCGGCCTTTTGCATTTTCGGGCCGGCCTGTGTGCCGACGGTTCAGTCTTACATGGCCATTTTTTCACATTCGGCTTGAGCCTTCTTGGTCGACGTATCGATCATGAAGGCTTTGCCCTTGGCGTCGGTCATCATCATCATGCAGTGCTTGATTGGCTTTGCCATCTTCATCATCTCGGCGCCCATCTTTGCATCCGGCATCATGGTGCCCATATGCCCGTCCGGCATGATCGCCATCACTTCTCCACCCTTCATCATGGTCATCGTGCCCATCGCGTCTTCGGCAAATGCCTGCGAGGCGGATAGGCCGACGAGGCCGGCAATAACGGCAAGCTTGATAGAGTTCATTCTGCATACTCCCATTTTGTAGGGGCATGGTTGCCCCCTTCTGATTTCGAAGGCGCGATGGGAAACGTTACGCAAACACGACCATGTGATCGGTTCCTTTGAGGCGGGAAGGTAGGGCAAGGCCGCCGGATGATCGCAACAGACCGTCAGCCAGCGTGCATCGGGTTGCATTCTCCCCGCATGACTCCGCCCCCAACCTGTGCTATGCGCCGCGCTTCATGTCCGGCCCGATAAGTGAAATCGGCCGCAAACCGCTTATATCAGTGCAACCATGACCCTTTCATTCGATCTCACCGCCGATGGCGCCCGTGATGCATTGCGCGCCCGCGCCGCACAGCCGGAAAAGCAGTCGCTGATCGGCCTGACGCGGGCCGAGCTCGGCGAGGCCCTGGTGGCATCCGGCACCGTGCCGGAGCGCCAGGCGAAGATGCGCGCCCAGCAGCTCTGGCACTGGATGTATGTGCGCGGCGTTTCCGACTTCGCCGGCATGTTCAACATCTCCAAGGATTTGCGCGCCGAACTCGAGAAGCATTTCACCGTTGCCAGGCCGGAGATCGTCGAGGAGCAGATTTCCTCCGACGGCACCCGCAAATGGCTGTTCCGCTTTCCGCCGCGCGGCGCCGGCAGGCCGGTCGAGATCGAGACCGTCTATATCCCCGAGGAAGGGCGCGGCACGCTCTGCATCTCCTCGCAGGTCGGTTGCACGCTGACCTGCTCGTTCTGCCATACCGGCACGCAGAAGCTGGTGCGCAATCTGACGGCGGAGGAAATCCTCGCCCAGTTGCTCACCGCCCGCGACCGGCTCGGCGACTTTCCCGATCGTGATACACCGGACGGCGCCATCGTGCCGGCCGAGGGACGCAAAGTGTCCAACATCGTCATGATGGGCATGGGCGAGCCGCTCTATAATTTCGAGGCAGTGAAGAAGGCACTACTGATCGCCTCCGATGGCGACGGCCTGTCCTTGTCGAAGCGCCGCATCACGCTCTCGACCTCCGGCGTCGTGCCGGAAATCCTGCGCACTGGCGAGGAGATCGGCGTCATGCTGGCGATCTCGCTGCACGCGACCAACGACGACCTGCGCGACCTGTTGGTGCCGATCAACAAGAAGTACCCTTTGAAGGAGTTGATCGCCGCCTGCCGTGCCTATCCCGGCCTGTCCAACGCCAAGCGCATCACCTTCGAATACGTGATGCTGAAGGACGTCAACGATTCCATCGAGGACGCCAAAGGCCTGATCAAGCTGCTCAAGGGCATTCCGGCCAAGATCAATTTGATCCCGTTCAACCCGTGGCCGGGCACCAACTACCAGTGCTCGGACTGGGAGACGATCGAGAAATTCGCCGACTACATCAACAATGCCGGCTATGCCTCGCCGATCCGCACGCCGCGCGGCCGCGACATTCTGGCCGCCTGCGGCCAGCTGAAGTCCGACTCCGAGCGCATGCGCAAGGTCGACCGGCTGGCCCTGGAAGCAATGATGATTGCGGGGCACGGCGAGGCGTGAGCCGCCGCTTAGCCTGGCTGAAACGCTTCGCCACGATAGCAGTCGGCTATTTTGCCGGTGTGCTGACCTCGATCCTGGTGCCGGTGCTGCTGATCGCTCTTCTGGAAGGGATAGAAGACGGCAACTGGTCGATCATCTTCGCATTCGACTGGCTGGGCTCGTTCCCGCTCGCCGTGTTGACCGTGATGGTCGGCGCGCTGCTGATTGTCGGCCCCGCGATCTTTGTCGCCGAACGGCTGTCGCTTCGAGGATGGTTCTATTTTGCAGCCACGGGTGCGGTGACCTCCACCGCCTTTGGTGTGTCCATCCCGCGCTCGGCCGGAAGCTTTGTTTTCAATCCGGGCTATCTCGGTTTCCTGGCCACGGCCGGCATTGCCGCCGGTTCGGTCTACTGGCTTCTGGCCGGGCGTAAGTCCGGTCACCTCACACGCCGGGATCCGGGATGAGTCGCCTCATTGCTTACCTCGTCCGTTTCGCCGTCATCCTGTTCGGGTATGCGGTGGCGTCGCTGGCGGCGAGCGCCTTCCTCAACATCCTGTTCCTGGCTTCGCTCGGCTACATGCCGGAGCACGCGCACCCGACGGCAACCGCCTCGCTGTATTTCTCAATTCCGTTCGTCGCCCTGTTCGTCGCCTATTTCGCCTTCATGCCGGCGGCGATCGTCATCCTGCTTGCCGAGATCCTTGGTCGGCGCGACTGGTTGTTCTATGCGCTGGCGGGCGCGGTGGTCGCGGCCGTTTTCCTCGGCCTGGTCGACAATGCCCGTGACTCGGCTTTCGCGGTCAGGGAGACCAGCGCCATCATGGCGGTGGTCGGCGGCGGCATGGTCGGCGGGATCTTCTACTGGCTCAGCGCCGGGCGCTGGGCCGGAAGCTGGTGGTTGAAGGATGAGAAGGCGCCTACTTCGCCTGGGCCGTCAGGATCTTGAGAGCGAAGGCGGAAAACACGCCGGCAAAGAGATAGTCGACCACCCGCGTCACGCGCGGGCTGGCCTTCATCGCCGCCGAGAATTTTTCCGCAGCCAGCACCATCGGCGCGGTCACCGGGATCGACAGCACGATGAACATCGCGCCGAGGAAAAACAGCTTTCCCGGCGCATTCGGATCATGCGCGGAGACGAACTGCGGCAGGAAGGTCATGAAGAACAGGATGATCTTCGGGTTGAGCAGATTGACGCCGAGCCCCGCCGCCCAGCTGCGCAACAGCGAAATCTGAGGCCCCGTCTTCTTTTCCGGCGAAAACGCCGAGCCCCTGGTGATCGCCTGCCAGGCGAGGAAGACCAGATAGCCGGCGCCAAAGATCTTCAGCACGAAGAAGGCCATCGGCGAGGCGACGATCAGCGCCGAGACACCGACCACCACCAGCGTGGTGTGGATCAGCGTGCCGCACAGCGCGCCCGCCATCGAGGCAAAGCCGGTGGCGCGGCCCTGGCTCAGCGTGCGCGAGACGAACAAGGTCATGTCCGGTCCGGGCGTGATCGCCAGGATCACGGTGGCGATGGCGAACTGGATCAGCGTGGCGGTGTCTGGAATGAACGACATGGACAGCCCTTTGGCTCGGGAACACGCAAGCCTATAATGGATACGAACCATCGCTGCCAGCAACTGGACGGCTGAAAGGCTGATCCAGCGCCCCCGGATCGTATCCCGTTGACCCAACGGTCCGCGGCGTTCGTCTCTTGCGCAGCCCGGAAACGGCGTGATACCTCGCCCGCCGAGAACTCGTGATCGCGGAACCGCCAAATGTCAAAAGCAAAAGACGTCAAGAAAGTCGTGCTCGCCTATTCCGGCGGCCTCGACACATCGATCATCCTGAAATGGCTGCAGACCGAACTCGGCGCCGAAGTCGTCACCTTCACCGCCGATCTCGGCCAGGGCGGCGAACTCGAGCCGGCTCGCCGCAAGGCCGAGATGATGGGCATCAAGGACATCCGCGTCGTCGACGTGCGCGAGGAATTCGTGTCCGATTTCGTCTTCCCGATGTTCCGCGCCAACGCCGTCTATGAAGGCACCTACCTGCTCGGCACCTCGATCGCCCGGCCGCTTATCTCCAAGCATCTGGTCGAGATCGCCAGGGAGACCGGCGCCGACGCGATTGCGCATGGCGCCACCGGCAAGGGCAACGACCAGGTTCGCTTCGAGCTCTCGGCTTACGCGCTGAACCCCGACATCAAGGTCATCGCGCCATGGCGCGACTGGTCGTTCAAGTCGCGCACCGACCTGATCAATTTCGCCGAGCAGCACCAGATACCGGTGCCGAAGGACAAGAAGGGCGACGCGCCGTTCTCGGTCGACGCCAACCTTCTGCATTCGTCCTCCGAGGGCAAGGTGCTGGAAGACCCGTGGAGCGAGCCGCCGGAATTCGTCCACCAGCGCACAGTTTCGCCAATGGATGCGCCGGACAAGGTCACCGAGATCGAGATCGAATTCCTCAAGGGCGACCCGATCGCGCTCAACGGCAAGAAACTGTCGCCGGCCACCATGCTGGCAGCGCTCAACGATCTCGGCCGCGGCAACGGCATCGGCCGGCTCGACCTGGTCGAGAACCGCTTCGTCGGCATGAAATCGCGCGGCGTCTACGAGACGCCGGGCGGCACCATCCTGATATCAGCCCACCGCGCCATCGAATCGATCACGCTCGACCGTGGTGCCGCGCACCTGAAGGACGAGTTCATGCCGCGCTACGCCGAGCTGATCTACAACGGCTTCTGGTTCGCGCCCGAACGGCTGATGCTGCAGGCGATGATCGACAAGAGCCAGGAAGACGTCGAGGGCACGGTGCGCCTCAAGCTCTACAAGGGCAACGTCATGGTCACCGGCCGCAAGTCGAAGAAGACGCTATATTCCGATGCACTGGTCACCTTCGAGGACGACCGCGGCGCCTACGACCAGAAGGACGCCGCCGGCTTCATCCGCCTCAATGCGCTGAGGCTGCGCACCCTGGCGGCACGCAGCCGCAAGAGTTGACCATCATATGGCATGTCCAAACCCGGCTTTGGCCGGTTTTGGACTGCTAGCTCGACGCGAGTCATAATCTGCCGGCTAAATATCTAAGTCTGACACATGCGGATAGATGTGGACCACATAGCGACTGAGAGCATGTCGTTCGGAAAGTCCCATGATATGGTGGACGACCTTGTACGCGGCCTCCCACTCCGCTTTTGTTTCGGGTCCTCCGATATCCCGGTCTCCGACGAAATTCGCTAGCACGAGCCAAGCTTTGCACCCCTCGCGACGAAGGAAGTGCAAATGGGTAAGCCGGTTTGCCAATTGATAAAATACATCGACCCATGGCGCGCGCGGTCTTGCTCCGAGATATTCGATAGTCTGAGCCAGCGCTTTCTCGATGACCATGCGCGATCTCGGACCGGCCGATGAGGCTGGCGAACACAACTCGGCAATATGCGCCTTCGCCTCGACCAGCAGAATATCTCCTGCACTCGTCCTGCCAAGCGCGTCCCACTGCGGTCCGCGTTGGGGCCAATACTCCGAGAGACGACCGGACAACTCACCAACACCGACCAGATCAAGAAAATCGCGATCACGATATTCTGCGTAGTCATCATTCGCTATCGGTGACAGCCAAACCGTCGACGCTGCAGTAGCAACAAATTCACCAAGGGGCTCGCTGAGCACGCGTGGAGCTCTATTCACCGCGCGCTGGATCCATTTCAAGCTGCCGCGCTGGCCGACCTTCTGAACGACCCTAGACATCTTGCGCCCCCGATTCTTCCCATTCCCTGGCTTTGATGCGAAAGCCTTCTCATTCAGTCACAGCTCGGTCTCGCCCAGACTGTAACCGGCACCGGGGTTCCAGCCATGGCCGCGCAGGAAGTTGCGGTCGACGCTAGCACGTCAGCATCAATAGAAAAGCCCGGCGCATGGCCGGGCTTTCTGCAATGCGGAGATCTTTTACAGAGACGTCTCTTCAATCGCCATCGATCGCCGTGGCGATGCGGGCGATGGCCTGTTGATAGACGCTGGCGGAATTCCAGCCGGCAATGGCGCCGATATTGGACTGCGCGCTCGCACCGGCCCGCCAGCCATGACCCTTGAGGAAGTTGGCGGTGGAAGCCAGCGCAGTCGCCTTGTCGCGCAGGTTTCCGCTGCCGACGCCATACTTCAAGACATTTCCGGGCAGGAACTGCGTGTGGCCGATCTCGCCATGTGCAGCGCCGACCGACGAGGAGGTCAACGCACCGCGATCAACCAGCTTCAGGGCCGCAATGGCATGTGGGTAAAAGAATTCCGGGCGGCGGCAATCGTAGGCAAGCGTCAAAATGGCAGAGACCGTATTCTGGTTGCCCATCGCCGAACCGAAGCCAGTCTCCATTCCCCAGATGGCGAGCAGCACGCCTGGCGACACGCCATAGTTGCTTTCGATTTTGTCGAACAGCGCCGCGTTCGACTTCTTCAGCGCACGGCCTTTGGAAATGATCGCAGCGCCGCCACGGCGCTTCATGAAATCTTCCACTGAGCCGCTGAAAGCCTTGTGAATGCCGCGGTCGACGGAGATGGTCCTTGTTGCGTAGGTCGCGCCGGCCAGAGCTGCAAGACCCTTGGGGCCCACACCTTCGGCCCTGGCCTCCGCGGCGAACTCCGGCTTCCAGGCTTCGAAGCCGGCGCCAGTCTTGCCGCAGCTGGCCGCCGCCTGTGCGCCCGTCGCCAGCGCAAGCACCGCCACCACCGCGGTCACAAAAATCCTACCCTTGGCAAGTAACGCCATGCTTTTCTCTCCTGATTGCCTGAATCACGTCCCGTTTGCGAATTTGCCAGCGAAACCCGCACTTGTCACTGTCTCTGCTGCAGTGCTGGCGAATGCCGGGGAATTTGCCTACGATCAAGTGAATATTGTGGCGGGGGCGAAATAGCCATGGAAGACGTTGATGTCGTGATCATCGGCGCCGGCTCGGCGGGTCTGGCCGCGGCCAGGACCTTGCAGGCAGCCGGCCTCTCCTTCAAGCTGCTCGAAGCGATGGGCCGCATCGGCGGCCGCGCATGGACCAGCGACCAGCATTTCGGCATCCCCTTCGACATCGGCTGCGCCTGGCTGCACGCCGCTGACCGCAACCCCTATTTTCCAGAAGCCCAGGCGGCCGGCTGGACGCTGCATCACCACGACATGAATGTCGACCATCTCTATTATCGCAAGCGCAAGGCAAGCGAGGCCGAGGAAGCCGAGATGAAGGCGGCCGACGCGCGGCTGTTCGAATTGCTGGCCAAGCATGAGGTGAAGCAGGGCGACGACGATAGGCTTTCGGCGCTGCTCGCCAAGGGCCACGCGCCGCGCGCCGCGGCAACCTTCGCCGGACCGATGGATTTCGGCGCCGACGAGGACGAGATTTCGATCCTCGACTTCCAAGCCGCCGCCGATCTCGACCCCAACTATTTCAGCAAGGAAGGTTTTGGTGCGCTGGTCGCCCGTTTCGGCGCTGACCTGCCGGTCGAATTGTCGACGCCGGTGCGCAGGATTCTCTGGGACGGACCTGATGTCGCCTGCGTCACCGATCGCGGCACCATCCGCGCCAAAGCGGTCATCGTCACGGCCTCGCCGGCGGTGCTCGCCTTTGAGGAGATCGAATTCTCGCCCGCCCTTCCCGACACGCATTTTGGCGCCTTTTTCGACCTGCCGATGGGCATGCTGACCAAATTGCCGGTCGAGATCCGGGGCACCAGGCTCGGCCTGCAGCCTTTCGACGATCTTCTGATCGAGCGCATGGCCCGGCACGACATCTATTTCCTGTGTTTCCCTTTCGACCTCGACCTGATGGTCGGCTTCGTCGGCGGCGACTTCGCCTGGGAGATATCGGCAGCGGGCGAGGCGGCGGGCATCGACTTCGTCGTCGACCGGCTGTGCGGCATTTTCGGCAGCGACACCCGCAAGCACGTGGCGCGCGCCATGATGACCAATTGGGGCGGCGAGCGCTTCGTGCGCGGCGCTTACGCTGCAGCCCGACCCGGCCGCTCGCTGGCCCGTGCGACGCTGATGCAGCCGGTAGCGGAAAAGATCTTCTTCGCCGGCGAGCACCTCGCCGGTCCGCTCATCCAGACCTGCGGTGGGGCAAGGCTGTCGGGCGAAGCGGTGGCGAGACACGTCGCCGCCCAGCTTGCGGCGAAATAGCCTCGATCGGGACACCGGCCGGCGGTTCGCGTTGGGCACGGGCCGCCGTGCACCTATATGCTGGCTCTGAAGGTTTGAGACCAACATGAAACTCTTCGACTGCCCGCATTGCGGCCACCGCCTCTATTTCGAGAACGCCCAGTGCCTGAACTGCTCGACCTTCGTGCTCTACGATCCCGAGCATGCGCGTTTTGCGCTGTCGGGTGTCGACGGCATCTTCCAGTGCACCAATGCGGATGAATGCGCCTGCAACTGGATGGCCGAGCCGGGGCAGGCTTTTTGCCGCGCTTGCGTGCTGAACCAGCTGATCCCGGATCTGTCGGTCGACGGCAATCGCCGCCGCTGGATCCGCGTCGAGGCGGCGAAGAAGCGTGCCATCTATTCGCTGCTCGCCGTCGGACTGCCGGTCGCGCCCAAGCAGAACCCTGCGGACGAGGTCGGCCTTGCCTTCGACTTGCTGGCCGATCCGATCGGCGGCGGTCCCGGCGGCGAGCGCATCCTGACCGGCCACGACAATGGCCTGATCACGCTCAACGTCGCCGAAGCCGACTCGGCCGAGCGCGAAAGGCGGCGCATCGAGATGGGCGAGATCTATCGCACCTTGCTTGGCCATTTCCGCCACGAACTCGGCCATTACTACTGGGATCGCCTGATCCGCGACGATCCCCAGAGGCTGGAGTCCTTTCGTGCGCTGTTCGGCGACGAACGCGCCGATTACGAACAGGCGCTGAAGACCTATTATGCGAGCGGCGCGCCACCCGACTGGCAGCAAAGCCACATCTCGGCCTATGCCACTTCGCATCCGTGGGAGGACTGGGCGGAAACCTGGGCCCACCACCTGCACATCACCGACACGCTGGAAATGGTCCATGCGCTGAACTTCCCGCTCGGCCGGCTTGAGACCGTGGAGGCCAACGACTTGCCGCAAGGCGACACCGGCGGTGGATTGCAGGCGGCGCCCTCGGAGCCTGCCGCAGCACCCGAGCCTTTTGAAAAGATCCTCGCCCGCTGGCTGGTGCTGTCGGAAGCCTCCAATTCGATCAACCGCTGCATGGGCCTGCCCGACCTCTACCCCTTCGTCATTTCAGATGTCACGGCGCGGAAATTGGCCTTCGTTCACGAACTTCTGACTGATTTGCCAAGGGAAGCCGGAACAAATCGTGAGTTGGCGCAGGCGTTTTAGCGGGAACGCATGCGCCACTGCCCCGTTTTCGCTGGCGAGGGACCATGAAAACGGAGAGAAAACCATGAGATCCGTATTGTTTCCCGCAGTCGCTGGAATGCTGACGATCATGTCGGGCGCCGCGTTTGCCGACACCGCTGTATCCGCCGTCACCGATCTTAACGTGCGCGCCGGCCCCGGTCCGCAATATCCGGTGATTGGCGTGCTCGCCGCCGGCCAGTCGGCGACGCTCAATGGCTGCATCGAAAACAGCAAGTGGTGCGCAATCGCCGAAGCCGGCGGCCAGGGCTGGGTCTATTCCGACTATGTGACGGCTGATTTCGGCGGCAGCCGGGTGGTGCTGACGCAACGGCCGCACGGTTCCAGAGTCGCGATCGTCTCGCCGCCGGAGGGCTACTCGACCGACTACACCGGAGCGATCATCGCCAGCGATCCGCTCAACGATGCCTTTCCCCCGCCTCCGACCGAGGTCAGAACCTATGTCGGCGCGCATCGCCTCGACCCCGTCTATCTAGATGGCGAGGTGGTGACCGGCGCGACCTTGCCCGACACGGTCGAGCTGCGCGAAATTCCGGACTACAGCTATCGCTATGTGTATGTGAACGGCCAGCCGGCACTGGTCGATCCGTCGACACGGCGCATCATGTACGTGGTGCGTTGACGTTAACGGGGTGACCGCTGCGAAGTGCAGCGGCGGTCGCCCTTCCAGCATGTCGCCACGTCGGATCGGTTCGAGAGTCGTCGAAGTCGGCGCCGGCGCTCGCCGAACGGACATGATTGCGCGCGAGACGGCGATCTCCTAGATCATGCGACCTGAAGCACTTGCCCAAGGAATTCGCGTGATCGACCCTGCCGACTTCGAACGCTACCGGCATTCGCCGAATGCCAGGACGACCTTGCCGCGCCTGTTCGTGGGAACGGCGATCGTCGTCCTGTTCTGGGCCGCAACGACCGTGGCCGTGCTGTTCGGCGGCGCCTATCTCTTCTTCACCTGGCAGGCATCTGCGGCTCCGTCAGCCGATGGAGCGATGCAGGACTTCCTCGCCTCGCCGATCGGCATCCTCACCGCGCTCACCTCTTTTGCCGGCATCTGGATCGGCCTGTGGATCGCCATGCGCTGGGTTCATGGCGAGAAGCTGTCGGCACTCTTCAGCGTCAGCCGTCGTGTTTCGCGCTCGGGCTTCCTCAAGGGGCTGATCGCGGTGCTGATCACCTCGTTTCTGTCCGAAATCCTGCTTTATCTGCTGCAGCCCGAGATTGCGCGCGGCCCGATCAGCCTGTCGTCCTGGCTGTTGTTCCTGATCCCGATCGTCGCGCTCACCTTGCTGCAGACATCTTCGGAAGAGGTGCTGTTTCGCGGCTATCTGCTGCGCGGTCTCGCCAACCGGTTCAAGAGCCCGTTCATCTGGGCGTTGCTGCCGGCCCTGCTGTTCACCTCGCTACATTGGAGCAATAACTCGTCGGCGGCCATCAACGCCTGCGTGCTGGCCTCGGTCGCCGCTTTCGCGCTGCTTTTGACGCTTGTGGTCTATGCCACCGGTAATCTCGGGGCTACGTTCGGCGCCCATCTCGGCAACAATCTGAGCGGCTTCCTACTGATCTCACACCAGCAGAGTTACAATTCCTTCGCCTTGTTCAGCGCCAAGCCGCTCGAAGGGCCGGGCTGGATGGTGTCGGATGCAATTCTCATTGCCTTTATCGGCATCGCCTGCAGCCTGTTGACGGTTGCGTTGCTGTTGCATCCACGCTCGGTCCTCAAGGTCACGGCCGACCGTTCGGAAGCGAGCGGCGCGAATTGATTCCGCTCGGGCGACGCGATCGGCATGGGCGTCAACCGGGCCTTGTCTTGACTCTGCCGCCGATTTCCTGTCTACACGCCCCGAATTCCGCGACGAGTATCCCTCCGAGCAAGCCGACCAGGACGCCGAAGCCTCTTTGAGGTGAAGTGCTGTAAATCGATCCTGGAGGCCAACACCCGGCAGCGCTGAGCGCCCCCGGGTGCTTTTTGGTTTTGGCTTTTGCTTGGCGACCTGGCGCGAACGCATTACCTCTCGGGTCGAATGAACCGGGATCAAAGGACGCAAGATGTTTGAATCGCTTCAGGAGCGCCTTGGCTCCATCCTGAACGGCCTGACCGGCCGCGGCGCGCTGTCGGAGGCTGATGTCTCGGCCGCGCTGCGTGAAGTGCGCCGTGCGTTGCTCGAAGCCGACGTGGCGCTGGAAGTGGTGCGCTCCTTCACCGACAAGGTGCGCGAGAAGGCCGTCGGCGCCGCCGTGGTCAAGTCGATCAAGCCCGGCCAGATGGTCGTCAAGATCGTCCATGACGAGCTGGTCGAGATGCTCGGCGCCGAGGGCGTCGCCATCGACCTCAACGCGCCGGCCCCGGTCGTCATCATGATGGTCGGCCTGCAGGGCTCCGGCAAGACGACCACTTCGGCCAAGATCGCCAAGCGCCTTTCCGAGCGTCAGAACAAGAAGGTTCTGATGGCCTCGCTCGACACGCGCCGCCCGGCCGCGCAGGAGCAGCTGCGCCAGCTCGGCGAGCAGGTGAAGGTGGCGACGCTTCCGATCATCGATGGCCAGTCGCCGGTCGACATCGCGCGGCGTGCCGTCCAGGCGGCCAAGCTCGGCGGCCACGACATCGTCATTCTCGACACCGCCGGCCGCACCCATATTGACGAGCCGCTGATGGTCGAGATGGCCGACATCAAGAAGGTGTCGAGCCCGCACGAAATCCTGCTGGTCGCCGACTCGCTGACCGGCCAGGACGCCGTCAATCTGGCCAAGAGCTTCGACGAACGCGTCGGCATCACCGGCCTGGTGCTGACCCGCATGGACGGCGACGGCCGTGGCGGTGCTGCCCTTTCCATGCGCGCCGTCACCGGCAAGCCGATCAAGCTGATCGGCACCGGCGAAAAGATGGACGGGCTGGAGGAATTCCACCCCAAGCGCATCGCCGACCGCATTCTCGGCATGGGCGACATTGTTTCGCTTGTCGAAAAAGCAGCCGAGAACATCGACGCTGAGCAGGCGGCGGCGATGGCCAAGAAGATGCAGTCGGGCAAGTTCGACCTGAACGACCTCGCCGGCCAGCTTCAGCAGATGTCGAAGATGGGCGGCATGGGTGGCATCATGGGCATGATGCCCGGCATGGGCAAGATGAAGGACCAGATGGCCGCTGCCGGTCTCGACGACAAGATGTTCGGCCGCCAGCTCGCCATCATCTCGTCGATGACCAAGGCCGAGCGCGCCAACCCCGATATCCTCAAGCACTCGCGCAAGAAGCGCATCGCCGCCGGTTCCGGCACCGACGCCGCCGAGATCAACAAGCTCCTAAAAATGCATCGCGGCATGGCCGACATGATGAAGGCTATGGGCGGCAAGGGCAAAGGCGGCGGCCTGATGCGCGGCATGATGGGCGGCCTTGCCTCCAAGATGGGCCTCGGCGGCATGATGCCGGGCATGGGCGGCGGCATGCCCGACCTGTCGAAGATGGATCCCAAGCAGCTCGAAGCCTTGCAGAAGCAGGCACAGGCGGCCGGCCTCGGCGGCATGAAGGGCCTGCCCGGCGGTCTTCCCGGCGGCGGTGGCCTGCCTGGTCTGCCCGGCGGCATGAAGCTTCCGGGGCTTCCCGGCATGGGCGGTGGCGGCCTGCCCGGCCTTGGCAAGAAGAAGTGAGGACGCGATGAACGAAGAAAAGGACATGGCTGACGCACGCATCATCCTGGCCGACTATCGCGCCTCGATCGACAACATCGATGCCGCCCTCATCCACATGCTGGCCGAGCGCTTCCGCTGCACCAAGGCGGTAGGCGTGCTGAAGGCGACGCATGGCTTGCCGCCGGCCGACCCGGCGCGCGAGCAGCAGCAGATCGCCCGCCTTCGCCAGCTGGCTAAGGATGCGCATCTCGACCCGGATTTCGCGGAGAAATTCCTCAACTTCGTCGTCCGCGAAGTGATCCGCCACCACGAACAGATCGCCGCTTCCAACGGTGTGACGAAAGCCGGCTGAGAAACCAGTGCATATCGCCCAAAACTGCGCAGCGGCTTTGGGATAACGAAAACCACAAACCAACTAACGAAATCAGAGTTTTTAGGAGAAAAGAAATGCCCTTGAAGATCCGACTGGCCCGTGCGGGCTCGAAGAAGCGTCCTTACTACCACGTTGTCGTTGCCGACGCCCGTTCCCCACGCGATGGCCGTTTCATCGAGTCGCTCGGCTCGTGGAACCCGCTGCTGCCTAAGGACGGCGAGCGCGTCAAGGTCGACGCCGACCGCGTCAAGCATTGGCTGTCGCATGGCGCCCAGCCGACCGACCGCGTGCTGCGCTTCCTCGACGAGGCCGGCCTTGCCAAGCGCGACGCCCGCTCCAACCCGAAGAAGGCCGAGCCGGGCAAGAAGGCGCAGGAACGGGCTGCTCTGCTGAAGAAGGCGCAGGAAGACGCTGCCGCCGCTGTCGCGGCCGCTGCAGCTGCGCCGGCCGAGGCGGAAGCCGCCACCGCCGAATAAGTATTGCCGTATCGCATTCACGAAAACGGCGGGCCTGTGCCCGCCGTTTTTGTTTGAACGCCGCCCGCCCAAGTCTATTTTTCGCCGAGGCGAGGCCGGCCTCGAAATCCTTGCCTATCAAAGTGTCGAAGTTCATGAACAGGCCCATCAGCTTTGCGATGAAGGGCCGACTGCCGCGCATCGCCCAGGTGACGGCGGTGTTGTCGCCCGAAGGCTTCAGAGTGAAGTCGACACTGTTGTTGGCCCTGAACGGCTTCTCGAAGTCGAGCTTGAGCGACACCAGCGAGGACGGCACCGAATTCGTGATCTCCATACGTCCCTTGCCGGCCTTGGCATTGCCTTCCCAGGCATAGGCCGCGCCCTTGCCGCTTGTCGGGCCGGAGAGCGTGCGCTTCATCTGAGGGTCGAGCTTTTCGTAAGGCGACCATGTCGGCCAGCGGCTGAAATCATTGATCAGCGGAAAGATCGCTTCCGGCGGGGCCTTGATGCTGGCCGTGCGGGTGGTGACGAAATCGTTTGGCCGTGTTGCCGCATAGATAAGCACGGCGGCGATGATGACGACCAGGATGATGAGGATGGTGCCGAACATTTCTCTCTCCTTCGTATCTATCGGCTGAACGGGATCAGTGCGCGCACCCGGGGGTCGCGCAGGTACAGGCCGCCCCACAGGATGACGCCGAGATAGACGCCGAACAGCGTGTGCGAGAACAGCGGGTTGTCGACACGCACATTGGTGGCGATGGCGCCGCCCATATAGGCGGTGAGCAGGATGGCGCCGAGCAGCGAGGTGCGCGGCAGGGCGTAGAGCGCGGTCGAGATCAAACCGACGATGCCGAGCATGCGCGCGACATTGACGTCGGCCGGCCAGCCGAGCGGCACCATCGTCTGCGTGACGATGTCGAGCGGCGGCAGTTTGATGACGCCGTCGAAGACCATGAACAGCACGATGACGCCGCTGAGTGCGCGGCCGGTCCACAGGGCGCCCGCCGAGACGGGCGCGGTTTCGGAAATGCTCATAGTGTTTCCTCCAAGTTTCGAGCCCTATACACTGGGGTCAAGCCAAGGACGCGGTATGCGTCGGCGATCCGACACGGGTAGGATTCTTTTTGGCGCCGGTGGCAGCAAAGCCGTTCTGCTGCGATCCTTCGCCAGCGTTCGCGCTTCCACATCGCGGCGGCCGACAGAACCCTGTGTCGAGCACCTAAGAAAAATAGAACTTCTCGGCCGGCAGCATCTTCGGCGGCGTCTCGCTCAGCGCTTCGAATACCGAGATTTCGCAGACGCGGCAGAGACCGTCGAGGGCGAGGTCGTTGGCCTCGGTGCCGAACGGATCCTCGAGTTCTTCCGAAAGCGCGTCGAGGCCGAAGAAGGTGTAGGCGATCAGCGCCGTGAACAGTGGCGTCGCCCAGTCGGCGGTCGAGATCAGGCCGATGGGCAGAAGCAGGCAGACGATGTAAGCCGTGCGATGCACCAAAAGCGTATAGGCGAAGGGCAAGGGCGTGCCGGCGATGCGCTCGCAGCCCGCCTGGATGGCGGTGATCGATGCCAGCCTTTCATCGAGGATGCGGAACCCGATCGGATCGAGCTGACCGGCCCGGCGCTGCAGGTTGGCGCGCCGGCCCATGCGCCTGACCATCTCGTCCGCCGGGTTGGCAAAGTTCGCGGCCGTATCCGCCTCGGCGGCGATGAACGCACGGGCGTCTTTCATGCTGTCGATCTTGCGCAACTGGCCGCGCAGGAAATGACAGAAGGCGAGCGCCTCCATCAGCAGCGCGCGCTGTTCGGCCGGATCGGCGATGAGACTGGTGGTGGCACGCGCCAGATTGCGGATTTCGAAGACCAGCGTGCCCCACAATTTGCGCGCCTCCCACCAGCGGTCGTAGGCGGCGTTGTTGCGAAACGACAGATAGATCGACAACGTGACGCCAACCAACCCAAAAGGCGTGATGTTGAAGACGCTGAAATCGAGATGGAACTGGCGCGCCGCGGCAAGGATGACCGCGGAATAAAGCGCGAAACCCAGGATCTGCGGCAGGATGCGTGGCACCACCGAACCGCGCATGACGAAGAACAGCTGCAGGAAGGTGGGGCGCGGGCGAACGATCATCGAAAGACCTTTTCACGGACCGGCATCGGCCCTCAGCTTCGCTATTGTGCGAGGCAACAGGCGGGCAAGCTCAGCCGTCAGCGACATCGCCATGTCGTGCCTGCAGCCGTGCCACTATCGGCATCCTTCGGCGGAAGATATTGAAGGGCCTGCGTCCTGTATCAGGCGAGAGAGGAAAAAATGCCCGGCGAGACCGATCTGAAGACACTGCTGGCATCGATGACGCCGGAACTGCTGGCCGGCACCTATGTCTTCGCCACGCTGGCGCCCGGCATTGCCCAGCCGGAAGGCCTCGCACCGATGATGATCTTTCGCGAGCGCGAGGGCGTGACGCTGATCGTGACCGAGGATGCGGCCAGCGCTGCGGGGCTGACCGCTTCTTTCCGCTGCCGGATGGTGACGCTGAACATCCATTCGTCGCTGGAAGCCGTCGGCTTCCTCGCCGCCATTACCACACGGCTGGCCGCCGCTGGCATGGGCGTCAACCCGGTCTCGGCTTTCTATCACGATCATCTGTTCGTCCCCGCCGACCGGGCGGAGGAGGCACTGGATTTGCTGCGCCAGTTGGCCAAGGACAGCGCCGGCTGAATCAACGCCTGCGGACAAAGAGGATGTCAGGCAGGCATTCCTCGTTGTTGGTGCCGTCGCCAAAACCCTCGGCAACGAAGCCATGGCGCTCATAGAAGCGCTGGGCGCCGGTATTGGCTTGGAAGCAGTGCAGCCTGACCACCGGCAAGGCGGCTGTCGTGTTGATCAGCAACCGGCTGCCAATGCCTTGTCCCGTCCAGGTCGGATCGAGATAGAGCTGCTCCACCCATTCACCGCCGATGGCAATGAAGCCGACAACGGCCTTGCCGGCCCCAACGACCGTCACCTGCTGCCGTGGCAGCACGACATCGCGGATGAAGCCAAGGTCCTCGTCCGGCGTATGGATGACTGGCATCCAGTCGAACGACCCAAGCGCCGCCCGCATGAGCTTTGCGATGGCGGTTGCGTCCGAACCGATGGCCGGACGCAGGATGATATCTAAGGGCTGAGTGTTAGTCATGAAGGGAACGCCAACGTCTCATTCCGCTGGAACACCCCTCATCCGTCTCGGCGCTACGCGCCGATCCACCTTCTCCCACAAGGGGAGAAGGAAGAAACGCCCGGCCGAAGGCCGAGCCTGCGACCGCGGGCCGCCGGCTTTCCGGCGCCCCCGCGGAGGGCCAGCCGCGGCAGCGGCGATACGGCCCGTGAGCGAAACCTAAGCCGCCTTCTTCTTCGGCTGGATCAGGCCGCGCTCGACCAGCAGCTCGGCGATCTGCACCGCGTTGAGCGCCGCGCCCTTGCGCAGATTGTCCGCGACGATCCACATCGACAGGCCGTTGTCGATCGTCGAATCCTCGCGGATGCGCGAGATGAAGGTGGCGTCCTCGCCGGCCGATTCCAGCGGCGTGATGTAGCCGCCGTCCTCGCGCTTGTCCAAGACCTGGCAGCCCGGCGCCTCGCGCAGGATATCGCGCGCCTCGTCGGCGGTGATCGGCTTTTCGAACTCGATGTTGACCGCTTCCGAATGGCCGATGAACACCGGCACGCGCACGCAGGTCGCCGTCAGCTTGATCTTGGGGTCGAGCATCTTCTTGGTCTCGGCGACCATCTTCCACTCTTCCTTGGTGAAGCCGTCGTCGAGGAAGACGTCGATATGCGGAATGACGTTGAAGGCGATGCGCTTGGTGAACTTCTTGACATCGACCTGGTCGGCGACGAACACGGCGCGGGTCTGCGTGAACAGCTCGTCCATGCCTTCCTTGCCCGCGCCCGACACCGACTGGTAGGTGGCGACGACGACGCGCTTGATGGTGGCGAAATCATGCAGCGGCTTCAGCGCCACCACCAGCTGCGCCGTCGAGCAGTTCGGGTTGGCGATGATGTTCTTGCGCGTGAACAGCGAGATCGCGTCCGGGTTCACTTCCGGCACGATCAGCGGCACATCCTGGTCGTAGCGGAAGGCTGACGAGTTATCGATGACGACGCAGCCCTGCTTGCCGATCTTCGGCGACCATTCCTTGGAGACGTTGCCGCCGGCCGACATGATGCAGATGTCGGTGTCGGAAAAATCATACTGGTCGAGCGCCCTGACCTTCAGCGTGCGGTCGCCGAACGACACTTCCGTGCCCTGGCTGCGCCGCGAGGCCAGCGCCACAACTTCGCTCACTGGAAAGCCGCGCTCTTCCAGTATGTTGAGCATTTCCCGGCCCACATTGCCCGTGGCACCGACGATCGCAACCTTGAAACTCATAAGATCTCCTGTCCCTCTCCGCTCGGTTTTTGGAGAAAACCCGCCGGCCGAAGCGGGTTCCGTCCCCCGGGCCGGACCCGGGAGAGGGTGGTTAGGCCAAGGGAATCACACCGTTTTGGTGGTGGTTTTGCCAGTTTTGGCCAAGAACACGGTTTTGCTGGAACGAGAAGACGCGACAACGCGCCCGGCCCAATGATTTGCATTGTGGCCAGGGAAATCGAATGCAAGAGGAGCCATCAAAAGGCCGCGCATCGAAAACGTCCTGTTCGGTGCCGGCTTTTACGCGGTTTGCGTCAAGAGTCAATTGCCTGCCGTCCGGCCACTTGCCCTGTACAATGGTGGCGGCAAGAAGTACGAACAGCCAAGATTGTTTGGCTGGCGCTGCGTCAGCCCCGGCACGTGCTCGATGACGAGCGCAGACCCCGAATTCCGAAAGAGTGAGATGTCCAACTTCGAAGCTATTGTCCCAGCGCTAGCCAGGGCGCTGGAAAAGCGCGGCTATTCCGAACTGACGCCGGTGCAAAAGGCGGTCCTGGCGCCCGAACTGGGGCAGGCCGATGCGCTGGTGTCGGCGCAGACCGGCTCCGGCAAGACCGTGGCCTTCGGCCTCGCCCTGGCGCCGACCCTGCTGGGCGACGCGGAGCGCTTTTCCCAGGCCGCGGCGCCGCTGGCGCTGGCGGTGGCGCCGACACGCGAGCTGGCGCTGCAGGTGACGCGCGAGCTGGAATGGCTCTACGAGCTCACAGGCGCCACGGTGGCGTCCTGCGTCGGCGGCATGGACATGCGCACCGAGCGGCGCGCGCTGGAACGCGGCGCCCACATCGTCGTCGGGACGCCCGGCCGCCTGCGCGACCACATCACGCGGCACTCGCTCGACATGTCGGCGCTCAAGGCCGTGGTGCTGGACGAAGCCGACGAGATGCTCGATCTCGGCTTTCGCGAGGACCTCGAATTCATCCTCGACGCCGCACCGGCCGAACGCCGCACGCTGATGTTCTCGGCCACCGTGCCGCGCTCCATCGCCACGCTCGCCCAGGGTTACCAGCGCGATGCCGTGCGCATCTCGGCCGCCGGCGAGGAAAAGCAGCATCTCGACATCGAATATCGGGCGCTGAGCGTTGCCCAGGCCGACCGCGAGAACGCCATCATCAACGTGCTGCGGTTTTATGAGGCCAAGAACGCGCTGGTGTTCTGCAACACGCGCGCCGCCGTCAACCATCTCACCGCACGCTTCAACAACCGCAACTTTTCCGTCGTCGCGCTGTCGGGCGAACTCAGCCAGAACGAGCGCAGCCATGCGCTGCAGGCAATGCGCGACGGCCGCGCCAAGGTCTGCATCGCCACCGACGTCGCGGCGCGCGGCATCGACCTGCCCAATCTCGAGCTGGTGATCCACGCCGACCTGCCGACCAACCCGGAGACGCTGCTGCACCGCAGCGGCCGCACCGGACGCGCCGGCCGCAAGGGCGTCAGCGCGCTGATCGTCCCCAACAGCGCCCGCAAGCGCACCGAACGGCTGTTGCAGAACGCCGGCCTCAAGGCGACATGGGCCAGCCCGCCCTCGGCCGACGACGTGCTGCGCCGTGACGATGAGCGCATCCTTGCCGACCCCGCCTTCAGCGAGCCTGTGAAGGATGAGGAACGCGGCTTCATCGGTGAGCTTCTCGAAAAGCATGGCGCCGAACAGGTGGCGGCGGCCTTCGTGCGCCTATGCCGTTCGAGCCGCTCGGCGCCGGAAGATCTCCTGGAAATCGCGCCGTTCACGCCGTCTCGTGAAAGACCGGCGGGCGAAAACTTCGCACGCCGCGATGAAGCGCCCAGCCGCCGCGACGATTTCGGCGCCAGCGTCTGGTTCTCGCTGTCGGTCGGCCGCCGGCAGAATGCCGAGCCGCGCTGGCTGATCCCGATGCTGTGCCGCGCCGGCAGCATCAGCAAGCGCGAGATCGGCGCCATCAAGATGCAGCCGGAAGAGACCTTCGTGCAGATCGCGGCCGACTGGGCCGACCGCTTCCTGGCGGCGATCGGTCCCGACCGCAAATTGCAGAACAACATCGTGGTGAAGCGGCTGGACGGCACGCCCGACCTGTCGCGGGCCGGCTATCAGCCGCCAAGCCCCGACAAGAAACCGCATCGCGGCAAGGCGCCTTTCGACCCGAACGTGCCGAAGCGCAAATTCGAGAAGCGTGCACCGGCACCGGCATCAGCTGATCAGCGCCCTGCCGCATTCGAGGCAAAGCCGTGGGCCAAAAAGCCGGGCAAGCCGAAGTTCGAAAACATCGGCGCGCCGAAACACAAGAAAGCGAAGAAGCGGCCCTCGTAAGACCTGGGGCGGCTTCACCTGACCGCAAGACGCGGGCCGCATCCCAACGCGGCCTTGCCCATAGGCGCGGCCCTGTGTCACATCTTGGCCGGGACGTGGCAAGCGGGGGGCAGGATATGCGCGGCGAAGTGCTTCATTATGACGAGGAGCAGGGCTTCGGCTTCATCACTGGAGCGGACGGCAACCGCTACACCTTCACCCGCGAGAACCTGCGCCGGCAAACCGCCATGCCCAAGGGCACGGCCGTCGAGTTCCAGCCGGGTGGTGGGCAGGCGCGCGACGTCTTTTCGATCGCAGCCCAGACACCGGCCCCGGCCGCCGACGCCGGCACGAGCGCCGCGCAGCCTCAGGCCGGCAATAAAGCTGCGGCCGGTGCGCCCCAGGCCCAGCATTTCGGCCGCTCCTCCGGGCCTGCCGAACCCACCGATTTGTGGGGCTATTTCTGGCGCGGCGTGACGCGGAACTACTTCAATTTCGCCGGCCGCGCCCGCCGTAAGGAATATTGGGGCTACTGCCTGTTCTGGACGGTTTGCCTGCTGATCATCGGCGGCATCGGTCTGTTCACCGATACGGATATGGGCCATTTCGACAGCGACGTATCGGCGGCGGTGACCGTTGGCCTGTGCGGCACCTTCCTGCTTGCGACATTTCTGCCCAGCCTCGGCATGATCGTCCGCCGGCTGCACGACATCGGCCTGTCGGGCTGGCTCAGTCTGGTGATCCTCATCCCCACCATCGGCAGCCTGATCATCCTGGTCTTCGCGCTGATTCCGACACAAGCCCGGGAAAACCAGTGGGGACCGGTGCCGGCAGGGATCAGGATTTAGCTGCCTTAAGTGCCTCGCCCGAAAGCCTGAGAAAGACCTTTTGGCCGTGGCGCTCGGCGCCGAGCCTGTCGTAGAACCGCAGCGCGCCCTCGTTCCAGTCCTCGGTAGTCAAGTCGATACGGCCGATGCCATGGCGCCGGCAATGGCCGGCGAGGAAGCCGATCAGCGCCCGGCCGACGCCGGCGTTGCGGGCCTTGTCGCGCACGAACAGGTCCTTGAGGAACAGCAACCGCTCGAGATCGATGCCGGGATGCGCGATCGCCACCGACGCCAGGCCGCTGACCTCGCCCTCGACGAAAGCCAGCGCGAAATGCGGATAGGCCGGGCTTTCCTCGCCGAGCCATTTCCCCACCGCTAACAAGGCCCGCTCATGGTCGAGCGGTGGCTGCCGGTAGTGCACGGCCATCTCGCACAGCATGGTGGCGAGCGCGGTCGCGTCCTCGATCGTCGCCCAGCGGACGTCGACCGTCACGCGATCAGCCGAGGAATTTGGCGATGATCGCGTCGCCCATCTCTACGGTGCCGACCTCGGTCATGCCCGCCGACAGGATGTCCTTTGTGCGCAAGCCCTGGTCGAGCACGGCGGCGATCGCGGCTTCGACACGGTCGGCTTCGTCGACCATGCCGAAGGAATAGCGCAGGCACATGGCGAAGGAGGCGATCATGGCTATCGGGTTGGCGATGCCCTTGCCGGCAATGTCCGGCGCCGAACCGTGCACCGGCTCGTACAGCGCCTTGCGCTTCTTGGTCTTCACGTCCGGCGCGCCGAGCGAGGCCGACGGCAGCATGCCGATCGAGCCGGTCAGCATGGCGGCGATGTCGGACAGCATGTCGCCGAACAGATTGTCGGTGACGATGACGTCGAATTGCTTGGGCCAGCGCACCAGCTGCATGCCGCCGGCATCGGCAAGCATGTGGTCGAGCTTGACGTCGGAGTAACGCGCCTTGTGGGTCTGGGTGACGACCTCGTTCCACAGCACGCCCGACTTCATGACGTTGCGCTTTTCCATCGAGGTGACGTGGTTCTTGCGCGTGCGCGCCAGCTCGAACGCGACGCCCGAAATGCGCTCGATCTCGAACGTATCGTAGACCTGCGTGTCGATGCCGCGCTTCTGGCCGTTGCCGAGATCGATGATCTGCTTGGGTTCGCCGAAATAGACGCCGCCGGTCAGCTCTCGCACGATCAATATGTCGAGGCCTTCGACCACCTCCTGCTTGAGCGACGAGGACGCGGCGAGTGCCGGATAGCAGATGGCGGGGCGTAGATTGGCGAACAGCTCCATGTCCTTGCGCAACCGCAGCAGGCCGGCTTCGGGGCGCACGTCGTAAGGCACCGCATCCCATTTCGGCCCGCCGACAGCGCCAAACAGCACTGCGTCGGCCGCCATTGCCTTTGCCATGTCGGCATCGGAAATCGCTGCGCCATGCGCATCGTAGGCGCAGCCGCCGACCAGACCATCCTCGGTGGCAAAGCCGCTGCCGAGCTTGTCGTTCATGACAGCGATCAACTTCTTGACCTCGGCCATCGCCTCCGGACCGATGCCGTCGCCGGCGAGCAGGAAAAGATGCTTCGTTGCCATGGAGAACCGTCCTGGAAAGATTTGAACCGCGGCCTTGCTAAACGCCAAGCGCCCGGCGCGCAAGCCTGCGCGTTACAACGGCGATCACCGATGCGAGAGAATGTTGACCAGTCGGCCGAACGGATCGCGCACATAAAAGCGCCGCACGCCCCAGGGCTCGTCGGCTGGGCCGTATTCGATGGCAAAGCCGGCCGCCTTCATGGCGTCGAGCGCCGCGTCGACATCGTCGACCTCGATCGAGAGATCCGGCACCGGGGAACCGGAGCCGCCCTCGGCGGCGAAGCTGATCTGGACGTTCATTTTGTCTTGCGAGCCCAAGGTCCTGATCCAGCCATGGTCCATGACCACGTCGAGGCCGAGCACGTCCTGGTAGAAGCGCTTCGCCGCCGCGATGTCGGATGTCTCGATGTTGGCAACGATACGCAGGACTTTCATCGCCTGCCCGCCCTTCATTTCGTGCTCCGCAGCGCCGTCACTTCGATCTCGATCTTCATTTCCGGCTTGTTGAGTTGGCAAACGATCATCGTCGCTGCCGGCCTGACGTCGCCGAACGTCTCGCCCAGAATCGGGAAGACGATGTCCACGAAGGCGGCATCGGTGATGTAGTAATGCGCCCGCACCACGTCGGCCATCTCGAAGCCGCCGTCCTGCAAAGCCTTGCCGATGGTCGCCAGGCAATTGCGCGTCTGCGCCTCGACCGTGTCCGGCATCGTCATCGTCGCATAGTCATAGCCGGTCGTTCCGGACACGAAACACCAGTCGCCCTGCACCACCGCTCGCGAATAGCCGGCGGTCTTTTCGAACGGCGAGCCGGTGGAGATGAGTTTTCGCATGGGTCCTCGCAGTTGCCTTCCGTCATTCTGAAAGGAAAGACGGCGCTCGGCCATAGGCCAGGTGAAACTGATGGTTGTTCCGACAAACCAACGCACACTTTGAAGACTGGGCCGAAGCCTTCGGGTCTTCATCCTGGGGCGAAGGAAGGAGCGAAGCGACGCAGCGCAGACCCCAGGATCCATGCCATGACATAGGTGCGCTGCCGCGGTGCAGAATTCTGTTCCGCCGCATTGCTTGTTTCAAGGTCGCGGTTTGGATCCTCGGGTCAAGCCCGAGGATGACGGAGGTGTGGTGATTGTCGACCAGACTCCCTAGTTCGCCGACCCCAGCGCCTTGTCTAACGCCTCCTTCACATCGGCCGGCCATGTCGTTACCGCCGGCCAGGCGTTTGGCTGGCCATTGTCGCCGCGGCGGGCGAAATAGAGCTTGTGCTGGGCCGGGTCGACCGCCATGAAGCCGTCATTGCCGCCGCAGTCATGCGGCACGCAGCCGCTGGCGTAGAAGGCGCCCGAAGCGGTCTTTTCCGTGCCGCCGCCGACCAGCAGGCTGGTCGCCATGTCGGGCATGTCCTTGCCGAGCAGCTTTTGCGCTTCCTTGTAGACAGCCTCGTTGTGGAAGGCGTCGATGATGTTCTGGTACTTTTCCGGATTGATGTCTTTCCAGTCGGTGCCGGGTTCCGGCATGTAGGTCAGGTTGCCTGAAGTCGTCAGTCCGTCGGTCGGCGACCATTGCAAAGCCGGCTTCTCATCGCCCGGCAACAGATAGGGCACGAAATAGATGGCGTTGTCGGACACCGCCGATGGCGGCGCGCCGCACTCGTCCTGCTCGACCGTCGTGCTCTGGATGGTGCCGCCTTCCGGCTTCCAGACGATCACCGTGGCAGGGCCACATTGATTACCGCCATCGCCGACATCGAACAGCGCCACCTTGACACCGCCGACCTCGACGATTTTGTCGAAGAAGACGTCATAATTGCTCGCCAGCTGTTGGCCGTCATAGGCAAGCACTTTCTCGCCGTCCTGTTCCGGCTGGGTGATGGTCAGCTGGCCGCCTTCGAATGGCACAGGCGCCTGCTTGTCGTCGTCGGAAGCATCGGCGGCGCCTGTACCCTGGTCGGTGGCCGGTTTCTCGGCCGAGGGCGCCAGCTGCGCCGCGGGCGTCTGCGTCTGGGCATGAGCGCTCGTCACAGGCAGCAGGAAAAGGGCCAGCCCGCAAGCGCCGGCAAGAAGCGAACGAGTCATGGTGATCCTCCGTTTCGTCAGATCATAGCCAGCCGGAAATGAAACGCCAGTCCGCGCCTTGCGCGGAAAGCCTGCGCGGCGAAGCTAATGCGGCGTGCCAAACGCCTCGTCCAGCGCCGCCTTGACCTCGGCCGGCCAGCTCTGCACCGGAGGCCATGCATCCATCACGGGCTTGCCACTGCTGCGGGCGAAATAGAGCTTTTGGTTGGCCGCGTCGACCGCCATGAAACCGTGATTGCCGCCGCAATTGTGCGGCGCGCAGCCGTCGAAATAGACGATGCCGGACGCGGTTGTTTTCGTCCCGCCTGCGGCCAGGAAACTGGCGGCCAGAACGGTCATGTCGTTGCCAAGCAAGGCCGCGGCGTCCCTATAGACCGCCTCGTTGTGGAAAGCGTCGATCATGTCCTCGTATTTCGACACGTCGACATCTTTCCAGACCGTGCCGGGATCCGGCATGTAAGTGAGATTGCCGGAAATCGTCAGCCCGTCGGTGGGCGACCATTGCATTGCCCGCTTCGAGGCGCCCGGCAGCAGATAGGGCACGAAATAGATGACATTGTCGGTCACCGACGCCGGCGCGCCGCAGCCATCCTGCTCGACCGTGATGCCCTGGATCGTGCCGCCTTTCGGCTTCCACGCGATCATCACGGGAGGACCGCAGAGATGGTCGATATTGCCGTCGCCGACATCGACCAGCGCCACTTCAGCGCCGGCGATGTTGACGATCCTGTCGAAGAAGACGTCATAATTGCTCGCCAGCTTCTGGCCGTCGTAGGCGAGCACCTTTTCGCCGTCCGGCTCCTGCTGGGTGATGGTAAATTGACCGCCCTCGAACGGGATCGGCGCCTGCTGGTCGATGACAGGCGCCTGGGCGAACAGGCTGGTTGCCGGCAGCAGGATCGACATCATCAGCCCGCAGGCGCCGGCAACAAGCGAACGTGTCATGACAAGTCCTCGTTTTTATCCGAAGACTCGCCGTAGGCGCGGCCTTGCGGTCAGGCCGCGTATTTCAGGCCCAGGGGCGCTGTTCGGCGTTTTTCTTCTCGAACGAAGCGATGGCGCCGGCCTTTTCCATGGTCAGGCCGATATCGTCGAGCCCGTTGAGCAAGCAGTGCCGCTTGAAATCGTCGAGGTCGAACGCGACCACACCGCCATCGGGACCGCGGATTTCCTTGGCCTCGAGGTCGATCGACAAGGTGGCGTTGGAGCCGCGCGAGGCGTCATCCATCAGCTTTTCGAGATCCTCGGGGCTGACGGTGATCGGCAGCACGCCGTTCTTGAAACAGTTGTTGTAAAAGATGTCGGCGAACGAGGTCGAGATGACGCAGCGAATGCCGAAATCGAGCAGCGCCCAAGGCGCGTGCTCGCGGCTCGAACCGCAGCCGAAATTGTCGCCGGCGACAAGGATCTGCGCCTTGCGGTAGGCCGGCTTGTTGAGCACGAAATCCGGATTTTCCGAACCGTCGTCATTGTAGCGCATTTCGGCGAACAGGCCGGTGCCAAGCCCGGTGCGCTTGATCGTCTTGAGATAATCCTTGGGGATGATCATGTCGGTGTCGACATTGACGATCGGCATCGGAGCGGCGACGCCGGTGAGCTTGGTGAATTTTTCCATGGCTTTTGCCCGTGTTCTTGTTTCGGGGGGATTGCTGAGGCACGGTTTACACAAAGCCGCGGGCAAATAAAAGGCAACTGTTTGTGCAGGATGGCCGGCTGCGCAAAACGGCTTCGAATTCACCGCCCGATGGTGCAGTCTGGCTGTCATGGCAGAAAACTCCCGAATCCTCTATGCCCGCGAGCCCGCGCTCGACATCGCCGAATTCCGCCGTGTGCTGGTGGAATCCGGCCTCGGCGAGACACGGCCTGTCGATGACGACGCCCGCCTGCAGGCGATGCTGTCGGGCGCCAACCTGGTGCTGACGGCGCGTCTCGATGTCGAGGGCAAGCCGCTGATCGGCGTTGCCCGCGCCATCACCGACTTCTCCTGGGTCTGCTACATCTCCGAGCTCGCCGTTTCCCAATCGGCGCAAGGGCTCGGCATCGGCAAAGGCCTGATGGACGAGGCACGGCGGCAACTCGGACCGTCCGTTGCCATCAGCCTGATCTCCATGCCCGACGCCGTCGGCTTCTACGAACGCATCGGCATGACGCGCATGCCCGACGCCTTCTGGTTCTCCCGCAAGCGCTGACATTTTTTCCCCGTGACCGCGTCCAGCTGCCAACAGCGTAAGAACTTGCGGCTTGACATGCAACCAAATGGTTGCATATTAAAGACATGAGCATGGATGCCGTCTTTCGCGCCTTGGCCGACCCGACACGCCGGCAATTGCTGGACAACCTCCATGCCCGGAACGGGCAGACGCTGAACGCGCTGTGCGCGGAGATGGACATGACACGCCAGGCGGTGACCAAGCACCTGGCGATCCTGGAGGAAGCCAACCTCGTCACCACGCTCCGCAAGGGACGCGAGAAGCAGCACTACCTCAACCCGGTTCCGATCAACGAGATCGCCGAACGCTGGATCGGCAAGTTCGAGCGCCATCGGCTGGATGCATTGAGTGACCTGAAGAAACGCCTCGAAAGGGAAGACTGATGAGCAACAGCTTCGTTTACGTGACCTACATCCGCACCACGCCCGAAAGACTCTGGGAGGCGCTGACCGATCCGGAGTTCAACCGGCAGTTCTTCCTCTGCTCCCATCAGGAGAGCGAGTGGAAGGTCGGCTCCAGCTGGAAACTGATCTTCCCCGACGGCCGCGTCGCCGACAGCGGCGAGATCCTCGAAATCGACCCGCCGCGACGCCTGGTGATCAAATGGCGCAATGAATGGATGCCGGAGGTCAAGGAAGACGGCTACACGCGCTGCACCTTCGCAATCGAACAGGACGGCGAGTTGATGAAGCTTGCCGTCACCCACGAGGCCGACGGCCCGCACCGGCTGATCCCGAATGTCTCCAAGGGCTGGCCGCTGGTGCTGGCAAGCCTCAAGAGCCTGCTCGAGACCGGCAAGGGTTTCGAGCGCCCGCCATCGAAGGGTTGAAGCTTGGTTTCAGCAGCGAAACAAACTTTTGGAGGCACCTATGCTGCATGTCCCTGTCGTCCACAGCATGACCAATGGCGAGACCGTCATGGCAAGCGCCGACATCGGCGCACCCGCCGAGCGGATTTTCCAGGCCCTGGTCACGGACGAGGTCGAGCGCTGGTGGGGGTCCGCCGACACCTACCGGATGGTCGATTGGTCGGCCGATCTTCGCATCGGCGGCCGTTGGAAGGTCACCGTTCGAACGGCAGACGGCAGGGACCTGCCAGAGAGCGGCGACTTACTCGACATCGAGGCGCCGCGCCGGATCGTGCAGACGCGGGCCTATGAGTGGGACCATCCCACGCTTGGCCGGCGGCAAACGACGGTCGCCTGGCTGCTGCAGCCGATCGCCGATGGCACGCGCGTCACCATCTGTCATGGCGGCTTTACCGGCTTGAGCGACGCGGCGGCTGAACACGCCGAGGGCTGGGGCAGGGTGCTGAACTGGCTGCAGGTGTATTTTGACGCTGGGAGATTGGCCGCGGCTTAGCCGACTCGTGGCGGTGCATTTGATGTCGGCGGGACAGCATCCCCTCGGGCCTGCCGGCCATCTCCCCCGCAAAGAGGGGGATTACACGCTCAATCGCTGTCACCAATCTCGAAATGTGACAGGGGTGACGCGGCGTCGAAGCTGTCATCTCCCCACTTGCGGGGGAGATGGCCGGCAGGCCAGAGGGGGGGTGGGCGGGAACTCGGCGGGAACGGCATGTTCCCAACGCCTAACACCTCAAATCACATTCAATTCTCTAAACGCCCGCCCTTCCGCAACCCGGCCATAGCCAAACGCCGAGCAATCCACCGTGCGGTAGCCGCCATGCACGATCAGCTCGGCCAGCGCCTTGCCGACGGCCGGCGCCTGCTGCAGGCCGTGGCCGGAAAAGCCGTTGGCGAACAGGAAATTCGTCACCTGCGGATGCGGGCCGATCACCGCGTTCTGGTCGAGCGTGTTGTAGTCGTAGTGGCCAACCCAAGCGCGGGTCGGCTTGATCGCCTCGAAGGCCGGGATGCGGGTGGCCAGCACCGGCCAGATCACCTCTTCGAACAGTGGCCAGTCGACATCGAAATCCTGGGGATCGGCGGGCCCGTCGCCCTCTTCCGGCTCGGCACCAGCGGTGATGTAGACCGAGCCTTCCGGCCTGAGCCAGATGCCGCTCGGGTCGACCAGTAGCGGCATGTCGGCATATTTCTCGCGCGCCTCGAAGACGAAGACGTTGCGCTTGCGCGGCTCCACCGGCAGCGCCAGCCCGGCCATACCAGCCACCTTGCCGGCATTCGGCCCGGCGGCGTTGACGACGATGCCCGCTTCCAGCGTCTCGCCATTGTCGAGGCTGACGCCGGTGACGCGGTCGCCTTGCCGCTCGATGCCGGTGACGTCGGCGGTGATGAAATCGATCTTCTTCTCGCGTAGCGCCTTGCGGAACAGCATCAGCATCGCATGCGCGTCGAACCAGCCCTCGCCGGTCCGCCCATAGGCGCCGGCGGTGATGCCTTCGACCGACAGCCAGGGGAAGCGACGCACCAAGGCGTCGGCATCCTCAAGCAGGATGTCGGCGCCCTCGGCGATCTGCGCCTGGTGATTGGCTTTCAGGATCGGCAGCCCGTTCTCGCCGGCAAGGATGAGATAGCCGCCTTCGTGGAAGCCTATATCGGCATCCGCGCCGAACTCGTCCTTCAGCCGCCGGAACAGTTTCAGCGTGAACTGCGACAGCCGGATGTTTTCCGGGATCGAGAATTGCTGGCGGATCGAGGCGCAGGACAGCGTCGTCGCCGCATGGGCAAATTGCGGATCGCGCTCGATCAGCGCGATGGAGCCCGAAAACCCCTCCTCGCGCAGATAGTAGGCGATCGAGGATCCAACGATGGCCCCGCCGATGATGACAATGTCGTAGCGCACGCTTTTTATGCCCTTTCCGGTTCGAGCCGCTGATTGGGGAGTCACGCGGTTGGCAAGGTAATCTCGAAGCGCGTGCCGCGTTCGGAGTCAACCAGCTGGATCATACCATCATGCGCTTTCAGGAGGGCCAGCACGATGCCGAGCCCCATGCCGGTGCCGCCGGAATCGCGCCGCGTGGTGAAGAATGGTTCGAAGATGCGCGCCCGGTTGCTCGGCGAAATGCCGGCGCCGTCGTCGCTGACCAGGATGGACGCCTTGCCGCCGGTGCTCGCCACGGTGACCGACACCTGCGTCGCGCCGTGCCTGGCTGAATTGTCGATGAGATTGGCAAGCACGATTGCCGCGTTCTCAGCCGATATGCGCAAATCGATCTCGCCGCCGGCCTCGACACGAACCGCCAGCCTGTTGTCTACAGGAAGCAGTGCCAGCGCTGCGCCGATCGAGGTACTTTCACCGCTCGGCGCCAGATTCTCGGCCCGCGCCAGGTCGAGCAGCCGGCGCACCAGCAGATTGAGCCGCCCCGCATCGGTGACGATGTTGTTGGAGAAGCGCTGCCGCTCGGCCTCGTCCATCGCCGAACCGGAATCGCGGAGCAGCTCGGCCGCACCCTGGATCGCCGTCAGCGGCGATTTGAGCTCATGCGACACATGGGTGGCAAAGGTCTGGATCGAGTCCGATCGCGCCTGCAGCTTTTCCGCCATGTCGAGGAAGGCGGCGGAGAGCTCCGCCATTTCATAGGTGCCGTGGTGGTCGAGCGGCTTGATGGCCTGGCGGTCGCCGGCGGCGATGCGCTGGGTGCGGTCGATCAGCGCATAGATCGGCCGACTGACGGTGCGCAGGAAGACCAGGCCGATGAGCAGCGTGCCGCCGAGGATGGCGATCGCAGCCAGGGTCACCTTGCCGCGCTCGCCATAGAGATGCTTGACGATATTGTTGGGCGTCCGCGACACATAGACCACGCCGGCGACCTTACCGTCTATGGCCACCGGCAGGGCGACAAAGACACGCACCTTGGTGCCTCGGCTGACCGAATAGAGCGGTGGCGCCGGCTGGTTGGGAATGCGCAGCCGCAGCGCACTGGCATAGCGGCCGGCAAGGGCCTCGCGCACCTCTTCAACCCCGTCAAGCGATTGCCCGACCTCGCCACGTCCGGCAATGACGACGCCGGTGGGGTCGAGCAGCCGGAAGCCGGCCAGCGTGGTTTTCTGCGTGGCATCGAGAACACCGGACAGGCGCGCGCCGATGGCGGCGAAGGCGGGATCGATAGTGGCAGGCATCGCCGCCGGCCGCGTCGGCAGCACGGTGTCGGAAGCGAGATCGAGCTGCGGCTCGATCGGCCTGTATAGCGGGTCAGGGACGCTTCGGCTCGCATCCCCGTTTGCCCGCGCCATCGGCGCGCCGAGTTTTTCCGGCGGGATGCCGGCGTCGCGCACGTCCTGCGCATAGATGGCGGCGATGGCGGCACCTTGCGCGATCAACTCCGCTTCGGTCTGGCGGATCAACTGGTTCTCGTAGAGCCGGAAGAAGAACAGGCCGACCAGCGGCAGTGCCATCACCAGGATCAGGATGGCAACGACGACCGTGGCAAGGCGCGGCCGCCATTTGCGGCCGATCCATTTGCGGGAGGCCGTCAGCCGCATCGGCCGAGCCGGAAGCCGACGCCGTGCACGGTCTCGATAGCATCCAGGCAACCCGCCGCCGCCAGCTTGGCGCGGATGTTGCGGATATGGCTGTCGACGGTGCGGCCGGCGACATGGATGTTGGCGGCATAGGCGTTTGCCATCACCGCGTCGCGGTCGAGCACATGCGTCGGTCGCGCCAAAAATCCTTTCAGGATCGAGAACTCGATCCCGGTCAGGGCAAGCGGTTTGCCATCGAAGCTGGCGGCGTGGCTGGCCGGCGCCAGAGCAAGCTTGCCATGCGCGAACTGCCTGTCGTCGGCCGGTTCGGGCGGCACCGGGCGGGCGCGCCGCAGGATGACGTTGACGCGGGCGACCAGCTCTCGCGGGCTGAACGGTTTTGTCACATAGTCGTCGCCGCCCATTTCGAGCCCGAGGATGCGGTCGATCTCCTCGTCGCGCGCGGACAGGAACAGCACCGGCACGTCGGATGTGCGCCGCAGCCGCCGGCAGACCTCCAGCCCGTCCATCTCCGGCATGCCGATGTCGAGCACGACGAGATCCGGCGCGCGGCGTCCGATCTCCTGCAAGGCGGCGGCGCCGTCGGCCACCCCAAGCGTTTTCATGCCGGCCTTTTCCAGCGCGAAGCAGATCACCTCGCGGATATGCGGGTCATCGTCGGCGACGAGGATGTGATGCGGCATCGGTCAGCGGCCCGGCAAGGAAGGTTGCGAAGGCTGAGGAAGCACGAGCGACCCCTTGCTGTCGAGATAGCGAAGCAGGCGCCAGTCGCGAAAGCTCCAGGCCCGCCAGTTTTCCTGAATGGTGCGGTACCAGTCTTCGTCGCTGCCGCGCCGCCCTGCCAGTTCGCGGAAGACCGAATTGTTGGCGGCTCGACTCTGATGATCGAGGAAGCGATCCATCGCCGGAAACGCACCCGGGCCGAGCGAGCGCAGATACCAGGCGTCGAGGGAAATGCCCTGGCCGGTCATTTCGAGGGAGTGGTCGACATTGTAATTGGCGATCAGCGCGGCGAAATTGATGAAACAGCCGGCATAAAGCGTCAGAGATAACGTCAGAAGATTGGCGGACAACAGCCATTCATTGGATTTTCCGAGCGCGATGCGGGCTATGATCAGGGCAAGACCTGATGCCACCAGCCCCATCCAGACGAAAGCCGCGATGCGCCAGTAGGTCAGCGCGTAGATGCCGACATAGAGATCGAGCCGCAGGATCGACGAGATGACCAGCATGATGTTCTGCGCCACCCAGGCATAGACCAGCCGGCGGATGAGCGGATCCCCCGATGTTTCGCTTCCCGGCCTGAGCGCCGCCAGCACGAAGCCGGCGGCAAGCAGCGCGGTGACGATCAAGGGATAGGCGCCGCGATGCGCGTAAGCCGCATAGCTCAGCCCATCGGGCAGCGCCACCCCGCCCCACAGATAGGTGGCGTCGAGCCCGGTCTGCAGCGCAAACAGGATGTTGAAGACAACAAGCGCGCGCAGGATGGCGGGTTTGCCGAACAGGATATCCCCGATGGTGGTGATTTTCTCAGCTTGAGTGCTGACCACCGCCAGCGTCGCGCGAGGGATGCGACGAACCAGACGCGGCAGGCGTGGCCGCAGAAAGGCCCAGACACAGACCAGCACGAACAGCCAGAAGGCAATCCTCGTGAGCTGGATGAGATCGAGCAGCTTAAGAAGGTCGATCAGCGACAGCCAGTAGTCGATGACCGGATTGGCGGCGCCGAACAGCGCCAGGAAGACGGCGCCCAGCGTCAGCGGCATGGCCCAGACGGCGATCGCTGCCAGCCGGACGCGGCGCCGGCCGAAGCGACGCGCCGTCCTGCGCCAGCGGATGAAGTCGTTGGCGAACCGGAACGGCGCCGCCAGTCCGAACAGCGCGATCTGGCCGGCAATGCGAGCGATGCGATGGCGCAGCCGCCCGCTCAGCGAGAGCGCGAAGACGACCAGGGCCGCAAGCGCGATCGATACCGACAGAGCGCTGACATTTTCGGCGAGCGGCAGCAGCGCGACAAGCAGCGCGGTGGGCTTGATCCACAGCCTGCCGTCGCTGAAGGCGGCGGGATGCAGAGCCACCACGGAGGCGGCAATCAGGATGGCGAACAGGAAAACCGTGATGCCGGCTGGCTGGCTGTAAAAGAGAAAATCCGCCAGCGCGACCAGCAGCACTGCAACACCGAAGCGGGCGCAATAGCTCGGTACCGCGGAGAAGAATGCTGTCATGACCTGGCCCTCCTGACGGCTTCCAGCCAGACGGTCGGCGGGCACTTGCGGGCAAAAGGGATGAGGATCGCCACGGGATTCGCGCGTGGCGGATCGACCAGCCACCAGCCCTCGCTACGCAGCCGGTAAGGAAGGGACCAACGGGGTTTTGCTCGGTTTTGCATGCTGCCTGTCTCGCAGGCTGGCAGGGAGACGGCGGGGCGGATCGGAGGAGGTTTTCCGCAGGCGTGTGCAGTTTTCGTGCAGGGCTGGAGACGACTTGCCTCGACCATCCACAGACGGCATAGATCAGCCATGGAAACCTATCGTCCGCGCCGCTCGGTGCTCTACATCCCGGCCTCCAACGACAGGGCACTGGCCAAGATCGCGCAGCTTGCCTGCGATGCCGTCATCATCGACCTCGAAGATGGCGTCGCTCCGGCCGACAAGATCGCCGTGCGTGAAAAACTGGCCGGCATCTTCGCCAACCGCCCAGCTGCCAACCACCTTGGCCGCCGCTGCGAGATGGTGGTGCGCATCAATGCACTGGCCAGCGAATGGAGCGCCGACGACCTTCTGGCTGTCGCAAGCTGCGAGCCCGACGGCATCCTGTTGCCCAAGGTCGACACGCCGCGCGACCTGCTTGAGGCCGGCGATGTGCTCGACGACAATTTTGCTCCCGACAGCGTGAAACTGTGGGCGATGATCGAGACGCCCAAGGCGCTGCTCAACATCGGCGCCATTGCCGAACTTGGCCGCGATCCGGCTTCGCGCTTGGCTTGTTTCGTTGCCGGAACGAACGACCTGCTCAACGGCACCGGCGTGTCGGCGACTCCTGACCGGCGCTACCTCGTGCCGTGGCTGATGCAGATGGTGCTGGCCGCGCGCGCCGGCCGCCTCGACATTCTCGACGGCGTCTCCAACGATTTTCGCGACCTCGACGCCTTCGCCCATGAATGCACGGAAGCGGCGGCCATGGGGTTCGACGGCAAGAGCCTCATCCATCCGGCCCAGATCGAAGCGGCGAACCTGGCCTTCGCGCCGTCCGCTGAAGCCGTGGCCGAGGCACGCCTGGTGAAGGATGCCTTTGCGCTTCCGGAAAATGCCGGCAAGGGCGTGATTGCGCTGAATGGAAAAATGGTCGAGAGGCTGCACTTGGCGCAAGCTGAAAAACTGCTAGCGAAGGCGGCGGCCATCGGCGCATGATATCGCCTGATGCTCGCGGGCTAAGGGCACTCACGACAGGAATTGACGGATGAAACTCTACCGCTTTCTCACTGGCCCTGACGATGCCAGCTTCTGCCACAAGGTGACTGCGGCGCTGAACAAGGGCTGGCACCTGTTCGGCTCGCCGACCTATGCCTTCGACAAGGAGGCCAAGACGATGTGCTGCGGCCAGGCCGTGGTCAAGGATATCGACGGTCAGGAATATGGGCCGGATACCAAGCTGAGTGATTGGTAGGCTTAGCGATTGGTATAGTCCCACGCTGGCGGGACAGCGCCCCCCTTTGTCCTGCCGGACATCTCCCCCTCAAGGGGGGAGATCGGATGGCGTGGACGGCTTTCGCTAATTTTCAGCGTGGAAGAAAAGGAGCGGAGGTTGAAACTGCCAATCTCCCCACTTGAGGGGGAGATGGCCGGCAGGCCAGAGGGGGGCGCGAAGGAATGAGACGCCAGTTCTTGTGCGCAAGCCTCTGACGTTCTACTCAGCCGCCTCTTCGATCTTCTCCATATCATCGTCCGAGAGGCCGAAATGGTGGCCGATCTCGTGGATCAGCACGTGGGTGACGATGTCGCCCAGCGTTTCCTCGTTTTCGGCCCAGTAGTCGAGGATGGCGCGGCGGTAGAGCGTGATACGATTCGGGCCTTCGCCGGTCTGCGGATTCCAGCGCTCGGCGATGCCGCGTCCCTCGAACAGACCGAGCAGGTCGAAGGGCGTTTCCAGCGACAAATCGTCCATGATCTCGTCGGTCGGGAACTCGGCGATCTGGATGACGATCTCGCCGGTCAGCTTGCGAAAATCCTCCGGCAGATGGGCGTAAGCCTCCAGCGCCAGGAACTCCATTTCCTCCATCGACGGCGAAAGCTCGTCGTGCCAGCTGCGGGTCTTGTAGATGCGGGCCATGCTGTGTCCTTTGATCCCGGCATATAGGCTTTCGCGCCGCAATCGGCAAATGGCGGGGGCGGCCCACGCCTCCGACAAGCCCCGGGGCAGGAATAAATTCCCCATGACTCCGCTTGACTCTTCCAGCACCCTCTGGAATCTATAGGAACATAACAGGAACAATTGTGAGTGAAAGCTGACCGTCATGGCGATGACCGCCGTGGCGCGGGAGACTGTTTTTGCCCTGCGCCGCCAGATCGCGAAGATCAAGGGAACGCTGCCCGAGCGCCTGCAGGCGCCGGCCGCCGCGGCTCCCGATGTTCGCGTCGACGCCGGCCCCAGCATCGATGTGACGATTGTCCGCCGAGGCGTTGCCACGGCGCTGCCGGATGCGTTCCTGTCCACCGGCGTCGAGCGGCTCGATGCCGCCCTGAGCGGCGGCCTGCCGAAAGCCGCCTTGAGCGAGATCCATGGCATTGAAACCCGCGATGCCGGAGCCGTCGCCGGCTTCGCTCTGTCGCTCGCAAGCCTGATCCTCAAGCAGACGCAAGGGTTGCCGGTGCTCTGGATCGGCACATCGGAGATTTTTCGCGAGGCCGGCTTTCCCTATGCCAGGGGGCTTCATGCCTCGTTCGGCATCGAACCCGAGCAATTGCTGTTTTCCGAGGCGCCAAAACTTGTCGATGCGCTGTGGGTCGCCGAGGAGGCCGCCCGGATGACGGCGCTCGCCGCCGTCATCCTCGAGATCCGCGGCAATCCGCAGCGGCTCGACCTGACCGCGACGCGCCGGCTGCATGCCCGGGCACAGAGTGCCGGCCGGCCGGTGTTCCTGCTGCGGCAGGCTGCCGAGCCCGAACCGACGGCCGCACCCGTTCGTCTCATCGTCGCGTCGGCACCGGCGGTGCCGCGCGACACCATCGTCGGGCCGCTCGCCGGCTCGATCGGCCGCCCGGCCTTCACCCTCACCATCGGCAAGAGCCGCACGGCCCTGCCTGGACAATTCACACTGGAGTGGAACCCCGATGAACGCGCATTCGATGAAAGATGGGGCGACGAAAGAAGGGGCGAGGAAAGAGCAAAGAATCCTGTCGCTGTGGTTTCCCTATCTCGCGGTCGAAAGGATCCTGCGGCAGCGTCTGGGGCGGTCCTGGCGTTCCCGGCCGTCGGATCACCTGCCGCTGGTGATCAGCCACCGCAAGGGCAACGCGCAGCGTATCTCGGCCCTCGACGAGCGGGCTGAGGCGCTGCACCTGAAGCGCGACATGGGCATCGCCGATGCGCGCGCCATGCATCCGTCGATCGACATCGTCGAGGCCGATCCGCAAGCCGATCGCCGCCTGCTCGAAGGCCTTGCCGACTGGTGCGACCGCTACACCCCGCTGGTGGCGCTGGACGCAACGGACGGCCTGTTTCTCGACGTCACCGGCTGCACCCATCTTTTCGGCGGCGAACGCGCCATGCTGGACGACATCCTGTCGCGCTTCTTCCATCAGGGTTTCGATGTCCGCGCCGGGCTTGCCGCGACACCGGGCGCGGCCTGGGCGGCGGCACGCTTTGCCAGTGACCGCATCGTCGCAGGCGGCGAGGAGGAGGCGCTGCTCGCACCCTTGCCGCTGGCAGCCCTGCGCATCGAGCCCGCGACCCGCACCAGCCTGGAAAGCGTCGGCCTGCGCACGGCGGGCGCCGTCATGGCGGCACCGCGCGCGCCGCTTGCCCGCCGCTTCGGCGCCTCGCTGCTTTTGCGCCTCGACCAGGCGCTTGGCCGTCTCGACGAAGCGGTGTCGCCGCGCCTTCCCGTCGCGCCGCTTTCGGTCGAACGTCACCTCAGCGAGCCCGTCACCCTGACCGAGGACATCGAGCGGCTGGTGGGCATGCTGGCGGCGGCATTGAAGACCGACCTCGAGCGCCGTGGCGAGGGCGCCAGGATGCTGGCGCTGCTTTTGTTTCGCGTCGACGGCGCCGTCAGCCGCATCGCCATCGGCACCTCGCGGCCGATGCGCGAACCCCCGCTGATCCAGAAATTGTTCCATGAAAGGCTGGCCGCGCTCGAGCAGGATATCGATGCCGGCTATGGCTTCGATCTCGTCCGGCTCTCGGTGCTGTCGGCCGCCGCCTTCGACATGCAGCAGGCCGACCTTGCCGGCGAAGTGACCGATGACGGCGCCGACATCGCGCTGTTCGCCGACCGTATCCGCGCCCGGCTCGGCGAGGGCGCGGTCCTGCAACCGGTCACTGTGGAAAGCCATCTGCCGGAGCGCGCCGTCGCCACGATCCCCTTCACCGAGGCCCCGCGCCGGACCACGCCGCCGAAGAAGCCGGACCGGATGCAGGCGCCGATGACCATCTTCCCGCCGGAACGGCCGATCCGGCTGTTCCGCTCGCCCGAGCCCATCGAGGTGCCGGCCACCGAAATGCCGGAGGGCCCGCCGCTGAACTTCCGCTGGCGGCGTGCGCTCTACAGGGTGACGCGTGCCGAGGGACCGGAACGCATCGCGGCGGAATGGTGGCGCGAGCCCGCGAGCGACGAGGCGGCATCGACACGCGACTATTTTCGCATCGAGGATGCCGACGGCCGCCGCTACTGGCTCTACCGGCAAGGCCTCTATGGCGGCTCCCAGGTGCCGCCACGCTGGTTCCTGCATGGGGTCTTCGCATGAATGCGCTGACCGTCATTCCCTATGCAGAATTCGGCATCCAGTCGAATTTCTCCTTCCTGCGCGGCGCCTCCAAGCCGGAGGAACTGGTGGTCGCCGCCAAGCTTTTCGGCTTTTCCGCGATCGGACTTGCCGACCGCAACACGGTGGCCGGCGTGGTGCGCGCCTGGCAACAGGCCAAGGTCGAGACGCTCTCCTACCATCCCGGCTGCCGGCTGGTTTTCGGTGACGGCACCCCTGACATTCTCGCCTATCCGCAGGACCGCAAGGGCTGGGGGCATCTCTGCCGCATGCTGACGCAAGCCAATCTGCGCGACGAGAACGAGAAGGGCGCCACTCTTCTCCAGCGCAGCGACTTGCTCGAATGGGGGGACCTGATGTCGCTGGCGGTCATGCCCGATCTGACGGCGGGGGCGGAAGACAGTCTCGCCTTGCTTCGCCAGCTCAAGGATCGTTTCGGAAGAAATCTCCGTCTGGCCGTTTCGCCGGACTATGCGGGCAATGACCGTTTCCGGATCGAGCAGGCAGCGGCGTTTGCCGAAAATGCCGGCATCCCGCTGATGGCGACCAACGACGTTCTCTATCACACGACTGAGCGGCGCCCGCTGCAGGACGTGCTGACCGCGATCCGCCTCAACACGCCCGTCGCCGAGGTGGGGCTGCAGCTGGCCGCCAATGCCGAGCGCCATCTGAAGCCGCCGATGGAGATGGCGCGCCTGTTCCGCAGGCATCCGCAGGCGCTGGCCGAGACCTTGCGCTTTGCGCAGGAGCTGACCTTCTCGCTCAGCGACCTCCAGTACAACTACCCCGACGAGCCGACGGAGTCCGGTCTCGGGCCGCAGGCCGAGTTGGAACGGCTGGCGCGGGAGGGGGCAGCCAATCGTTATCCGGCGGGGGTGCCTGCGTCCGTGATCAAGCGCATAGAGGAAGAGCTCGCTCTGATAGAGCGCCTCAACTACGCCCGCTATTTCCTGACGGTCTACGACATCGTCAAGTTCGCGCGCGGCCAGGACATCCTCTGCCAGGGGCGCGGTTCGGCCGCCAATTCGGTCGTCTGTTTCTGTATCGGCATCACCGAGGTCGGGCCGGACAGGATCGACACGCTGTTCGAGCGCTTCATTTCCGAGGAGAGGAACGAGCCGCCCGACATCGACGTCGACTTCGAGCATGAGAAACGCGAGACCGTCATCCAGTACATCTATACGAAATACAGCGCCAAGCGCACCGCACTCGCCGCCGCCGTCATCAGCTATCGCGGCCGCTCGGCCTTGCGCGAAGTGGCGAAGGCCATGGGCCTCTCGGAGGATGTCAGAAGCGCATTGTCGAGCACGATCTGGGGCTGGTCGACCTCCGAACTTGGCGAGAAGGAGGCGCACGCTGGCGGCATCAACCGCGCCGACCCGCTGGCAAGACTGGTGATTGAGCGCTCCAACGAGATCATGGGCTTTCCCCGCCATTTGTCGCAGCATGTCGGCGGCTTCGTCATCACCAGGGACCGACTCGACGAGATCGTGCCCATCGTCAAGACGGCGATGGACGAGCGCAAGATGGTCGAATGGGACAAGGACGATCTCGACGCGGTGAAGATCCTGAAAGTGGATGTGCTGGCGCTCGGCATGCTGACCTGCCTGCAGCGTGCCTTCGCCCTGCTTAGGGATCACTATCCAAACGCGCGAGATAAATATGGCCAACCCTATGTGCTGGCCACCCTGCCGCCGGAGGATAAGCAGGTCTACGACATGATCTGCCGCGCCGACACGCTCGGCGTTTTCCAGATCGAATCCCGCGCCCAGATGTCGATGCTGCCGCGTCTCCAGCCACGGGATTTCTATGACCTTGTCATCGAGGTGGCGATCGTGCGGCCGGGTCCGATCCAGGGCGACATGGTTCACCCTTACCTGCGCCGACGGCAAGGCAAGGAAAAGGCCGAGTATCAAAAGCCGGAGCTGGAGGCGATCCTCAGCAAGACACTTGGTGTGCCCCTGTTTCAGGAGCAGGCCATGAAGATCGCCATCGTCGCGGGCGGTTTCAAGCCGGGGGAGGCCGACGAACTGCGCCGCGCCATGGCCACCTTCAAGCGCACCGGCACCATCGGCAATTACCGCAAGCGGATGATCGACGGCATGATTGGTAAGGGCTACACGAAGGACTTCGCCGAGCGCTGTTTCAAGCAGATCGAGGGTTTTGGCGAATACGGCTTTCCCGAAAGCCACGCCGCGTCCTTCGCCCTGCTCGTCTATGCCTCCTGCTGGTTCAAGACCTTCTACCCCGACGTGTTCTGCGCCGCGATCCTGAATTCGCAGCCGATGGGGTTTTACCAGCCGGCCCAGCTCGTCCGCGACGCGCGCGACCATGGCGTCGACATCCGCGACGTCGACGTCAATTTCTCCGTCTGGGACTCCACGCTGGAGAAAGCATCCTTCGATCCGGACCGCATCCTCCCACGCCATGCCGAAATGCGTGGTGTCATCAAGACAAATCATGCGCTGCGGCTCGGCTTCCGCCAGATCAAGGGCCTGTCGGAGGAGCGCATGGACGCTTTCGTCAAGCGACGCGGTTCAGGCTACGAGTCGGTCTGGGATGTCTGGCTGCGCTCCGGCCTCGATGTCGACGAGATCGAAAAGCTGGCGCAGGCCGACGCCTTCCGTTCGCTTGGCCTTGATCGTCGTGAAGCCTTGTGGGCGGTGCGCGCGCTCGACGGCAAGAGTGCTGCCGAAAAGCTACCGCTGTTCGACCAGCCGGCGATCCGCCTGCGCGAGCTGGAGCCGGAGACGAAGCTGCCCAAAATGCCGCTCGGCGAGCATGTCATCCATGACTACCGTTCGCTCGGCCTGTCACTGAAGGCGCATCCGGTCGCCTTCCTGCGCGAGCGGCTCGACCGGGCCGGCGTTACGCCCAATGCCGGATTGCCATCCGTGCGCGATGGCAGGCGTGTCTCGGTCGCCGGCCTCGTGCTGGTGCGGCAGCGCCCCGGCAAGGGCAACGCGATCTTCCTGACGCTGGAGGACGACAAGGCCGTCGCCAACATCATCATCTGGCAGAGAACCTTCGACCGCTACCGGCCCGTCATCATGGGCGCCAGGTTCGTCCGCGTCACCGGCAAATTGCAGTCGGAATCGGATGTCATCCATATCGTCGCTGAGAAGATCGAGGATTTGACCCCCTGGCTGACCGTGCTCCTGGAAAAGGTCAGCCAGGCCAACCTGACAGTCGCCGGCCCTGCGGAACACCCCGTCAGCGGCACGGATCGCGACCCTGCGCCACGCAACGCGGCGATCCGACCGGACCTCGCAACGCTGTCGGAAGAGGCGGAAAGTGTCATGCCCAAGGGACGCAATTTTCAGTAGCAGAGGGGGGCACTATCCCGCCAGCCGCGCCACTCTCGCCACCCCTCAAGACGGCCCACTCAAACGTGGCGGCGACAACACATCCTCCACGGACAGCGTCCGCGCTTCCGAAGGCAGCATGATCGGTATGCCGTCGCGCACCGGATAGGCGAGCTTGGCGACCCGGGAGACCAGTTCGCCGCGCTCCGGATCCCAGGTCAGCGGCCCCTTGGTCAGCGGGCAGGCCAGCAGCTCCAGCAGCTTGGGGTCGACATTGACCTTCTTCCCGTCACGCCCATCCGCCGCCATCGTGTCCTCTTCTCAGTGTCCGACCCAAGATGTGTCGAGAGCAAGGTCAGGCCGCCAACGCAGGAAATTTGTCGTTTGCAGGCCAGCTAGGTATCGACACATCTCATTGCAGGCTCGAACCAAAATCCTCATTCTCGCGCGCCAGCGCCATTTCGGTGATGGCGATAAGCGTTTCGGCCCGTGTCTTCAGATCCGCCGCCTCGAGCAGCGCCTGTTTCTCGGCCGGCCCATAGGGCGCCATCATCGACAGCGCGTTGACCAGCATGGCGTTTTCGGCCCGGCTGACGCTCTCCCAGTCGGCTTCAAGGTCATTGGCCTGCAGATAGGCGCGAAACGCCTTGAGCAGCGATGGCCGGTCGATCTCGTTCGCCGCCTGGTCCTCGTCGAGATCGGCCAGGAAGGGCGCCAGCTTGCACTGGCGAAACGGCGTCTTGACCGTCAGCTCGTGGGCGATGCGGAACCGGCAAACGCCCTGCAGCGAAATCAGATAGCGGCCGTCGCCGGTTTCGGAAAAGGCGATGATCCGCCCGGCGCAGCCGACATTGCAGAGCTCCGGCTCGCCGTCGTCGCGCAAGGCGCCGTCGAGGCTGGGCTGGATGATGCCGATGAGCCGCGAGCCGGCGATCGCCTCGTCCACCATCTGCAGGTAGCGCGGCTCGAAGACGTTGAGCGGCATGCGGCCTCCCGGCAGCAAAAGCGCACCCTCGAGCGGAAAGATCGGGATCGTCGACGGCAAATTCTTGGCGAGCCGGTAATGCGCGTTTCCCGCTTGCACCTCAATCCTCCGATCGCTTCCATAGGGAAGCGGGTGTTGCTTCTATGCATATCCCTTTCGCAGAGCCGGGGCCACTTTTGCGCGACATGCATTGGTCACTGATAATCTGGCGCGATGGCCGCCGGCCGCAAGCCTGCGCGACCAAAACAATCAGTAACCGGCTCAGGAAAACAGCAGCGACGACAATTTGCGGCGCGCCGCAAGCGTCGCCTCGTCGGTCATGCCCCAGGCCTCGAACAACTGCAGCAGTTGCGTCTTGGCGCCGTCCTCGTTCCAGGCGCGGTCGGCCTTGATGATGGCCAGCAGATTGTCGGCCGCCGCCGTGCGATCGCCATTGGCGTTCTGGATCATGGCCAGATCGAAACGCGCCTGATGATCGCCGGGGTTCTCGGCCAGGCGCCGCTCGAACTCGGCCGGGTTGCCAAGCGCTGCCGCTTGCGCCGCCAGCGCCATCTTGGCGCGCAGGGCGGCCAGCGGCGGCGCATCCTTCTTGGCCTCGGGCGCCGTTGCCAGCAACGCTTCGGCGCCCTCGATGTCACCGGCCTCGAACAACAGGTCGCCCAGCCCGCCAATCGCCTCGACCGTCTCCGGCGCCTGCGCCAGGATGGCGTCGTAGATATCGGCCGCCGTCTGCATGTCGCCGGCCTCGCGCGCCTCGGCTGCCGCGGCCAGGGCCTCGGCCACGGGCGGCGCACCATTGCCCTTGCCGCCCACCTTGGTGATGAATTCGGCGATCTGGCTCTCCGGGATCGCGCCCATGAAGCCGTCGACCGGCTGGCCGTCCTTGAAGGCGATGACCGCCGGGATCGACTGGATGCCGAGCTGGCCGGCGATCGAGGGATGGTCGTCGATATTCATCTTGACCAGCTTGACCCTGCCGCCCGCGGCCTTGACCGCCTTCTCCAGCAGCGGCGTCAGCTGCTTGCACGGCCCGCACCAAGGGGCCCAGAAATCGACAAGCACCGGCTGGCGGCGCGATTCCTGGATGACGTCGGCGGCAAAGGCGGCGGTCGTCGTGTCCTTGATCACATCGGCGGCCCCTGGGGCGGCGGCCGGCGGCGCCTCGCCAAGCGCGGCTTTCGCGCGCGGAGCCTCGGTTCCACCATATTGCACGGTGGTGGAATATTGGCCGCCATGGCTTCCAAACGGATTGTTGTCGCTCATCTCTTTACCCTTCCGTGGCGCGGCCGCCGGCGGCCAGGCGCTTTCAGACAATCTGACTTAGGCCATCCATGTGGCGATCACGCGGAGACTTTCAAGATAGCAGCATCGTGGCCGGTTGCCTCGACGAATCTGATCAGGTCCGCCGCTGCGACCGACGTCGTTGCCTCATTGGTCAGCGGATGAGCGTTGATCACCGCATGGTCCATCAACGCCTTGTCGAGAACCACCTTGACCCGGCCCGCAATGTCGTTGATCAGGCCGAAGACCGTGACCGCCCCCGGCGTCACGCCGAGCAACTCCATCAGCATCTCCGGCTTGCCGAAGGAAACGCGGCCGGCGGCGCCGATGATCTGGTGGATCTGCTTCAGGTCGACGACCGCGTCCTCGCCGACGGTGACCAGGAAGAAATTGTCCTTCTTGTCCTTCAGGAACAGGTTTTTCGTGTGGCCACCGGCTATTTCGCCGCGCAACGCCTGCGAATCGGCAACCGTGAACAGCGGCGGATGGCGCCGCGTCGAGGCAGCGATCCCGAGTTCGGCAAGAAACTCCATCAGCTCGGCTTCGGTCTTCGGCATCGGTTTTGTCTTCGTCCCGTTTCCTGCCAAGCCGTTTACGGCCAATGGGGCAGCCGACACAAGACCGTCATGCGACATCCTGGCGAGTGCGCCCGCCGCATAGCAAAATGCCTGACATTTCCCTGTTGCAATCGCCGCGCTCTTCAGCCATATAGGCCCGGCTTGCGGCCAAGACGCCGTGCGAGCGGGTGTAGCTCAGGGGTAGAGCACAACCTTGCCAAGGTTGGGGTCGAGCGTTCGAATCGCTTCACCCGCTCCAGTTTCCTTTCGGAAATCAAGCGACTAAAAGGCGCCCTTCGGGGCGCCTTTTGCTTACATGGCCTTGCCAACCGGCAATGCAGCGGCGCAGGTCTATTGGGCGACTTGGGACACGGCTGACATCAGCTCCTGCGGGCTTGGCGCCCCAAACATGTATCGTCCACCCTCTGGAACCTCCGTGAAGCTCCAGCGGACGATCCCCTGCCGGTCCAAAAGGAACTGACCGACCAGTTGTCCGTGCCCGGTTGCCAACATCTGCTCGTCGGCTTCGGTCAGTTCGTAGTGGTCCCTCTTGTCGAGGATTTCGCCGGCCGCCAAAGGATCCAAAGGACCAGGCAACTCGCCTGGCATCTCAATCCGCATATCCTTTACCGCTGCCATCGAGACCTTGTACGGCCAGTTCGTCTCGTTTTGGGTGAATTCGAGATTGGGCAGTCCAAAAGCACGATGTGAAGCGCGTTCAGGGTCGGAGGCCGCAAGCAGATTCGGCATCGGGTGGTAGCGGAAATAGAGGCGCGCCCGTTCGATCGGCGTGTTGACCACCGTCAGGCTCTCCACGCCCTTTTCGCGCAGCTCCGGATCAAGCCGCGCCTGGGCGGCGATATGGCGCCGGCAAAACGCACAATGCAGACCTCGAAACAAGCCGACCAGCACCGGTTTTTGTCCGCGGAAGTCGTCTAGCGCGATCTTGCCTTCCTGGGTAATGGCGTCGAGTACCACGTTCGGCGCGCGGTCACCCGGTTGAAGCGGTACCAAGTCACGAGGCGCGGACATTTCAACCTCCCACCCGGCTAGTCGAGAAAAGGCAGCACCACAAGCGCTTCCGGGTCGAGCCCGTGCTGGGCGCATATACCCTGCGCCAAGGAAAAGTAGCGTTCGGCCTCGGCCAGATTGTCGATGTCGAGATTAAGCGTTGCGAGACCATCATAGCACGGAAACAGCAGTTGGGGTTCGCCCGTTTCGCGGGCTACGTCCAGGGCTTCGTGGAACAAGCCGACCGCAAGTTCCGGACGGCCGTTGCACTGGTGGATCTGCCCAAGCACGATCAACGGCACCGGCAGGTGCTCGCGCTGGTCGAGCGCCCGGTCGATCTCGATGGCCTTCTCGGCAGCAGGGACGCCCTCCGTTGGACAGCGATCCGTGAAGGTACAACAAGCGACCGCCAGATTGGCGAGGAGGCGCGCCTGGAAACCCAGATCGCCAATATGGCGCGCCACTTCGAGACCGCGCCGACAGACCGCCATCGCCTGTGTCGGATCGATGGTCGTGTAAAGCACGCCGAGATTGGTGTAGCCGCGGCAGGCCGCCCCCAGCAGACCGGCGGCTTCGGCCAATTCGATGCTACGCTCGACCTGACCCACGGCTTCCCGGTTTCGCCCAAGGCGAGCCAGCGCGACTGCCTTGGTATTGAGGGCCTCGGCGGTCACAAGAGTGGCATCACGCCCGGCCTCGGAGACATGCTCCGTTGTCAGGGTGCGCACGCAATCCAGCGCCGCATCCGCCCATTTTGCCGCGAGCGCGTGATCCCCGCTGCGGAACGCCTGTCGGCCACGCTCTTGCCACAGATGCGCCTGCTCGATCGGGGCATCCGCTCCATCGAGGAACGCTGCCGCTTCGGCATAGCGGGATTCTGCGTTGTCGCGCTTGCCGACGTCCCAGAGCAGCCGACCGATCTTGCGCAAAACGCGCGCCGAAGCGACACGATCGGTTGACTCGCGGTAGGCCTGCAACACCGTCTCGTAATGGTGGTGGGCGATCTCGCGGCGGCCTGCCGGGCCGCTCAAATCGGCAATGCGCTCTGCAATCACCAGTTTGAGCGGTGTTTGCCCGGTCGCGCCCAACGCAGTCAGTGCCCGCTCGTAGAAACGAAGGGCGTCGTCGTTGGCGTAGATCATGCGAGCGCGATCGCCCGCCGCCTGCAGGTAGTGCGCGCCCTTCTCCCGCTCGGCGCTCTGTGCGAAATGATGACCGAGCACGGTCAAATCCTCGAGCCGTTCCGGTCTGTCGCCGCACAGTTGCTCCAAGGCAGCACCGACCCGCCCGTGGATGTCGGTCCGGCGCTGCAGAAGCAGATTCTGGTAGATCACGTCCTGCAGCAAAGTTTGCGTAAAACGGTAGCTTTGCGACGAGACCGAGCCTGATCCGGCAACTTCCTCGATGATTTCCGCATCGCAAAGCAGTTCGCAGCCGGATTCCAGCCGGCCGGGGTCGGCTGTCACGGCTTTCAGAAGTGTGGCGTCGAAGCGCGGGCCGATCACCGCGGCTTCCTGGGCCAAACGGCGCACCTCCTGGGGCAGCCGGTCGACGCGGGCAAGCAACATTGCCTGGATGGTGGCGGGAATGCCGGTTGCGGCTTCGCCTGCCACAGTCCGCCATCGCTGGCCCTCGCGCACCAGGACACCGCGATCGATAAGGCCGCGAACGATCTCCTCGATAAAAAGGGGGTTGCCGCCCGCGCGCTCGAGGATCTGGTCAAGAAGCGTTCCTGCGGAGTTTACCCAGCTCTCGCCGAAAAGCGCCGCCAGCAGGCTGCGTCCGTCATCGCGGCTGAGCGGCGAAAGCCTGAGCGCTGTGTGACTGACCCGACTTGAGTCGAGCTGGCCGTGGTCCGGCTCCGGACGATGCGTGACCAGCAACATCAACCGTGTGCGTTCCAACCTGTCCATCACGAAACGCAGTGCCTCGAGCGACACGGCGTCGGCCCAGTGCAGGTCTTCGACGACGATCAACAGCGGCGACAACGCAAGCCGCCGTTCGATGATCGTGCGGACTGCGTAGAGAATTTGCCGCCGCAACTGCTCGGGCTCGACATGCTGCAAGGTGGCATCGGGGTCGCCAAGGCCAAGCACATGGTAGAGCAAGGGCATCAGCCGCTTCGCCTCCTCGCCCTGCAGGCCGAGATCGGTAAGCAAGCCTGCGAGCTTCCCCCGCATTTCGTCCCCGGTGTCGTTCTGCATCATCCCGGCAGCGCTGCGCACCACCGCGCCCAAGGCGCCAAATGATCGTTCGCCCAAAGGTGAGCACGTGGCCTGCCGCACGGCGAGGTTGCGAAAACGATCCTCGTCGCCGACGCGGGCGACGAACTCCTTCACCAGTCGCGATTTCCCGATACCGGCTTCTCCAACGAGGCGGACGAGTTGGGCCGAGCCGCCGCACGCCTGGTCAAGGCTCGCCAGCATTCTATGCAGCTCCGCATCACGGCCTATCATCGGTGCGCTGAGGCCGAGCGCCTCAAGCCCACGTGCCGCACGCGGCGCCGCGAGCGGTGCATCCAGACGATGGACGAGCACACTGCCAGCCTTGCCGCGAAGCACGACATCACCCAGCGGCTCGTATGAGAAGGCATGCCGGGTCAGCCTGTGAGTGAGCTCGCCCACCAGCACCTCACCCGGTGCGGCCAGTGATTGCAGGCGTTGCGCCGTATTCACGGTGTCGCCGGTCACCGAATAGGATTTGGCGGTGCCGATGCCCAATCCGCCAGTGACGACCGGGCCGGTGTTTATGCCGATGTGGAGCAACAGGGGCGAGCCGGAGTGGGGGGCGCTTTCGCCCAGCCGCGCCGTCCGGGCGATCATGTCGAGAGCGGCGCGAAGCGCACGTTCCGGATCGTCCTCATGCGCGACCGGCGCACCGAACAGAGCGAGCAGTGCATCGCCGATGAATTTGTCGACGAAACCACCGAAGTTTCGCACGGCCGCCGTCAATTCCTTGAACAGTTCGTTCTGCAGTGCTTGCATCACCTCGGGGTCGAGCTGCTCGCTGAGTGTCGTGAAGCCGCAAAGGTCGGCGAAGAGGACCGTCACCGTCCGGCGATCGGCGTCGGAGACGGGATGCAGCCCATCGTCGCTCTCTATGTTCGCAAGCAGCGACGGCGTTCGAGAAGGCGGCACGATGGTCCGGCTCCGTGTCGGAGCAGGCCGTTCGACAGCTTTTGCGGCCGCACCGACGCTTGCCCCGCATTTCGGACAGAACTCGAAATCAGGTGCGCAGGGGTAGCCGCAACTGGCGCATGGCACGGGCAGGCGCTTGCCACACCTCGGACAGAAAGCGAATCCGCTCTCAACCTCGAAACCGCAGCCCGAGCAGTCCATCGACAAGACCTCACCAATGCATGTCGCCCAAAAGTGGACCCGGTTTTGGGACAACGACATGCATAAAAACAAAGACCTAAAGCGGCCGCGGCGGCGTGATTCCCCACGCACGTCACGGCCAGGGTTCTCACAAGGATGAACCGTTAGGCGTCGACCAGCAAGCGGCAGCGCAAATCGGCATCGAGCGATCCGTGTGGATCCCGGGCGGAGCGCTGGCGATTCGGGCGGCTGCATAGCCGTCGTTTGCGAAAGTTCCCTCGTACCCTCCGTCTTCCTGCTATTGTGGGGACGAGGAGACGGACCGATGAGCGAGAATCGCAAGCTGGCCGCAATCCTGGCCGCAGATGTCGTCGGATACAGCCGGCTCGCAAGCGCGGACGAAGATCGTACTTTGGCGAGGTTGCGGGCCCTGCGCAGCGACCTGATCGACCCGATCATCGCCGTGCACAACGGGCGGGTGATCAAGCGCACCGGAGATGGAGCGCTGGTCGAGTTCCGCAGCGTGGTCGATGCCGTGCGCTGCGCCGTTGAGGTTCAGAATGGCATGGTCGAGCGCAATGCCGGCGTGCCGCAGGACCGCCGCATCGAGTTCAGGATCGGCATCCATCTGGGGGATGTGGTCGAGGAAAGCGACGGCGACCTGATGGGCGACGGCGTCAACATCGCCTCGCGTTTGGAGGGCGTCGCGGCGCCCGGCGCCATCTGCCTGTCCGAGGATGCCTACCGCCAGGTCAAAGCCAGGCTCGACCTCTCGGTCAGCGATCTGGGCAGCACTCAGCTCAAGAACATCGCCGAGCCGATCCGGGTCTATTCGCTGCAAGTCGGCAGCGCCGGGACCAGGGCGGCCGCGACCTCGGAAATCGCAAGCCGACCCGCGACGGCAGCGCCGCCGAAGCTGTCGATCGCCGTCCTGCCGTTCGCCAACATGAGCGGCGACGCCGAACAGGACTATTTCGCCGACGGCATCTCCGAGGACATCATCACGGCGCTGTCCAAACTGTCGCAGCTCTTCGTCATCGCGCGCAATTCGTCGTTCACCTTCAAGGGCCAGAACGTCCAGGTGCAGGAGGTGGGCACGAAGCTCGGCGTGCGGCATGTACTTGAGGGCAGCGTACGCAAGTCGGGGAACAGGGTGCGCATCACCGCGCAGCTCATCGATGCAACCTCGGGCGGCCATCTTTGGGCGGAGCGGTTCGATCGCGAGCTGACCGACATATTCGCCGTGCAGGACGACGTGACACAGCAGATCGTCGGTGCGCTGGCGCTCAATCTGACTGAGGGTGACCGTCAGCGGCTGGCGCCTGAGCACCCACGCAACGCGGAGGCGTATGACTGTTTCCTGCGGGGCCGGGAGCTGTGGCACCAGCTGACGAAGGAGACCAACGTCGCAGCCCGCGACGTCTTGCAACGTGCCATCGACCTGGACCCGAAGTTTGCCTCTGCCCACGCTTTCCTCGCCCTTACGCACGGACTCGATTACCTGAACAGGTGGAGTGCCTCGCCGCCGGAATCGATGGCGCAAGCGGAAGAGGTCGCAACGCGAGCGGTAACGCTGGATGGCAGCGATCCCTGGGCGCACTGGGCGTTGGCTATAGCCAAGCTGTACACACGACGGCACGATGGGGCCATCGACGAAGCCGAGCACGCGATCGCCCTCAATCCGAACTTCGCCGAAGGGCACGTCATCCTCGGCGAGGCGCTGTACTATTCGGGCAGACCCGAGGAGGCCCTTGAGAGTTTCGCCCGGGGGAAGACCTTGAATCCGTACTTTCCCGATGTACTTCTGCACTTCCAGGCTTTGGCCGCGTTTCATCTGGGAAGGTACGAAGAGGCCGTCGACCTCTTGCAGCAACGGCTGGCTCGCAACGCTACCACCGACGTCTCGCGTGCGCTTCTGGCCGCCTGCTACGGCCATCTCAGCCGTTTCGCCGAGGCCCGCGCGGCATGGCAGGAGGTGCTTCGCCTCAATCCCGACTATTCGCTGGAATACCGTCGCAAGGTCTTGCCCTACAAGAATCCTGCCGATTTCGAACTCGTGGTGGATGGGCTCCGCAAGGCCGGGGTCGTGCAATGACAGCTGCGGCGATGTCAGGTCGCCCTGATGCCTGCCTGGCCGATCTTGCGCCATCGGGCGTTTTCGCGAACCAGTTTCAGGTCGTCGGTCGTCTCGGCAAATGTCCGCAATCGGTATTGCCGGAGCAAATCCGGGAAAAGCGCCCCTTCCGGCAGGCCGGCAAGCTGCTCGCGGACCGAGATCTTTTCATCGATGACCCGCATGCCCCAGGCATTTTCCCGAACCTGCAGCTCCGCAGCTAGATCGCGCTCTTCCGGCGCGTTTTCGTCTAGCGCTGCCAGCAGGATCGAGTGGAAAAGCGCTACATAGCCGATCTGCCTCAGGCCGCCCACGACCCGCACGCGCGGCAAGATGGCAAGGACGAGGAACATCAGGAACAGGTTCGGCAGCAGCACGCCGTCCAGTAGCGCCTGCCTGAGATGCGGCCGCTCGAACGGAATGGAGAGACCATGCGGCCTGTCAGGCTCGATCAACTGCCCGTTCTCGAGCACGAGCTTGCGCACGCGTTCCTCGCGGATGCCCCAGAAATAGGCCGTGCTATTGGGCAGGAATCTGCCAAATGGGCCCGATGCCGCCTCTTGCAAGGCACGTTCGAGACGCTGGCGCCTTGCCGGCTCGATGAGCAGCCTAGAAAGAAAGCTGCCGTCGTGTTCCAGATGCCGCGCCATGGCGGCCGCGGCGAGCCGATCATCGATGAAGACCGGCCGGGCCATACCGGAACGATCCCAATCGGCGACCAGATCCTCGTTGAGGGCGGTCAGCGCATCGGCGGCGGTCCCAAATGCCTTGTCCTGGCTGGCAAGCAGCGTGCCCAGCCAACGGCTGGCATCCGTTTCATCGCCCACCGCCTCGAGCGCGCGCGTGTTGAGAGAGACGGGACCGGCCACGCAGGCGCTCTTGCGGCACAGTTTGTGGCGCCCCATGCCAAACAAATTGACCTTGTCGTCGCCGACATCGAGCCACCCCGGCCCCTCCCGGCCGTTTGTCTCCATGGTCATCGTCGTTCCCATGAAGCCGACGAAGGCCGACAGACCGTTTTCCACCGCGCCGAGCCAGGCAAGCAGGAAGGCATCGAAGGTAATCCGGTCCATCAGCAGCAGGCAGTGCAGGCCGGACTGGATCACCGGTCTGCGCTCGAACTCTTCGAGGGCCTTGCCGATCTCTTCAGGCTGCATGATCGCACCAAGGCGCTGATGCAGGACGTCGCGCAGGATCGAGCGGGCAGCGATCGCCGGGCCCGACACAGGCCTCGCCACCGGCCGCCACAGATGGCGGGCGTATTCGGAAACCGGTGCATTCCAGTTCTGCTCGATGTCACGCACGACTTCCGGGCAGAGCAGCGACAGCACAGCCAGAATTTCCGCCGGAGGCGTAGGCGTGGGGTCAAAGACGGCGGTCATTGGTCCCGTCTAGCCGCTCGCGATGCAAACGCCAAGGGAGACCAGACTTGCTGGACCCGGCCGGCCCACACATAGATCGTCAACTCGATCAAAACAGGTAAGTCTCCAAACAGCGGATCTCAAAACCGCAGTCGGGCCATGCTCAGCAGGTCGTGGTACTGCCCGTCGGTAAAACCCGCCTTCACATGCCGACCTTCGACCTCGAAGCCATGGCTTGTGTAGAGACGGACGGCCGGTTCGTTGTCGGCATAGACGGTCAATTCGACCCGCTTCAGGGCGCGCCAGTTGTCGGCCACGTCAAGCAGGGCGCCAAGGATGGCAGAGCCGATGCCCTTGCCGACAAAGCCATCGTCGAGGCCGATATTGATCTCGCCGATATGCGACCGGCGTGGCGACCCCTGCACGATCAGGCTGCCATGGCCGACGACCTTGCCGTCCAGCTCCGCGACGATCCAGGTGGTTTCCTGGCCGGCCTTGGCGATGCGCCGCTCGACCTGCTCCACCATCTCGAAGGGCATCCTGAGCGTGCCCCAGCGGAAGCCCGGCATGTTGAAGATAGCGCAAAGCGCTTCCGCATCGCTTGGCCTGATGGCGCGGAGCTGCGGCTGGATTTTCTCGGAGGATGGCGAGGTCGTGCTGGTCATGGCGTTCCCGGCGAAGGCAATAGGCCCGGCACGATGCACCGGACGTCACCTGAAAATCCAGCTATCTCTGCAAGCTATGCTGCCGATTGCGCGCTGAAATAGCGGGAGGCGGCGGAGAGTTTGAAGACGCCGCTGATGCCGATCCAGCCGAAAAGGGCAAGCCAGCACAATGTCTTGGGCGCCGTCCAGTCGATCCGATGCACCGCAGCGTCGGTGATGACGAGACCAAGGATGGAAAGCAGGCCAACCAGAAACTGCGCCAGGCCAAGCACCAGCAGTTCCTCGCGCGGCGCGCTTTTCCAGACCAGATATGCGCCGCTAGCGCCAGCGAGGAAGATGGCGCTGTAGACTTGGGCGTGGAAAGGATCGACCGGCCATGGCCAAGTGCTGCTGACCATCACGGGAAACAGCAACATGCCGACGCCATAGAGCCCAAGGATCGCCGTTTCCGCCAACATGTAGCCGCGCCATGCGGGGTTTAGGGTCACGCCTCTTGCTGAAGGACGGGCCCTGGCCCGCCACAGGAACAGCCCGGATACCGCGGCCGAGGCAAGATAGACCAGGAACCAGAGCCAGGCCGCTTTGCGCTCGAAATTGAAATAGCCGAGATTGATCAACGAAACCGCCGACACGATGACGGTGAAGATGAAGGCCATGACGAGCACCAGCCTGCCGGGCGACCAGCGATTCCAGAACAAGAGTGCCGCCATCACCGCCATTTCGGCGGTGTAGAAGCCGCCGAGGAAGCGGGCACTGAATGGCGTGACGGGCCAGGGCCAGCGCGGCTTGACCAGTGCCGGTGCGAAAAACAGGCCGGCGCCTACGATCAGGACGATGATAACCCCTGCGGAGAAAAGGCGCAGAGCCGCGGGAAATGGCGGATTGTCGGATGTCGGCACGGGAGAAGCCCCAAAAATGAATGCCCAATGTACCATCATAGTGCCACTTGAGGCCGGTGAAAATCTGCTGAATGGAAATTGGACTGTCACCAGTCTTGTCTATTCGAATGGCCGTACGGTCAGTTTCGCAGTAAAATGGCGACTCGGACCAGAGAGCGGTCCCGATCAACACGCCTCGGGGGCGCATTTTCCGGAGCCTGCACGATGAACGAAGCTCAGGATCTGTTCTCGCTTCTGCGGCAATCGACCGATGTCGATCCGCAGGCAATCGACGCGATCAAGCAAACTATAGCGGAGGGCCAGGACCGCGAACTTTGCCGCATCAATGCGCCAGCCTTCGCCGGCAAGCTTGGCCTCGACGAGGAACGCACCATAGGCGCCTTTCTCCACGCGGCACGGGTGGGCATCTTCGACATTTCCTGGAATGTTCTGTGCCCCGGCTGTGGCGGCGTGCTCGACACCAATGCCACGCTGAAAACCCTGCAGAAGGACGAATACACATGCGCGCTGTGCGCCGAGGGCTATCCGCCGACCCTCGACGAGATGGTCGAGGTGACATTCACCGTCAGTCCCCGCGTGCGCAGGATTGCTGCCCACAATCCACACGAACTGCCGTTGCTGGAATATTTCCGCCAAATCTACTGGGCGTCTGGCGTCGATCTGCCGGAAGAAGATTTCGCCAAAAAGATGGAAGCGTTCTTGCTGGAAGGTATCGAGCTTGCGCCCGGTGAAAAGGCGGTTCTGCCCATACGGCTTCCGCCCGAGTTCATTATCGTCTTCGAGCCAGTCACCCATTCAGCGCAGTTCATCGACGCGAAGGGCGAACCAACAAAGGAGCGCCGAAGCCTCTCCTTGGTCTTCGACCGCGACCATGTCCAGAGCCAGACGCTGGAGATGCAACCCGGCCCGATGCGCATTTCGCTGGAAAACAGGACCGACACCCGCGTGCTGCCGACGGTCTTCATTGCCGGACCGGCATTGCATGATTTGCTGAGCAAACGCCGGCCCTTCCTGACGGCCAAGCGCCTGCTCACCAACCAGACGTTCCGCAATCTCTATCGCGCGGACACGCTCGACATCGACCAGCGCCTGAAGATCACCAGCCTGACCTTCCTGTTCACCGACCTGCGCGGATCGACCGCGCTGTACGAGCGGGTGGGCGACCTTTCAGCCTTCGATCTCGTGCGCGAGCATTTCCAGGTTCTGCACGAGATCGTCGCGGCGGAGACAGGCGCGGTGGTGAAGACGATCGGTGATGCGGTGATGGCGACCTTCGCGACGCCTGATCGTGCGATTGCCGCCGCCCTCAGGATGCGCGATGCCATGCGTGCGCTCAACGACAAGAGCGGGCGCGAGGATCTGCTGCTCAAGATCGGTGTCCATGCGGGCCCCTGCATCGCCGTCTCCATGAACGAGCGACAGGACTATTTCGGCCAGACGGTCAACATTGCTTCGCGGGTCCAGAACCTTGCCACCGCACAGGCGATCTTCGCCACTCGTGCGGTGGTCGATGACAATCTCACCGCCGATCTGTTGCACAGGAAAGCGCTGACGCCCGTGCCCCACGAGGTCTCGCTGCGCGGCATTGAGCGGGAGATAGCAGTCTATACGATCCCCTGAATACTTGGAGCAATTCCAGGAAAAGTGTGAGACGGTTTTCCCGGGAAAAGCGCGTGGCGCGTTCCCATGGGGAATTGCGTTAAAACAAAGAGACAGAGCGGGTTCGGCGTTTCCGTAAAACGGTGAACCGCTGCACCGCATCTCGCCCAAAAGTGGCCCCGGTTTTGGGGCAACGAGATGCATAAAGACAAAAACTCAAAGCGCGTCGCCTGAATCCGTTTCAACGGGACGCGGGTCGTCTCGGCCCCTCACACACGCCTATAGACAAATAGACGATCGGTGGGCACCGAAGGCGGCGGAGGGAGGCGTTGCAACTGCGGGTGATGGAGCGGTATGCCGCTGACCGCGAAGCCACCGACGCGAAGCAGGCGCGCGATCAGATCGGGAAGCCAGCTAAGGGTCACCACATCGCGATCTTCATGGCCGGTTCCGAGGTCGGCATTGACAAGAGCGGCGTCGATGCCAATGAACCTGGGCGCCGTCTCGCTTATCTCGCCGAGCACGAGGTTTTCAGCGTCGGGAATTGAGCTGTCGTGTGCGGCAAGTGCCCGGTCGAACGCCACGATCCGACGTCCGGGCAGGCGCTCGCGCAGGTGGTGGAACGTCCGGCCATTGCCGAGGCCGAGTTCGAGCACGGGGCCCTCGATCTTCGCCACCTCGACACAGACTTGATCGAGAATGTCGCGCTGTGCGGTCATCCTGCGGATGAAACTCTCGAGGCGACTCATATGAAATTGTACGTCCTGAACCAGCCCAAGAAATCGGCGACGCCCGCGACCAGGGCGGTTCGCGGCTGAAACCCGAGGGCACCTGCCAAACCCCGATCGAATTTCGCCGCGTATAGAGGCGAACGGTAAACATTGCAACAACCGGACAGGCCACCTGCAAGGGTCATACCGGGGTGGCGCAGGCGGCACGAAGCGCGGTGGGATAGCGATCTCACTTGTAGGGGTCCGCGGCGTCCCGCAAGCCATCGCCGAGGAAGTTGAACGCCATGATGACGAGAACGACGGGGAGCATCGGCAAAAGCAGCCATGGATAGAACGCGATCACGTTGACGCTGCGCGCCTCGGTGAGCAGGATGCCCCAGCTGGTTATCGGCGCCCTCAGGCCAAGCCCAAGGAAGCTCAGTGCCGTCTCGCCCAGGATCATGCTGGGTATGGAGAGCGTCGCCGTTGCGATCAGATGCGACATGAAGCCGGGAATGAGGTGCCGCCCGATGATGCGGCTGCTGTTGGCCCCCATCAATTGCGCGGCTAGAACGTAATCCTCCTCGCGCAACGCCAGAAGTTTTGAACGCACTGCCCGCGCCAGTCCGGTCCAGTCGAGCAGCCCGAGGATGACGGTGATGCCGAAATAGATCACCGCCGGACTCCAGGTGATCGGCATGATCGCCGCCAGAGCCAGCCATAGCGGAATGCTGGGGATCGATTGCAGAACTTCGATGATGCGTTGAACGATCAGATCGAAGATACCGCCGTGATAGCCGGCCAGTCCGCCGATGACGATGCCGAGCAGGAAGCTGAAACTGATGCCGACGAGGCCGATCGTCAGCGAAATGCGTGCGCCATAAATGATGCGCGAGAGCACATCGCGCCCCAGCCTGTCGGTGCCGGCCAGGAAGAGCTGGCCGTTTTCGGCAGGGCAGACCAAATGCCTGTCACCTTCGATCAGGCCCCAGAATAGGTAACTGTCGCCCCTGCAGAAGAAACGGAGCCGCTGAACATCGTCGTGGTTCTCAATGTAGTTCCGCTTTAGCGTGTCCATATCCAGCGTCATCTCGCGGCCATAGACGAACGGCCCGACGAACTCGCCGTTGTGGAACAGGCGCACCCGCTGCGGCGGCGCATAGATGAAGTCCATGTTGCGCGTGTGCAGATTGTAGGGCGCCAGGAACTCGCAGATCAGTATCCCGGAATAAAGCACTGCCAGGAATATGCCGGATACAAGGGCAAGCCGGTGTTTTCGGAATTTCCACCACATCAACCGCAACTGCGACGCCTGGAAGACCTTCGACTGCTCCGGCGTCATCGCCTCGACCGACTGCAGGTCAAGGGGCGCGGTGGAAACGTAGTGTTGCAGTGGAGCACCCGGAGCGGGCAGCGGCGAATGCGTGTTCATTTGGTGCTACCGCCCTGCAAACGAATTCGTGGATCAAGCAGCGCCAGCGCCAGGTCGGAAATCAGGACGCCGATGACCGTCAGGAAAGCCAGGAACATCAGGAACGACCCTGCCAGATACATGTCCTGGCTTTGCAGCGCCTTGATCAGCATCGGCCCGGTCGTTTCCAAAGACAGCACGATCGCCGTGATTTCGGCGCCGGAGATGATGGCCGGCAGGATAGAGCCGATGTCGGAAATGAAGAAATTGAGCGCCATGCGCAGCGGATATTTGACCAGCGCCTTGAAGGGATGAAGGCCTTTGGCGCGCGCGGTGACGACATATTGCTTGTGTAGCTCATCGAGCAGATTGGCGCGCAGCCGCCGGATCATGCTTGCCGTGCCCCCGGTGCCGATGATCAGGACCGGGATCCAGAGATGGGCGAGGATCGACTTCGCCTTGGCCCAGCTCATCGGCTCGCCGAGATATTGCTGGTCCATGAGATGGCCAATGGATGTGCCGAACCAGATGTTGGCGAAATACATCAGGATCAGCGCCAGCATGAAATTCGGAATGGCAAGGCCGAGAAGGCCGAAGAAAGTCAGGCCGTAGTCGCCCCAGCTGTATTGATGCGTGGCGGAGTACATGCCGATCGGAAAGGCGATGAGCCAGGTGAAGATGATCGTGACGAAGGAAACCAGCACGGTCAGCCACATTCGGTCCCCGACGACGTCGCGAACCGGCAGCTCATATTCGAAGGAATAGCCGAAATCGCCCTGCAGCATCCCGCCGACCCAGTAGAAGTAGCGAACGACCACCGGTTTGTCGAAACCATATTCCTTGCGCATCATCTCGATGCGGTCGGAATCTACCGCTTCGCCCTGAGCCCGAAGCTCGGCAACATAGCTGTCGAAATAGTCGCCTGGGGGAAGTTCGATGATCGTGAACACCAGCGCCGATATGATCAGCAGCGTTGGAACCATCACAGCGATACGCCAGACAAGATATCGAAACACGCTCAGGACTCTCCAAGCCAGAATGTATCCGGCATATAGACACCGAAATAGGAAGTCGGGTCGTAGCCGTAGAGCGCCTTGTCAGGCAGATTGCGCAGCCGCGAGGATGCCAGAACCGGCTGATGCGTTCCGTTCACCGTGCCGATCGAAAACACCTGATCGGTATAGATCGACAGCATTGAAGTCCAGATTTCGGCGCGCTCCATGCTTTCGGTCGATGCGTTCCAGCGCGCGAGTAAAGCCATCAACTCGACCACAGGCGGAAGATCGGGCGCCTCACCCATCTTGCCATGAGACAAATAGTGAGCACCCCAGAGCGGCCATTGCAGCTGGTCATCCATGGTGGGGGCCAGCTGGTACGGGTTCATATCGGGGGTCGGCACGCCGTTGTCGATGCCCGACCACATCGACATCATGATCTGGCCGCCAACCGCGCGGCTACGGAAGATGTCGCGCTGCGAAGTCCGGATGAACAGGGCGATGCCGATCTTGCGCCAGTGATCGGTGATGAGTTCGAGCGCGTCGGTTTCCAGCGTGCTTTCGCCGGCCGTTTCCACGATGATTTGCGCCGGGCGTCCATCGGGAAGTATCCGCACCCCGTCATCGCCACGCTGCTGAAGCCCGGCCTCGTCGAGCAGGGCATTGGCCTGGTCGGGATCATGGGCGACCCAGGCTTTCGCGAATTCCGGCCGGAAGAGCGGGCTCTCCGGCAGCACCGTATCGGCACTTTCCTGCGCCAACCCGTAGAACACGGCCAAATTGATCTCGCGCCTGTCCACAGCCAGCGAAAGTGCGCGGCGCACGCGCACGTCACGGAAAAGGCCACGCCACACCAGGTCGGCACAATTCAGATTGGGCAGCAGCGCCAGCCGCGAACCCTGTGTGCGTTTCCACAGATGCATCTTCACCGGGTAGCGCTTCTCCGCATCCTTCAGGAAGGAGTAATCGGTGAAGTCAATTCCCAGGCTTTGCAGGTCGCTCTCGCCCGCACCGGTCTTGGCGGAAATGATCGTCGACGAGCTGACATTCATGACAATCCGGTCGACATAGGGCAGTTGCCGGCCATTCTCGTCTATTCGATGAAAGAACGGGTTGCGCTCGAAGACGAACTGCTCAGCCGGCGGCTTGGTCCGGTTCTGCCAGGGATCGAGCGTCGGCAGGTCCGGGTTCTCCGGGCGATACTGCCGCGACATGCGGATATGCAGGAGCGTCCATTTCCGGGCCCGGTTCTCCTTCATTAGGCCGGCGAGCCGGAACGGATCCTGGTATTTCTTGTGGAACTGCTTGAGGTAGGCGGCCGGCAGGACAAGCGATAGCGGCGCAGCAGCGGCGAGCTTGGGCAGGAAGTCGGGATTGGGCGCATCCCAACTATAGCGGACCGTCAACGGATCGACGATCTCGAAGCGTGGCGGCTTGCCGTCCGCCAGCAGGGCCGGGGCGAGCCCGCCTTGCGAAAGCTCATCGTTCAGCCAGACATCTTCCCAGCAATAACGAAAATCCTCCGGCGTCAGCAGGCTACCGTCAGACCATTTGTGCCCTTCCCGTATCTTGAAAGTGAAGACACGATCATCCGCCACGTCGAAACTCTCGAGAATGTCGGCTTGCATGTTGAGCTTTTCGTCATAGCCGACCAGGCGGGCATACCCGTAGATCGTCATCATCCGGATATCTTTCTGGCTGCCGATGATCGTACGCAGCGTGCCGCCATACTGGCCTGGCTGCCGGCCCATCGCAGCGAGATTCACCGCGCGTGGGCTCTTGGGCAGGCGTTCGGCGAGTGCCGGCAGCGCCCTGGCCTTCAGCTCCGGCTGAAGAAATTCCGGCTCCAGATCGCCGGCGCGCGACGTGCCCGGCAGAAATGCCGAAGCCATGAGGCCAAGGATGGTGCGCCGGCTGATCAATGGCGTAGCTCGCTGACATCGGCCGAACGTCGGGCCAGCACCAGGTGGCCGCCGCCAAGATCGAGCGGCGACAGCACATCCTCCTCGCCCTCGTCACGGAACTGCGGTCCCCATGCGCTGGTGTCGGAAGCACCGCTGAGCTTCAGCGTCTTGAAATCCATCGGCCTGTCGAGATCGGGGAAAGGCACTGCGGCGACCAGTGAACGCGTGTAGGGGTGGACCGGTTTCCGAAGCAGAATTTCGCGAGGCGCAAGCTCAACGATACGCCCGCCGCACATCACCGCGATGCGGTCCGCCATGTAGTCCACCACTGCCAGATTGTGGGATATGAACAGGTAGGTCAGGCCCAGTTCCTTCTGCAGGTCCTTCAGAAGGTTCAGGATCTGTGCCTGGACAGAGACATCGAGCGCCGAAACCGGCTCGTCGCAGATAAGGAGTTCAGGCCCCAGCGCCAACGCCCGCGCGATGCCGATACGCTGGCGCTGCCCGCCGGAGAAACTGTGCGGATAACGCTTGATGAAGCGCGGATCGAGCCCGATTGCCTGCATCAGGCTCTTGACCGTGGCGAGTCGGGACGCGGCATTGCCACGTTGATGGATTTCGAGCGGCTCGCTCAAGATGTTCTCCACCGTCATGCGCGGTGAAAGCGACGAAACCGGATCCTGGAAGACCATTTGGATTTTCGCGCGCAGCATGCGCAGGGCGTTTCCCTCGGCTTCCAGGACCTCGATCGGTCCATCGCGGCCGTTGAAGATCACGGAGCCGCCACTGGGGGTGACAGCCCGCATGAGGATCTTGCTGACGGTGGTTTTGCCGGAGCCGCTTTCGCCGACCAGACCCAGGCACTCACCCCGCCTGATATCGAAGCTCACGCCGTCCACGGCGCGAACGGAGGTTTGATGACCCCCGCTGAACCATCCGGACTTGCGGGTGGTGAAAGTCTTCGTGAGATCCCTGACGGACAGCAGGATGTCGTCCGGCCCCTTCGATGCCGGCGCCGTCTGCTTGCCAAGTAGGTTCTCGACATTCACAGGCACCTCGCGGAGCGCCTTTAGCCTTTCGCCAGGCTTCAGGTCGAAATGCGGAACGGCTGCCATCAGGCCCTTCAGGTAAGGGTGACCTGGCCGGCGGAATATCGCCTCGACAGGTCCCGCTTCCATGATCTCGCCATGGTAGATGACCACCACCTCGTCGGCGACATTGGCGACCACGCCGAGGTCGTGCGTGATCAGCAGCATCGCCATGTTCAGCTTGGTCTGAAGCTCGCGCAGCAACTGCAGGATTTGCGCTTGGATGGTGACGTCCAACGCCGTCGTCGGCTCGTCGGCGATCAGCAAGGCCGGCCGGCAGATAAGCGCCATGGCGATCATGGCGCGCTGACGCAATCCTCCCGAAAGTTCAAACGGATACATGTCATAGGCGCGCTTGGGATTGGGAAACCCGACAAGGCTGAGCATTTCCTCGGTCCGCGCCTTGCGCTCCGCCCGAGCCATGGGCGTATGAATCTGCAGGGATTCGCTGACCTGGTTGCCGATCGTGTGCAGCGGCGACAGCGACGTCATCGGCTCCTGGAAGATCTTGCCGATGCGGCTGCCTCTCAATGCCCGAATTTCGGGCCCGTCACGCGGCATCTGCAGGATATCCTGCGTTGTGCCGGGCTTTTCAGGATCGGAAAACAGGATACGGCCGCGAACATGGGCAGTCTTCGGCAAGATGCCCATCACGGCCTGGCTGAGAACCGATTTTCCCGAACCGGACTCGCCCACAAGCGCGGTAACCTTGCCTGGTAGGACGCGAAGATTCGCACGCCTGACGGCATGCAACGGTCCCCCGACAATGGCAAAAGAGATGCCAACATCTTCGATCCGCAGCAGGTCAAAACCCGAATTCATACCCGAATTCATTCTCACACCAGCCCCACTCTGGCGGCCTGCCTGGCGACAGGCCCAGAAAAGCGAGACTAGCGCATTGCCAGCCTAGAGCAACTTGGATTCTAAATAGTCGCCAGTTCCCTGACGGAACCGGCGACCGGACTGCAGACCAAAAGCGTTCGGATCAGATCGTGGCGGTTACTGGAGCTTCCGCCGGTCGCCCGCCGACAGCCGGGCGGCATCGCGATGAAGCAGCATGACCTGCTCAGCGTCCGATATCCGATCGTGAATCGGCTCCATCGCACCGTCTTCATCAAGCGCGAGAGCGCCCGACAGATCGGGTGAAAGCACCGTCAGCTTCTTGATGCCCGCCAGTTCCTCGTTACCGAGCGTCAGCCAGCTGTTGGTGCCGCAATAGCTGGCGAAATCTTTGCTGGCGAGAACGCTGTGCGGATATTTCTTGGTCAGCGTCTGGAGACGCTGGACCTCGTTTACAGCAGAGCCGAAGACAGAGAATGTCAGCCGGTCGGTAAGGCCGACATTGCCGAACATCACATTGCCGACATGCAGGCCGATACCAAAGCCTATGTCGCTCAACCCCTGCTGCTTCCTGCGCAGATTGAGATCCATCATGCGCGCGCTGGCCTTGTGCGCTGCCGCAAGAGCTGCCTGGCAGGCGATCTCGGACTGCGAGCGGTGCCTTTCGCAAGGGTAGACGGCAATGAAGCCATCTCCAATGAAACTCATGATCTGCCCGCCTTTGCGATTGAAAGGTGCGGCAACGGCGTCGAAAAACTGATTCAGGGTATCGATATAGATTTCGCGGCCGGAGGTTTCGGCAAGCCTTGACGACCCGCGCATATCGGCCATGACCAGGGCGGCCCGGATTGTATCACCCTCGCCGCGCTTGATCTGGCCGTCCAGCACGCGCCTGCCGGCGTCGCCGCCGAGATAAGTGGTCATCATGTTGTCGGCGAGCTTGGTGAGGACCGCCATCTTGGTTGCGATAGCGAGATGGTTCTGGATGCGCAGCAGCGCCGAAATCATGCTGTCGCTGAAGCCTGCGGCACTGTCGGTCGACCAAGACCCCATCATGCCCTGCGTGGTGTTGCCGCTGAAGGGATGGACGAAAGCCATGTAATCGGTGACGCCCATAAGCCTGAGTTCATCAAAAACAGGAAACTCCGACGGCACCGACGGGTCGAACCGGCGCCGCAGATGGTCGAGCTTGTTGCTGAGCAGATGGTAATATGGGCTGGTCACGAACCTGTCGGACGGCACGCCGCCCTCGTTGCGGAAGCCTTCTACTTCGAGGCCCTGGCCGCGAAACCAGGTGAAGCCAAGCGCGTCATAAAGCGGATGAAGCATCGAAAAGCTCAAATGCACCCGCTTCAGTGGCAGGCCGGCGGCAGCTAGCCGCTCACAAAAGCCTTTTACCAACGTTTCCAGGTCGTTGCCCTCGAGCGCCGATTGGGTCAGCCAATCGGCAACCTTATCCACGAGGATGGTGGAAATCTCTGTGCTCATGCTGTCTCCAAACCCGTCCAAGATGGGCCACTCCTTTGATCCGCCACAACACAGTCCGCCAACGATCCAAGGACAAGGCCCTCGAAGTCAAGGAAGCCGGCTTCGGCGGAAAAAGCCGGCGAAGAATTTCTCGAATGACTGTCGTTGCAGGCAAGGAGCGGGCGTAACTGCGTTTATCTGTTGCGCCATCATGTGGCGAGGCTGCCGGCGGAGTGCAACCACGATCCTGACATCGGTCGGAAAAATTCGCCGGCAAGACGCCGTCAGGCCTTCACCACCGTTTCCCGAGCTAGCCCGAGGCGGCCAAAAACATTGCGCGTGTCGACGATCAGCAGAGCGTGATCGGCGATCGCCTGATAGTCGATCGCATCGTGGTCGGTTGCAACGACCACAGCATCGAAATCCTTCAAGGCCGCCTCGGTCAATTCGACCGAGCGACGCCCCTTGATCGCCATATGCTCCCGTGTGCTGGGAATCTCAGCAACATGCGGATCGTGGAATTCCGCCTTGCCGCCCCATTCCTCGATGAGTTCAATGAGCCGCAATGACGGACTTTCGCGGATGTCGGGCACATTCTTCTTATAAGCGAGCCCGATGATGAGAATGCGCGAGCGGCTGAGCGCCTTGCCGCAGCGCCGGTCCAGCGCCTTCGCCAGTTCATCGACAACATGACGCGGCATGGCCGTGTTGATCTCCGCCGCCAGTTCGATGAAGCGGGTCGGCAGTTCGTATTCGCGCGCCTTCCACGTCAGGTAGAAGGGATCGATCGGAACGCAATGCCCGCCAAGTCCGGGGCCAGGATAGAAAGGCATGTAACCGAAGGGCTTGCTCTTTGCCGCCTCGATCACCTCCCATATGTCGATGCCCATCGCACCGAACACGACCTTCAACTCGTTGACGAGGGCTATGTTGACCGAACGGAAGATGTTTTCCGTCAGCTTGACCGCCTCGGCGGTCGCCGTGGTGGAAACCGGAACGACGGTCTTGACCACGCCCTGGTAGAAAGCCTGCACGAGCGTCGCCGCTTCAATGCCGTCGCCTGCCACGACCTTGGGGATCGTCGCGACCTCAAAGCTGCGGTTGCCGGGATCCTCTCGTTCGGGCGAGAAGCCGAGGAAGAAGTCTGTCTTCGACAGCAACCCGGTTTCTTCCAATACGGGCTTGATCACGTCGTCGGTCGTGCCGGGATAGGTGGTCGATTCCAGCACGATCATCTGGCCGAGACGCAGGTGCTTGGCGATGGTGGCTGCCGTGTCCCTGACGAAGGAGAGGTCCGGCTCGCGGTGTTTCGTCAGCGGTGTCGGGACGCAGATAATGATGACATCGCAGACCGCCAGTTCGGCAAAATCCGCAGTGGCCCGGAACCGTCCGCTTGCCACCTGGCCGGCGAGGGCTGTCGACGTCACCGCCTCGATGTAGGATTGGCCGGCGTTCAGGCTCTCGACCTTCCGGGCTTCGATGTCGAAGCCGGAAACCGGGAAGCCGGCGCGTGCGATCGCAACCGCCAGCGGCAAACCGACATAGCCCAGTCCGATCACGCCGACTTGCGCGGTGCGCGTCGAGATGCGGCTCAGAATACGGTCATATGTCGATTGTGAGGCGTCCAAGAATCTGCTTTCCCGTCAATTCGGACAGGCTGTCCGCTCCCATGGCCGAGGCATATTGCGGAAAAACGATTTCCGCAAGCCGTCGTCAGACCGGCGCCTTCGCCTTCAGGCTTGCGGCAGCCATCGCATAGCCGCCGGCGGCGCCATCGATGAAATGAAGGTGATCGCGCTGCAGCGGCGAGGCGACGAGGCATGTCATCAAGGCCGATTTCTGGCGGTGCAGGCCATAGTTGCAGATGCCTGCCTCTTCCGCCTGTTTCAGCCGGTTCTCGATCCGTTGCAACACATCCGCGTCAACGTCGATGGTCATCTTCAAGCCGTCGTCGAACTTCCGGAAATCCGAATTGCTGGCCACTTCGCGTTTGTAGACCTTCGGATCGAAACGGCCGATCGTCCAGCCAAATCGATCGGTGACCGCCGTAAGCGTCATCAGGAACACTATCCACAGCTTCGACGCCCACCGCCATCCTGCCGGCGCGGTGGCCCGCGCCTCGATATCGAGGCCGGCGGGCAGCAAACTGTAGCCCGGTCCGTTCACCGGCACCGGGTGGCCATCGCGTTCCTCCCTGCCGGCAAGGGCGATGATGTCGGAAGCCAGGAACTGAAAACCGCGCAAGTCGCGCGACGCCCCCGGTATGGCTATGATCGAGACGATTTCGCCATGGCGGGCTTCGATTGGGTTCCAGCGGCAGGAGAGGCCGGTCAGATCCGGCCGCGCGCCGGCCGGCGCAGGATCGATGCGGTAGCGCCCCGCTTTCATCTCGGCTTCCGCCCAACTGCCGCCACCGCCGGCGAACATGGCATAAAAGACTGCTTCGGAGGCCTGGAACCGCGCCACGCGAACGTCGAAGCCGTGCGCTCTTACATCCTTTATCGGCACGATCGCGGCACGCAAGGTCAGGTCCAGTTCGTCCGCCACCCATCTCTGGACAGCCGCCAGCGCGTTGCGGGTGATCTCCAGCGCCGAGCCGGGAAACGCCACGAGCGCGCCGTCGCCGCCGAAGACAAAGGGAAGATCTTGCCGGCCCAGCGCATTGAGCAGTGCCGAGATGACGCTGGCGCCGGCCATATTGACGGTCTTATAGCGCCCAGCCTCGATCGCCTTGGTCGAGCCGACGATGTCGGCGGTGGCCAGCGCCCAGCCATCGGGCAAAGGCCGATAATTGTCGATATCGGCAACGCTTTCGAACTTTGCGAAGACCGGCAAGGACGCGACAAACGGGTCGGGCGCGGCAGCTGTTTCCATAACCATCAGATAGCACATTCCACTGCTTAGAGGTGAAGTCGATCATGCTACGAAATTGACTTGCGCAGGCTTTCCAATGATAGGGTCGCGCGATGCGAATTGCCTTCTACGCGCCGTTGAAGTCGCCCAATCATCCGGTTGCCTCCGGCGACCGCCAGATGGCACGGATGCTGGTCAAGGCGCTGGAGCATGGAGGGCATAGCGTCGAACTGGCATCCGAACTGCGCTTCTATCTACGCGAGCCGGAGCCGAAAAGTTTCGATGCGCTCCAGATCGAAGCCCGAGAGGAAGCCGCGCGGCTGACAAAGCTTTGGGATCGTCACGGCAAGCCCGATCTCTGGTTCTCCTATCATCCCTATTACAAGGCACCCGACCTGATCGGGCCCGAGCTGGCGTCGGCCTTTGGCGTCCCCTATGTGACAGCCGAAGCCTCCTATTCGGGGCGGCGCAACGCCGGCTTGTGGGCCGACACGCAAGCGTTGGTGGCGCGAGCCGTCGAACAGGCAGCACTGAACATCTGCTTCACGCAAAGGGATCGCCAGGGACTGGCAGACGCGATTCCCGACGCCGCTCTCGGTATGCTTTCGCCCTTCATCGACACATCGGCATTCCGGGAAATACCGGCACGGGGTTGTCCGACGCGCCTGGTTACCGTCGCCATGATGCGCCCGGGCGACAAGGTCGAAAGCTATCGCATGCTGGCGCAAGCGCTCGGTCCGATCCGCCACCTGCCCTGGACCATGTCGGTCGTCGGGGACGGGCCTGCCCGTGACGAGGTCAAAGCGCAATTCGCCGGCTTGCCGGCCAACCGTATCGATTGGCTTGGCGCGATCGAGCCGGCCGCCGTGCCTGATGTGCTCTACAGAGGGGGAATTTACGTCTGGCCGGGCTACGGCGAGGCCTATGGCGTTGCCTATCTTGAAGCACAGGCCGCCGGCCTTCCGGTGGTGGCTCAGGACATCGCCGGCGTGCCGGAGGTCGTGCGGGATGGCCAGACCGGGTTTCTCACCCCGCCGGGCGATGTGGCGGCGTTCGCTTCCGCCATCGAAAGGCTTCTGGCCCGTAACGACGAAAGAACCATCATGGCCGAAAAAGCCAGACGTTTCATCCTCGAAGAACGCTCCCTCGGTGCTGCTGCCGCGCGTCTGGCCGAACTTCTTTCGAGGATCCCCGTTTCATGACACCCGATCGGATCTGGCAACCCTTGGTGGAAGAACTGGCGCGCTGGCAACGGGCGGGCCGCAAGGGGGAGTTCTGGCTGCGCGACGATGACACCGTGGAGCCGACGCCTGAGCTTGATCGGCTGCTCGCCCTCACAGGTGAATTCGCGGTTCCGGTCACTCTGGCCGTCATTCCGGCCCTGACGGATGAGAAGCTTGTCATCCGGCTCGACGAGGCGCCGCACGCCACCGTCGCCATCCATGGCTGGGCGCATCGAAATCATGCGCCCGGGGACCAGAAAAAGCAGGAGCTCGGCGCGCATCGGCCACGCGCGGCGATGCTGGATGATCTGGCTCGCGGGCTGTCGCACCTGACCGGCTTGCACGGCGCACGTGCCGTTCCGATGCTGGTGCCACCCTGGAACAGGATCGACGCCGGCCTGGTATCCGACCTTGGATCGATAGGATTTGCGGCATTGTCGGTCTATGGGCCGCCAAAGCCGGCTTCACTGGCGGTCATCAACAGCAATGTCGACATCATGGATTGGCATGGCACGCGCGGCTGCCACGATCATGGCCTGTTGGTTCAGGCGATCGTCGCGCAATTGCAGCATGCATTCGACGGCGGCGAACCGGTCGGCCTGCTCACCCACCATCTCGTCCATGATGAATCGGCCTGGCTTTTCCTCGAAAGGCTGTTCACGCTCACCGCACGGACTGAAGCCTGCGCATGGCTTCCGATCAGGACATTGATCGGGCGCAGCGCCGGTAGAGGAAAATAGCTCAGCGCTTCTTGTGCAATGAGACTGGGAGTTTGAGCGTCTGGCCATCGCGCGCGGCAAAAGCGCCGGCAAACCTGTCCTTTGCCAGTTTCTCGATCTCGTCCAGTTGCTCGTCGGTGCGTGTCGGATCGTGGTGAAACAGGGCGAGCCCCCGCGCACCGGCCGCCTCACAGAGCTTGACGCCCTGTTGCCATGTCGAGTGCCCGTGACCGCGGCGGTGTTCCATTTCCTCCTCGGTGTAGGTGCAATCGTAAACGACGAGGTCGGCATCTGCGATCAGGCCGAGCACCGCCTGATCGAGTTTATCCGGCTCATGCTCGGTGTCGGTGATCACCGCCACGACGCGACCGCCCCATTCGACCCGGTAGCCTATGCAGCCGCCCGGATGGACAAGGCTGCCGGTTCGGACCACCACCCCTTTGCGCGGCCGAAGCACGTCTCCGGATACGAAATCGTGGTAGTCGAGGCTTGCCTTGCAGATATCCAGTCTCACCGGAAACCACGGCGGCCGAATGAACTCATCGACCATCTGCCTGGTCGTCATGCGTCCTGCAAGATGCCCGGACCAAAGCGCAATCTTGATACTCCGGTCATAGATCGGCGCAAACACCGGCAGCCCGATGATATGATCGTAATGGCAATGGGTGAAAAACAGGTCGAAATCGGTCACGCCCGACGCCCGAAGCGCCGCGCCGGCGGGTCGTAGGCCAGAGCCCGCGTCGAACAGAAGCGTATGCTTGCCGCATCGCATCTCGATGCAGATAGTGTTGCCGCCATAGCGAGAGAATTCTGGGCCCGATACCGAAATGCTGCCGCGCACCCCCCAAAACCTGACCAGGAAAACATCGTCGTCCATGCTAGCCCTTCGTACTCCCCGTCACCCATCGTAGCCAAACAACGGCTGCTAGGCGAGACAGGTTTTCTCCAGGTGGCCCTCTCAGAGGCCGTGCCATCGCGACGGCGAGGATTGAATGCGCGCCATTCGTTATTTAGCGCTTCGTGCGTCGATCAGATCCGCGGTCGTATGGCTTAGGCGGTCGGCAAGAACCCGCAATATCTCGATGGTCATTTCCGGGTACTCCCGCATAAGCCTCAGGAAATGATCCTTGCGGATTCTCAAGGCTTCCACCGGACTGGCCGCTCTGACGGTGGCTGTGCGCGAGCTGTTGCACAGTATGGCGATCTCGCCAACGATCGAATTTGGCACCATTTCGGCAATTTTAATCGGTCCGCTGTCGGAATCGACCAGAATATCCGCGCTGCCTGAAAGGATGACATAGGCGGCGTCTCCCTCGTCGCCCTGCCGGAAAAGGATCTGGCCGGCGCTGTAGCTTACCCGGTCGGATGTGAACGCAAGCAGCTTGAGCTTTGTCGACTCGATGCCGGAAAACAGGGGAATGCGTTGCAGCATTCCAACTTCATCCTTGAGCAGCATTGTCGCAAACCTCCAAAATTCGCGTTTGCCAGACTAGAGCAACGAACGCCCGGATGGAATCAATTCTGTTTCCGGGATGGCGAAGCCAACCACGCGATGGCGAGCCTGATGTCGTGCGATCGGGCGATGCCGCCTGACAAATTCCCACCGGCAGAATGATCCCATCTGAATGTCCATCCCTCTATGACAGCAGTTCCTTGAAGATACCGTTGCCTGCCAAAAGTGTCTCGTGTGTTCCGTCTTCCACCAATTGACCCGAGTCGAAGACGACAACGCGATCGAACATCGCCGCCATTGTCGGACTCGTCACGACCCACACTATTGCCGGCGAATGGCCGTCGCACCTGGCTGCCTCGAGCACGTTTCGCAACACCTTCTCCTGCATGCGATGGTCGAGCGCCGATAGCGGCCGGTTGAGAATGAGAAAATCGGGACGCTTGAGCAAGGCCCGGGCAACATCGAGCTTCTGTCGCTGTCCACCGGTCAGCCGCCTGCCGCCGGAGCCGACGTTGAAGTCCAGGCCGACATCCAGAAGTTCGGCATAGAGCCCAAGTTCGTCAAGAATGTCATAGACGATGGAGCGTATGCGGTCCGGCGCGTCGGGATGGCTGTTGCCCACGCGCCCGAACAGGACATTGTCCATGACGGTGGCTGCGGCAATATATTTGGCGGGATCATACCGTTCGATCGCATCTTGCAGCTCGGGCGGCAGGTTTTCATAGAAATGGTTGCGCGCGGCGACGATCTTGCTCATCAGCTCGTCGCTCAGCAGGCCGAAGCGGTGCCGGGGCTCGATATACGCAAAGCTCAAGGTGACGATCATGGCGCGGTCGTTCTCGGAAACCGCCTCGTGGGGCCGGTTCTTGAGCCGTTGCAGCAAGGTTTCGTAGGCGGGTATCTCCTCGGCGCTCATGAAGGCGAGCTGCTGGAAGAACTGGTGATCGGCCGGCAGGTCGGCAAACAGCTCGATCGCCTGTCCGGCGATCTCCATGCCCATTTCGTAGAGCGTGCGGTCGAGGCCGGCTTCTTTCAGCACGGAAGCAAAATAGGGATTGGCAGCCAGAGCCCTGTCGGCCAGCTTGGGGCCGGCGGCAGCGCCGAAGAGCAGGTTTTCGCCGATCGTCGCTTCCTTGTTGTAGGCGCCGGGTTCGAAAGGAACCACCAGTCCGCTCAGCCCTTCCTGCTCCAGCCGGGTTCGCAGCGCCGCACGCAGTTCGACGATCCGCCTGGCAAGCTCCGTGTGACGCGTGAGGTCGGCCGAAGAGCGTAAGCCAAGATCCAGAATATCGCGCGACAGGACAACCGCGTCGAGCACCCTGCGCACAGCTTCAAAGAGGTCGTGCGGGCCGGTAGCGCCGGCGGAAGCATAGTTGATCCAGTCGCTCTGGATATCGAGATCCGGATTACCCGACCGGCGCGCTTCGTGCATGTTCCAGCGGTGCTGGTCTGCCGCAGCGCCGTCATAAGTCACCGGTGTCAGCGGCGCATGCTTCAACCCGTAGAGCAAGTTATCGCGAAGGCTGGCCTGGAACAGGAAAACATCCGACGAGGCATAGGACATGCGCCGGCCGGTCACTGCTTCGGGGAGTTCAAGCAGGTCATCGGCGCCCGACATGACCCTTCCGCTGTCCGGCCAATTCAGCCGGGCGAAAGCTTCTGCAAGCGCCTCAGCTCCACCTGTTGCGGTACTGACCAGCGCCACCGTCTCACCCGGCTTGACCTGGAGGGAGATGCGGTCGAGGAGCATGGCACCGCCATCGTCCGCTATGGACAGACCGATCGCCGACAGGGGGTTGGTCATCGGACCGGGATCGTCGATCGTCAATGCCCCGATTTTCGGCTCGATGAGACCGTCGACGGTGAACTGTTCAACGACCTGCTGATATTTGACCTGGACATCCTGCCGCGCCTGATCCCAGTCGATCAGTTCCTTCATCGGTCCGGGCAGGTCCTTGTAGGCGCTGATCACGGCCACGAGCTGGCCGACGTCCAGCCGCCCCTGGATGACCAGATACCCGCCGATCATGTAGAACAGAAAGGGAGTGAGCTGCGCGAGAAAATTGTTAAGGAACTTTACCATGAATTTCCATTGGTAAAGGTCGAAGCGTATCTTGAAGATGAGCCCGAGCCGGGCAGCTATGTCGGCGCGCTCGTAGTTTGACGTATCGTGGACGTGAACCGCGCCGATGCCGTCGACGATTTCGCCAACCCGGCCCGAAAGCGCCCGCGCCGTCAACTGCCGCTCGCGCCCGAGCACGATCAGCCGCCGCCGCATTCGCGGGATGAGCACGATCTGGATCACCACGATCACGACCGCTATCATTCCGAGCCAGACGTTCTGGACCATGATGAACAGCATGGCCGTCAATGCCTGGCCGCCGAGCAGTACCGGCTGCAGGAAGGCATCGCCGATGAAGCCGCCCAGCGGCTCCACCTCGTCCTTCACCATGGTCGCCACTTCGGCGGATTTCACTCGCTTGAAGTAAACCGGAGGAAACCGCAGCACACGATCGACCAGATCAAAGCGGATACGCCGCAGCATGCGTTCGCCGAGGCGGCCCTTGTAGGTGTTGATGTAGAGTTTGAACAGGCCGTTGATGACGACCAGCAAGAGGAACACAAGGCTCAGGGCAAACAGCGTCTCCTTGCGGTCGAGCTGAAAACCGGAGAAGAACTGGACCTCTCCAATGAACGGCACGTTATAGTGTAGCTTCATGAATGGCCGGGTCGCGCCGGGTTGCTCGAAGCCGCTACCTTGGATCGGGCCGTTGACGATCAGCTTCGGCAGGTCGAAGGACATGAAATACGGGATCATCGAAAGCAAGACGATGATCAATATCCAGACCTGCTGCTTCTTGGTGTGCGTCCAGATATAGCGGGCTAGGCTGGGTTCCATATGCGACTGTGGACCTTCAGTTGGAAGGATGCAGGATGTAAGGGCACCTGCTGGCGAATGGCGGATCGGCGATTTCTTCGTCGCCAGCGACAAGCTCAAAGCTGCAGTGGACGGCGATTGTCCTGCGCTCGACTCTGTAAGGAACCTGTGAGGCGTCGCGTTCCAGCACGAGGCCGCAGTTGCGCGGCTGGCGCTGGCGGATCGACGCCGATGGTCCGGACAGACGCAACAGGCACTCTCCGGCACCGGGCAATGGCGAAGCGGCTTGCAGCATAATCACGTCCGCGAATCAAACGGCCTTGCGGGAGGCAAGATTGCGTTGTGTCGCCCGAAATCCCAACATACAAGACGAATATGATGGATGTTACGCAACCGCGCAATGCCGGCATGGACTGGCACGAGCAAGCCCTGGACCTCACGCGGGGAATTGCTGCCTATGTCAACAGCCCTCTCGTGGCAGGGCTGGCGCGCGTCGTCGCCAAGCATCCGGAGGCCGATATCGCCAATGCCTTCAACCACAAGCAGGTCGCCTGCAAGATGTGGGCGCGCGACAGGCTGTTCGAAAGCTTCGGCGGCCGGTTCGGCCGCATATGGGTTCTGGGTGGATGGTACGGCGTCTTGCCGGCGATGCTTCTCAACGACGCCCGCTTCGACATCGCGGCGGTCGATTGCATCGACATCGATCCCGAAGTCGCGCCGGTCGCCCGGACCCTCAACCGGGACGCCGGCGACCGGTTCCGGGCGGTCACGGCGGATATGTACGCACTCGACTATGCGGCCGGACGGCCCGATCTGACGGTCAATACGAGCTGCGAGCACATAGCCGATCTGGGCGCCTGGCTTGCCCTGCTTCCGCGGGGCACGAATGTACTGCTGCAATCGAACGATTATTTCAGCGAGCCGACGCACATCAACTGCGTAGCTTCACTTGCAGCCTTCGAAGCAATGGCGGCGCTGCGGGAGGTGCGGTTCTCGGGCGAACTGCCGACAAAAAATTATACGCGCTTCATGCTGATTGGAACTGTTTGATGGCATAGCGCGTAGCGCTTTCCCTCAGGGAATTTGCGTCAAAACAAAGAGATAGGGCGGTTCTGCGGGTCCGTGAAACGATGAACCGCTCTAGGATCCATCGTCTGTTTGATCATGAACTTTTCCGAAACCGGGCCCCACTTTCAGAGACCATGTTCGATACCGCTCGCGCAGGATTTGCGCCGCGTGACGCGCGCCTTCCAGATCGAGACGATGCGCGGATGGCACCGGTCCCACAAGCGCCTGTTCGATCGCTTGCGCCAGACCTTCAGGCGTCAGGTCCTTTTCCGTCAGCACCGTTGCAAGACCGAGTTCTTCGAGCATCAGAGCGCGAACCGTCTGTTCGGTTTCGCCGCCGGCTGCAAATGGAACGAGCAGGGAGCGACAACCCGCGCGCAGGACATCGCAGACCGTGTTGTAACCCGCCTGCGAGACTGACAGGCGGGCGCCGGTCAGCAGGCTGGCGAAATCCTCGCGGAACCGGAAGATGGACAGGCCCGGCGTGGCATCGCGTGCGATCGCGTCAAACTCGTCTTTCGGCAGGTTTGGGCCGGTGATCAAACACCATTTCCAGCCTTTGTAGGCATTGCGCGCCGCTGCTATGGTGGACCTGACAAGGCTCTTTCCGGCAGCCCCGCCGCCAACCGACACCAGAACGTCGAAGCGCTCGGAGGCCGCGGCCGATGGCGGCGCGGCAACGAGCCCTGTGTAGGTGACCTCGGCGCTGATCGCTTCAGCCAGTGGAAATGTCTTGTCGATGGTTGCGAAAGCCGGATCGCCGTGGACCATGACAAGGTCGAAATGCCTGTTGATGAGATCGACCGTTTCTTCGTTTCGGCCCGCCTTGACACGCTCCTGAAGGATATCACGCACGGACGTCGCCAGCAGCGGTCTGGGCGACGTCGCGTCGATGGCCTCGACTAGCGGCAAGAGTTCGAAACGCATCTGCCGGCGTCCAAATGGAAACGCCTCGACAATCACGATATCAGGCCTGCACTCCCGGAATGCCTGCAGCAGCATCTCCGAACGCCGTTTCTTGAAATCATCGTCGATGGGTTTGCCCTGCAGGTCGACAAGTCCGGAAAATCCTTCATCGCCGGAGGTGACAGGTGGCAGGGTGACAGATTTTACACCCGGTCCCGGAAACCCGGCAATCGGCGCTCCGCCCGTTACGACGGTGACGTCAAACACGTCATCGGCCAGAGCCGCCGCAATGCGGCTGGCGCGCGCGAGATGGCCAATGCCGAGCAGGTGTTGGACGTAGAAGAAAGCGCGCAGCCGCTTCATTCGGCGGCCCGCCACTCCCGCTCGAACAGTTCCTTGAGCTGTCCAATGCTTGCCGTATGATCGAAATCGCCGCGCACGCGCCGCTCCGCGGCATCGCCGAGGCGGGCGCGCAGCACGGGATCACGGATCAGGCGCTCCAGCGCCTGTGCCAGGGCGATTGGGTTTTCCGTCGGAACCAGCAGCCCGGTATCTTCAGGCGATAGCAGCTCCGGCACGCCGGAAATATCGGTCGACACGCAGGCAAGCCGCTGGCTGGCCGCCTCCACCAAGACATTCGGCAGACCGTCCCGGTCGCCATTTGCGGTGATCCTGCAGGCCAGGGCGAAGATGTCGGCGCAGCGGTAGTGCTCAAGCACCTCCTCCTGCGCAAGCGCGCCTTTCCAGGAGACGCGACCATCCAGTCCGAGCTTTTGCGCCAGCGCCTTGAGCCGTCCCAGTTCCTCGCCGCCGCCGATATGCTCGAAACGCCACGCCAGATCACCAGGCAAGAGGGCAAGGGCCTCCAGCAAGGTATCGTAACCTTTCTTTTCGACGGCGCGCCCGACACTCAAGACGACAACCGGTTCGTCCGGCACCGAGCCGTCATGCTGTTTTCGCGCCTCGCCGAAACTGCCGAAGCGATCAAGGTCGAGCCCATGATAGCTCAGATGCACGGACGAATTGCCGTTGGCGAGTTTTGTCAGACGGTCAAAGCCGGTTTTCGTGCAAGTGACCGTCCAGCGCGCCGAGGAAAGCTTGCCGGCCAGATCCCAGTCCGCCGAAGTCCAGATGTCCTTGGCATGGGCCGAGCAACTCCAGGGCAGGCCGCGAAGCAGGCTGGCATAGCGCGTCACCGATGCCGGCGTGTGCGCGAAATGTGCGTGCAGCCAGCCCGCGTCTTCCGGCCATTCAGCCGCCAGCACGAGCGCTTGCCCGAAACGGCGCGCGCGATTGCGCGTAAAGTCGCGGGGGATATCGGTCGCCAGCGATCCGAGCGCGCGCCAGAAGCCCGGCCGCAGCAGATGAGCAAACAGCGAGCGAACCACGCGCAGCGGCTCTTCATGCAGATATTCCGGCAGATAGTGGACCGGCGCTTTGATCTCGTCATGCACGGGGTGGCGTTTTGCATCGGTCGGCCGCCTGAGCGCGAACAGTATCAGGTCGAACCCCGCACGCTCCAGACCGAGCAGTTCCTGCGCGATGAAGGTTTCCGACAGCCGCGGATAGCCTTTCAGAACCACGACGATCTTGCGATGTTGCAACTCAGTTCATGCCTTCAATGACCGAAAGGTGATGGCCGGCACGCCGCTCGAGCAGTTCCGCGACGATTTCGGAAATATGAGGCAGCCCTTCCAGCGTCAGATGCGGATTGCTCTGCGATGGGCGGGGCCGGTCCGGCAGCACCTTCAGTGCATCGGCAAACCGCTGGGAATCCTTGGCTTCTTCCGGCAAGAGCATCTCGATGAGGCCGAGTTCAGCTGCGCGCCGTGCGCGGATCAGCTGTTCCTCGCGGGGCTTGACGCGCGGCACGATCAGCGCCGGCTTGTCGAAAGACAGGATCTCGCAATAGGTGTTGTAGCCGCCCATCGCCACGACCGCCTTGGCGCCGGCAATCAGGTCTTCCATGCGGTTGTCGAACTCGATGATCTTGATATAGGGGATCTTGGACCCCTTCCTGACCAGCTTGTTGCGCTTGCGCGCCGGCATGTAAGGCCCAAGCACGATCAGCGCCCTATGCTGCAATTGCGGATCCTGCTGATAGGCATCGAAGACGTCGTGGATAAGTTCGGCGCCGTCACCGCCGCCACCGGTGGTAACGAGAATATAGTCGCCCTCGGGCCGGTGGCCGGGCATCTCGTTCCGCTGCAGGCTCCGTTGCAGGAAACCGACGAACTTCATCTTTGCTCCGACAGCCGACGGCACATCCAGGCCCGTCAACGGATCGTAGAAATCCGGCGGACCATAGACCCAGACCTTGTCGTAGAACAGGCCTATCTTGCGCATTACATCCCTGCGTGCCCACTCTGCTTCGAGCAGATTCGGCGCGTCCATCACCTCTCGCAAGCCAAGCACGAGCGTGGTGCCCCGCGTCTTGAGGTAGGACAGCGTGTCCTCGATCTCACCGCGCAGGCCGAGCGGTTCCTTGTCGACGATGAAGATATCCGGCCGGTAGGTCTCGGCTGTGTGGCGGATGATCGACTGGCGCATCCTTAGCGTCTCATGCAGATCGATATGCTTTTCCAGCGAGGTGTATTCGCCGTTGCGCAACTTGATGACGCTGGGGATCTTCACGAAGTCGACACGGGCGCGGTAGTCGAAGGCGCCAGCGATGGTCGCGCCCGAAATGATAAGCACCTGAAGTCCGCGGAAATCCTCGACCAGCGAATGCGCGATCGTCCGGCAGCGCTGCAAGTGGCCGAGCCCGAACGTGTCGTGGCTGTACATGAGAATTCGAGCGTTTTGTACGTGCTGGGTCATTGCTGAACGTCTTTTAGGATTCTCGCCCTGAGGACCGTGGCGACCCCGCAGGCTTCGAAACTCTCGGGTCTACCGACCTGTTTTGAAACATGACAGCGCAATTTTCAATTCGTATTACCCGAGAGGGTCCATATGCTGAAGCCAGGAAGCCGCGTCTGCTCAGCTGCCCGCTTGCCACATGTCCAGGCGCAATGGAAGCAGAGGCGACAGCAAACGGGGTGCCAATCGCGTATCAGGGCGAAGCCAGGATTGGTCGATAGATAGCAAATTCAACGGTTTATCGCATCCGTGGCGGAGATTCCGATGGGGCAGCGTTGGCACAGATTCATATCGCCAGGTTGGGGTCGAGCGTTCGAATCGCTTCAACCGCCTCCAAATTTTCGTTATGTCTGAAAACAACAAAGGGGCGGGTAACCGGACCTCTTTTGCTGCCTGGCACTGGGGACGAGCGGGATAGTTCCCCAATCTCGACTTGCAATTGCGACCCGCAGGCCGTGATCCGATCCCGCCATTGCGATAGCCGGCGAGGATGGCAAAGCGCTCAGACGCTCCCTGACCAAACACCGGTCAGTAGGCTTCGACTGTCAGAAGTGCGTTCTCGAACCGCTTGGCCGCAAGGTCCTCGGGCGTGATCCAATATTGAAGCGGTCCCATCTCGCCAACGGTCCAATCGACCGCCATATCCGGCCCGATCTGCAGCAACAGCAGGTAGCGGTCCTTCATCTCGTCGGCTGCGACCTGGATGACTTCACCCTTGCCAAGCATCTGATGGCCACGGGGTGAGTGGCGGTGAGACAGGGCGGCTACGACTTCCCGGCCTATCAAAGCCGCACCGTCCGGATCTGTCAGTCCACCCTCGGCGCCCCGGATCGCCGCGATTGAAAGCCAATGGTTCATCACCTGCGGAAGTTGGCGATGATGCGGCCGCCACGCCGGAGAAGATGACGGCATGCCGTTGGCGCGCAAGTCTTCCAGGAAGGCAACGATCTGCTGCTTCACCTCGGCTGGAGGTGCGTCATATTCCTTCAGTCCGGCATTGACCGTCGGAAAGAAAGCGTTGAACATCTTCGAACCGAATGCCGACAGTTCGCGCTGCACCAGCCGTAGTCGCTTGGCCTCCGGATCGTCTTCGACAGCATCACCAAGCGCCTTCAGCTGTGCCGTGACGTCGGCCGTCTCTTCGCGGTGATATGCTTCCACAAGCTTCCGAACGATCCGCGCAGTATGCCAATTGGCCGGAAAACCCGGATATGGCGTCCAAAGCGTGTCCTTCGGCGCCTGATGAGCGGAAAGCAGCGGATCGGGGGTAACAGGCGAACCGTAGAAGGCCTCAACCCTTTCGGCGCGAATCTTGTCCGCGACCTCGAAGGCATGACCTTCGTCCGCACGCGCCGCGACTTCGGCGTCGGTCGGCTCCTCGATCCAGGCAAATTCGACCTCGACCCGATCATAGTGGGTTCGCTTGCCCCGCAGGATTTCGTCCGTCGGATCCGATCCCAGAATCTTGGCGGTGAAGGGCATGTCGAGCGGCTGCCACTTCTGCGTCACCCGGCGCGGTTCATACCGGGTCACGAAGTGCAGCGCGTCCGGCCCAAACGTGTCGGACATCGGCGCGAAGAAATAGAGGTAGCCCTTGTCGGGCAGCAGATCGCGGCCAGGTCCCGGTGGCAGGTCCGAACAGTCGATTTGCGCCATGAAATTGAGGCGCTCGAGCAATCCCTGCCGATTGTGAACCGTCGGCCAGTCGAATTCATCGGGGACGATCGGCAGTCCACCAAAATAGCTCATGCTGCGTTGGGGAAGACGCGGCGGAAAGACGTGCCTGATCGCGATGCGCGCCGCTTGCCCCCGTTCGATCGCTTCGCGGCCATCGACGGAAATCGGCGGGATCTTGCGCTCGACATGCGCTTTGGACTTCGCCTTGCGCTGGTCGTCGCTGTCCTTGGCTTGCTGCTGCAAGTCGGCGATCAGCTTTTCGGCCGCAGGGTCAGGCCGAGGCGATGCGGCGTGGGCCGCTTCAGACGATGCCAGCGTGCGTTGACGAGCCTTGCCGACCGACAAGGCGGGACTGTCCTGTGGTTTGCCTTTTGAAGCCGAACCGGAAAACAGCCCGGCAATGCCGCGATAGATCAGGCTGCCAACGATCAGGAGCATCGCCCCGGCCACAAGCAACGGCATCAGATTCGCCATGACGCTTACCCCCATCGCCGGCTGCGTCGCCTTCCTCCCGAAGCCGAATTATTGCCGTTATATGAGGCCTTGCGCAAGCAAGGGTTCGATCAGGCAGCGCAGCAGCTGAAATCAGCCAGGCCGCCCGCCCACCTTCCGCAGCGACGCCTGGTGGACCAGCGACGTCCAGCTGTTGGTCGACGCGAGATGGCAGTAGAGCAGGCCAAACGCCTCGGAAGCCCTGAAGCGTCCTATTCCATCGCTCCTGCCAAGCCTTCGGCCGAAAGGCCCAGCCGGCTGTAGCCTTCGACGAATTCGGGATCGTCATAGATGTCCTGGGTCACTTCCGTTCGTTCCTACTCCCGCGAACGACGTCGACGTTGGCGCCGAGGAGGTAAATCAGATAGAACTAAATCAGGCAGAACGATTGTCTGCGATTTCAGGAGACGACATGTCCGAGGAGCATGTTGAACGTCGGCTGGCGGCGATCCTGGCCGCAGATGTGGTCGGCTATAGCCGTCTTATGGAGGTTGACGAAGAGCACACTCTCAATCTCCTTCGGCAGCATCGACGGGAGTTCTTCGATCCGACCGTCACCAAGCATGGTGGGCGCATCTTTAAGGTGATGGGTGACGGCTTCCTGGTGGAGTTCGGCAGCGTGATCAATGCGGCGCGCTGCGCGGTCGAGATCCAACGCGGCATGTCCGAGCGGAATGCCGGCATCCCCGAGGACCGGCATTTCAAGTTTCGCATGGGCATCAACCTTGGCGATATCATCGTCGACGGTGATGATTTCCACGGCGACGGCGTCAATCTTGCGGTGCGGCTGCAGGGCCTCGCGATACCCGGCGGCATCGCCTGCTCGGAAGCGGTGCGCCATGCGGTCGGCAACAAGCTGGGCGTCGACTTCGCCGATCAGGGCGCCAGGACCGTCAAGAACATTGCTCAGCCGCTGCACGTCTATTTCGCCAACTGGGACCAGGGCGCCGCGCATGTCGAGACGCATGTTGCGGCCGGGAGCGTCCAGACGCTGGTGCGGTCCGACAAGCCGTCGGTGGCGATCCTACCCTTCGCCAATCTGAGCAATGATCCCGACCAGCAGTATTTCAGTGACGGCATCACTGAAGATATCATAACCGACCTCTCGAACGTCTCCGGCCTGTTCGTGCTCAGCCGCAATACGGTCTTCGCCTTCAAGGGCAGGACCGACAAGATGGAACGCATCGCCAGGGAGCTTGGCGTCGGCTACATTGTCGAGGGCAGCGTCCGCAAGGCGGGAAACCGGGTCAGGATCAATGCCGAGCTGATCGAGGGCGCCACAGACGGACACGTCTGGGCTGCCCGCTACGACCGCGACCTCACCGACATCTTCGCCGTGCAGGACGAAATCGCCAAGGCGGTCGTGGCGCAACTCAGGGTCAGGCTCCTGCCCGAGGAGAAGAAGGCTATTGAGAAGGCGCCGACGGACAATGTGGACGCCTATACGCATTATCTTCGAGGCCGCGATTACAGCCACATCGCGACCAGGGCGAACCACCTGATGGCCAGACAAAGTTATATCAGGGCCATCGAGCTTGATCCGGGATATGCCCGCGCATATGCAGGCTTGGCGGTCAGCGACGTACGCCTTCAGTCGATGTACGGCTCACCGATCCAAGTGGACGACATTTTCGCGACCGCCGATAAAGCCCTGGCTCTGGACCCGAATTTGGCCGAGGCGCATTCAGCCAGAGGCTTTGCCCTGTCCCTCGCCGGCCGCCGTGCCGAGGCCGCCGCGGCGTTCGAACAGGCTCTCGCGCTCGACCCCAATTGCCACGAGGCCAACCGCTACTATGCCGAGTTCTGCGTAACCGGCGGCCAGTTCGAACTCGCCGCGACGTACTTCATGCGTGCGATGGAGATCAAACCGACCGACTACGGCGCACCGGTCATGCTGGTGAACGTCTTCCGCACTCTCGGCCAGCAGAACGACGCGGAGCTTTATGCGCGGATTGCAATGGAGAGAGCTGAAGAGGAACTCCGTCTGCATCCGGAGAACGCCAATTGTGCCTGCCTGGGCGCGATCGTGCTGGCCTTCCTTGGTGAAGGCGATAGGGCAGCGAAGTGGCTTGAGCGGGCTCTGGCGATCGACCCTAGCGATATGAACACCCAATACAACGCCGCTTGTACCTATGCGTTGCTGGGGGAGTTCGAACGCTCGATCGACCTTTTGGAGGCGTGGCTGCCGCAGGCTGGCGCCGAGATGAGACTCTGGTTCAAGAACGATTCCGATTTCGCCTCTGTTCGCAGTCATCCTCGCTACCAGAAGTTGCTCCAGCTCCTGCAGTAGCGATACGCATTGTTCTTGAGGCAATTTTATTGCCGACAATTAAGAACCGGCCTTCAGGAAGATTTACCTGACAAACCAACGCCCTCGCCATTCCACGGATATTATGTTATGTTACTAATATAACCGAGAGGTGGGGGAATGGGTACCCGGTTCAGGCTGTTCGTTCAGCCTCCGTTTGAAGACCCAACGTCAAGCCCTGAGATCATTACGGTTTCTTCGCCGCGAGGCAGCGTCGGACCTGGCCCGTCCGATGATCTTATGTATGTCGTCGAGCCGGTCGACAAGACGCGGCCCTATGGCGTCAACCACGGCCCGCTGGGCACGCCCGTCATCTCCCTGCCGCCCTGGACGCGAGCGATCCTCGATCCCGCCGTTCCCGACGAGGAAGGCAATTTCGATCACTATCAACCCTCGACGCCCGGCTTCGAAGCAGCGCACGCGTTCGGTTGCGTCCGCTTCACGCTCGACGTTTGGGAGCGTTACATCGGCCAGCCGCTCACCTGGCATTTCCGCGATCACTACGACCGTCTGGAAATCTCCATCCTGCCGGGTTGGGATAACGCCCAATACGGCTATGGCTTCCTCGAGCTCGGCAGCCAATTCACGAAAGACGGGCGCACGCTCCCCTTCAGCCTCGACTTCGATATTATCGCGCACGAGGTTGGCCATGCATTCGTCTACAGCATCCTCGGCATACCTGACCCGGGAGCTGAGTTCCCCGAATATCTGGGCTTTCAGGAGGCCTTCTCCGACTGCGTTTCGTTGATTGCGGCCATGCATTTTCCCTCCGTGATCGAAAATGTTCTGACGGAGACACGCGGGAATCTCTACATCGCCAACCAACTCTCTCGCTTCTCGGAATTCTCGCCGCACCGCCAGATACGCGAGGCCAACAACAAACTGACGATGGCCGATTTCGCGGACGGCTGGACCGACGAGCATGCACTGTCGCAACCTCTCACGGGCGCCGTCTTCGACATTCTGGTCGATGTCTTTCACGAGAGCTTGGTGGCTCGAGGACTGATCTCGCCGGAGGCCGAAAATCTTGCCGACCTCGCCGAGATCGATCCAGCTGCCGAGCTGCCGATGCAGGAAGTCTTTGACCGCGATTTCGCTCGCAATCCGGAAGGTTTCGTCGAAGCGCTGCTAGACGCGCGGGATGTCGTGGGTACCTACCTCGCCGAGACGCTGTGGGCTCTCGCGCCGGATTTCCTGGACTACCGCGACGTGGCGAGAACGATGCTTGCGGTCGACGACAGTGTGACCGGAGGAGAACTATCGAGGATCATCTTCCGAGATTTCGACCGGAGAGGGATTTTTCGCTACCGTGCCGGGCCTCGCCTGAAGAAGCCAAACCGAAAGAGCCATTTTCACGAGGGCCGAATCGCTCTTCCACTGGACCAGGCGCGTCTGCCGGACATGAGCTATTTCGAGAAATATTGGATGTCCAGAAGTGGCGCCGAGCTTTGATCGGCATGCAGATGATGAGGGTGATCCATGGTAACTGAAACCATCCTAAGTACATCGGCCATACATTTGTTCGGTCGAGTTCTTGAAGATTTGAAGCTTACGAAGAGGACCGATGGGGGACGGCCTCCAAGGCTTGGTGACAACAGATTCCTGCAGAACCAGATTGACGCCTCCGGTAGCCTGCTCGCAAGGATTTATGCGTTCACCTTCGAAGCACAGTTCTATGAGCTGGCCCGACCGACCATACTTCTTGTCCACGGGCCTGGCTCTATCGTTGATTATCCAGCCCCCACAGAAACCGATCTCAAGGTCATGAGCCGCGGTCCAAGCGACCCTGCCTATACCGGACTGGCATCGCAGATAGGCTCGTTCGCGCGCGGAATGCAGGTCTGGGTCTACGACAAGAGTGACCTGACAATGCGGCTGGAACTCGACACCGGAACGCTCGAGGATGTCCTGTTAAGTGCAGAGCTGGACCCGCGTTCGTTTGGGCGATCGGGTGGAGCAATGGGCAGATCCGGCGGTGCGATGGGGCGATCAGGCGGCGCGATGGGCAGGTCAGGTGGTGCGATGGGACGCTCCGGTGGTGCCATGAACCGCAACGGGCGCGGCGATTTCGACTAATGCATGTCGCTCAAAAGTGGCCTCGGTTTTTGAGACAACGACATGCATAGAAACAAAGGCTTAAAGCGCGTCGCATGAATCCGTTTCGACGCGACGTTAATTGAGGATGCCGAAGGGAGATGGGCCATGGCAAGAGTAGATATAGTACGTGTCGATACACCTGAAGGGGCTGCTGTAAGAGGCGGAGATCCGGTTACGGTCAGCGTGACAGTACACCCAGATCGTGATTGGTTTAAAGACACAGAATACTTAGTAATTGAATTTATTTATGCGGAATATTTAGACATTGCGACTGATATATCGGTATACCTAAACGATATAACAATCGAAGATTCGACAGCGATCAATTTCAAGGTTAACGCAGAAGTTGGCGCTTCAATCGGAGACTACTACGTCCAAATCAAGAATACATACTTGAAGGAAATCGTCATAAGTGGCCCTGAGGATGGAACTATCGCTGTGTCCTAAAGCTAGTCACTTCCAAAAAAGTACGTTGTGACTACCTGCAATGTCACATCGGCATCAGCGGCTCTGCCGTCACGCCGGCAAAATCTTGCCGGGGTTCATGATGCGGACGACAACCTCGGGCTTGGTGTCGGATCTCCGTATGCGCGACATGAGCGCGCTCCGTCCTTCCTGCGAGCACATATGCTTGCGCTTTGTCATGGCCAGCCTCATGAGGGCCAGCGAGAAATCAGCCCGCCGGCAGCCCCGCCTTCCGCAGCGACGCCTGGTGGACCAGCGACGTCCAGCTGTTGGTCGAGGCGAGATGGCAGTAGAGCAGGCCGAGCGCGCCTGATTTGCGCAGGTCGAGAAACGCCTCGTCGCTCAGCTTGTTGAAAGCCGGCTCATCGATCACCTGGAAGTCGGTGAGGTTGAGCACCTCGCCGCCCTCGAGCGTCACCTTGCTCTGGCGCGGCGCGAACAGGCCGTGCGCGTCGATCCTTTCGATCATCACGCGGGTGGCGTTGAAATCGAGCTGGAACTGGTTGCAGAAGGCGAGCGCCTGCCTGGTCGCTTCGGTCGGCTCGGTGCCCTTGAAGAACGGCAGGATCTTTTCGTCGCGGAAAGGCGCCAGCAACTGGTCGACGACGCGGTCGCTTGCCCGGTCGATGCACAGCGTCAGCCGGCCGGGCGACTTCGGATCCTCGGCCAGGATGAAGGGATAGCGGCGGACATAGGCCGGGATGTAGTGCGGCCCGGTCCACTTGCCGTCGGCATCGACGAACAGATTCTCGTCCTTGCGCACGCCGGTGATGATCACCGGCGCCTTGGCCGGACCGATGAAGACGATCGGGTAGGAGCGCATCGCTGCCGGCATCTCCGAGGCCACCACCGGAATGGCGTGCGCCGAGCGGGCGAAGCCGAAGTCGCTGCGCGCCGCCAGGCCGAGCGAGCCATGCCGCACCGGGTTGAGCGCCTCCGGCGTCGAGTAGAACAACGGCATCGTATCGCTTGCCACTTCCGTCTTCGCATCTGCCATCGTCGGTCCCTTCTCCCGCAGGCCGATCAGGCCGCGACCATCAGACTCCGAAAGCCGGGATCTGTTCTTGTTGCGCTGACCTTGGTTTGGAAACAATCCCGCGCAGGAACAAAGTACTACAGCGTCTCCTGCGCGCATAAAAGGACAGGCGGTGCTGTATTTTGGGATTCGTGCCGACGAAATGACTTGGCGTGAGGCCGGTGCCGGCCGGGACCCTCTGGACAGCTTGCGGCGAAGCGGCGACAGTGCCGCCGGCAGCAGGCAGAGTGAGGCGAATTGCATGGCGTCGGCATCGGATTTCGAACACGCGGTCGGGTCGGTTTTCACTGCCGAGATTGGCGGCAGGACGGTTTCTCTCGAACTGACCGCGGTCCGCCAGATTGCTTCCAGCCCGCGCCCCGGCGGCGGCTTCACGCTTTTGTTCAAGGGGCCGCGCGACATAGGGCTGCCGCAGGCCATCTACCACCTCACCAGCGATGCCATCACCGACGACATCTTCATCGTCCCGGTTTCGGGCGACGCGACCGGCTATGTCTATGAGGCTGTCTTCAACTGATTTTTTGATTTTCGGAGATCCGGCCGGTCGGGGCGACGATCAGGGCACTCCGAAAGGGGACAGCTGGACAGATGATCGACCATATCGAGATCGCGGGCTTGCTTGACGAAACGGCATGCAGCGAGCTGTGCGCGGAAATCCGGGCGGCCAGCGGTCGTCCGGCCGGCCTGTTGGGGCGTGAAGACGAGAAGCCGGCATGGCCAGAGATCCGCCGAACCACGCGCGCCGAGGTCTCAGCGGCCACCGAAGCGCTGGTGAACGACCTGTTGGCGCGGCAGAAGCCGACTCTGGAACGTCATTTCGGTCTCGCGCTCGGCAATGCTGAAAAGCCCCAGTTTCTTCACTATCGGGAAGGCGATTTCTTCGTGCCGCACCAGGACGGCAACACGCCGCTCATCCACGACGAGTCTCGGTTCAGAAGGATCTCGGCGGTGATCTTTCTCAACCGCCAGTCGGACGATCCTTCGCCGGCAAACTATGCCGGCGGCTCGCTGGTCCTGCATGGTCCCTACAGCGGTCCGCACCTGCGCGTCGCCATGCCGGCATTGCCAGGCTCCCTCGTCGCGTTTCGTTCGGAAACAACGCACGAAGTCACCCCGGTCACGCGCAACGAGCGTTTCACCATCGTGTCGTGGTACCGCGGGGCGTGACGGTCGGCGTAGGCGTCACGGCCGCTCGAATGCACGTCGCGTTGAACCGAACTCAGGACACGCTTCAGGCGTAGGCGCTGCCCCTCACCTGCCTGCCGACATCCTCTCCCCGTATAGTGACGGGGAGAGGGGCGCTCTCATCCATGATTTCGCCAATTGTCAGCGTTGCAAGAAAGGCGCCGCGTTGCGGCCAGCCTCTTTCTCCCCGTCCCTATACGGGGAGAAATGTCCGGCAGGACAATGAGGGGCGGCGCGGACCAACGATCCCTAGTTCAACGCGTTTGCACGAGGTTTCACGCGACGCGCTTTGGCTAGCGCGGCGAACACTCCATCAGGTCGTAGACGCCCATGTCCTCGGTGACGACGAATCCCAGCCGCGTATAGAGCCGCCTGGCCGGATTGTTCTTCTCGACATGGATCGACACCGCCTTGCCGGCGGCACTTGCTTCGTCGATGAGGTCGCTGAGCAGCGCCGCGCCGAACCCCTTGCGGCGAAACGCCGGCAACAAGGAGATGTCGATGATGCAATACTGGTTCCGCCAACGCTCGACATAGAGGCGGCCTATGTCTGCCGCGCCAGACATCACCACCAGCCAGTCGGCTTGCGAATAATGCTTGATGTAATGTGTGTGCTGCGCCCGAAACTGCATGTCGAGGAAGGCGGTCTTCTGCGCCTCGGTCCAGGATGTTACGGCCAGTTCCTCGGCACGGGTCGAGGCATAGACCCGTGACAGGAACGGCAGATCGGCATCAGTCACTGGACGAAACGTCAGCCCGGCCCCAGCCGCCCGTACCCAACCGGCCGAAACCGCCACGTGAAAGTCGTTCATCGCAAAATCAGGGGCGCGACGGGTACACGCCCTGCAGCGCGATGCAGAAATAGCAGGTCAGATAGGGCTGCATGTTGTTGTGTGGCTGTCCGCCACCGGCAGGCGCGAGCGCTTCCGGCGCCAGTTGGACATTAACGGCTGGGTTTGAGCCCAGGTACATCTGGTTGCCCGCCGCCACGAAGTTGCCTTGGGGCGTCTTGAAGGAGCCATCGTCTTCAGCGCCCAGCATGGTGTGCGCATGAGACGGCATCTCGCTCTCAAGCAGCGTCACGGTCTCGGAACCGCCAGTTTCACCAAGGTCATGCAACGACAGGCCGGGGCCTTGCCCCGGATGCATCGGCGCGTTGCCCTGGAGGTCCGGCAAGGCAAAATTGCTCTTGCCGTTGCCGCCATAGGTGGTGCCGAGCAGTGAGAACAAAGCGGTGTTCTGCGACAGCGGCAGCAATTGCCCGTCGCACCACGCCCAGCCATTGGGCGCGAAATTGAACGGAAAGATGCGGATTTCGGCGACGAACGGGTTGGCCATGGACGGACCTCTTTAAGTCTGCGAGGGGAAGATCCCGAACAGCGAGATGATGAAATTGACACAAAGGTAGGGTTGGAAATTGTCATGCGGCTGGCTGCCGCCCGTGCTCGAGATGGCATTGGCCGCCATGGGTGACGCGTTGTCAGCCAGATTGTAGTAGGTCTGAGCCTGCGTGTTGGCCAACACCGAACTGGTCGGCAGCTGCGACGTTGCCGTCGCCGTGGACCCCAACGGCGGATGCGAATGCGCCGGAATCTGGGCGACTGTCAGCGTGACCGTTTCGACGCCGCCGGTCTCGGCCAGGATGAAGCCGTTGCCCTGATGGATCGGAAGGCGGCCTTGCAGATCCGGCAGTGCGAACGTGCTCTGACCGTCGCCGCCATAGCTCGTGCCGATCAGTTGGAACAGCGTCTCGTACTCCGAGATCGGCAGAAGTTGTCCGCCGCAGAACATCCAGCCGGCCGGCGCGAAATTACCGGCAAATATACGAACTTCGCCTACATAGGGTTGTCCCATGGTTGCGCTCCCTCAATTCGGCGACGGAAAGATGCCCTGCAGGGCAATGCAGAAACTCAGCGTCAGAAACGGTTGCATGTTGATATGCGCCTGGCTGCCACCGGTATTCGAGACCGAAGCCGGCGCCATGGCCACCAGCTGAGTGGCTGTGCCGTAGGTGTTGGCAGGAGCTTTGGTGAGGATCGCGCCATTCGGATTGGCGACCCCTCCGGGATTGCTATTGGCATTGATCATGTGCGTGTGCGTGGGCAATTCCGAGATCGATAGCGTATGGGCCGGCTCGCCGCCGCGCTCGCCGAGCGTGTGACCGCTGCCGACGTGGATCGGCGTACGTCCCTGATAGTTGGGCAGCGCGAAATTCACGCGGCCGTCACCGCCGAACGTCGTTCCCAGCAGCGAAAACAGCGCCTGGTTCTGGTTGATGGGCAGCAACTGCCCATTGCAAAGCGCCCAGCCCTTGGGCGCGAACACAAAAGACATGATTCTGATTTCGGAAAGAAATGGTTCCGACATCGCCGCTCCCTCACATTTGATCCATACTAAACAGATACTGCTAATTTACGCAACGTCATGCAAGAGGCAACTAAAAGAATTTGTTTAACTTGCCTTTTATTAAATTTCGCCGGCAAACAACCATGGGCGCCGCGCAGCACAAAACAACAGCGCTGCCAGTGACCTAATGGCCAACGCTCCTGTCATGACAGGGCGCTGGCCGTCCCGATTCGGTTCCTCGGGACAGCCTACGCATGGAGGCGAACTACCCTCAGAAACCACCGGTCGGCAAACTCGGCAGCGTGACGGAACCGACGGTTCCGAACGAACCGGTCTGCGAGACCGTATCGCCATTGTTGTTGCCGCTGACGGCGCCGACGCCACCCTGGATGTTGAACGTGCCGTTCAGCTGCCGCAGCCGGATTTCGCCGAGTGTCGATGCACCCAAGGTCGTGTTGTTGCCGGAAATGTTAAGGTTGAGCGTTTCGCCGTCGCCGGCGCTGCTGTTCAGGACATCCAGAACGTGGCCGCCGGTTGTGCTGTTGTTGGTAAACACATTGTTGAGGATCGTGGCGTTCAGGACCGCCGTCGTCCCCGACGCCACCGTGCCGCCTATGTTGGTGATATCCAGTGTTGCGCCGGTGGCGTTGTTGGCGTTGTTGACGGCGATGTTGCCCTGGATCAGCAGATTGTTGACCATGTCGGCACCGCTCGTAAACGTATCGAAATTCGTTTCGAACTCGATGGCCGAACCGCTGTCGACGTTGCCCTCGGTGCCGACCGGCGAGGTGTCGCCGATGTGGTTGTTCTGGATGGTCCAGTTGGCATCGTTCACGCTGCCGCCGCCGACCGAGACAACCGAGATGTGAACGCCTTGCTTGGAGACGTTGTTGATCGTGTTGTCGGAAATCGCGACGGCAAGCTTTCCGAGATCGTGTGAGTCCGCTTCGACCTGGACGTCGATGGCGCGGCGGCCGTTCACGAAGCCGGCGTCGTTGCTGATGGTGTTGTTGCGGATGGAGCCGTTGATCTGCCCGCCATCGGGTGTCGCGGCGCTGCCACCGGCCGCGTCCACCTGAACCACGCCGGCCAGGGTCGTCAACCTTGCCAGGTTGTGGAAGGTGTTGCCATCGGCCGCGGTCGGTCCGCCGATGGTGAAGTTGAGAATGCCGTTGGCGGAATTGGACAGATAAAGCGTGTTGTTGCCGTCGCCGCTTGTATTGTCCGCGTCGTGGAAATTGTTCTTCTGCACGATGGCGTTGACGGTGCCCGAACCCTGGTTGCTGATCTGCACGCCGTCCTGATCGATCAGGGTGAATTCGCTGCTGGTCACGTTCACCGTGCCGGAAGTCGTCCCGAACAGGTTGGCGAGGAAGCCGTCCGCACCGGTCGCAGAAGTCGTGAACAGCGCATGGTCGACCGTGAACGAGGTGAAGTTCGTGTTGGTGTTGAAGAGAAGGACGCCGTTCGACTGCGACGACTGCCAGCCGGAAACCTTCGAGTTGTTGTCGAAGGCGTTGACGCCGGTGATGTTCTGGGCGAACCAGCCATTGCCGCCGCCAAAGCCTGCCGGATTGCCGCTCGATCCATCGGACGCCGGGTTGGACGCGCCGGGATTGGTGATGTTGACGGCCGACAGTTTGATGTTGCCGCCGCCGATGCTCTGCACACCGTCCAGGCCGGCATTGGTGATGTTCATCTGGCGCAGATTGACGTTTGACGCGTTGGTCAGCACCACGCTGTCTCCGGTGGTGTTCTGGATCGTGCCGCCGGTGCCATTGAGCACGAGGAAGCCGCCTGATGTGGCACCATCGCCGGTAACGGTCAGCCCGTTGGCGCCGGTGTTGTTGAGCACGATGCCGTTGACCGCGCCGTTGGCCGAGATACTCCGGAATGTGAGGCCGCTCGCGCCGATCGTGGTGTTGGCAACGTTAAGCGCCGTGCCCGTGGTCGAGGTTATCGTGTTGACGCTGCCCTGCACCGTCACCGTGCCGCCGCCGGTGGCGTTGAAACCGATGCCGCTGGTACTATTGATGGCCAGGCCGCCGCCGGTGAAGTCGACCGTCGCGCCGGTGTTGTTGGTCAGGCTGACGCCGGCAGCCGTCCCCGAGCTGATCGACTTCGACGCGCCGGAGAAGGTGATGGTGCCGGCAGCGTTGCCGTCGAGGAAGATGCCGGTTTGGCCCGCCACGCTGTGGCTGATGTTGCCCGTCAGGATGATGTTTTGCGCGGTCAGCGCCCGGTCCTGGATGTCGATGCCCCGCCCGGTGCCGCTGGTGATGGTCCCGGTATAGGTGAGACCTGCGGTGCCGCCGGTGTTGGCGCCGCCGGCGCCGTCGCCGATACGGATCACGGCAGCATTGCCACCGACCAGCGAGCCGCCGCCGAGACTGACCGTTCCGGTGCCGGTGACCGTATCCATGATGACGGCGCTGCCGCCGCCGGCGCCCTTGGTGGTCGTGGCGAAATTCACGCCCGCGGCGGCGACGATGACCGTGTCGAGATTGACGGCGATGCCGCTCGTCGTCGTGATGGAATTGCCGGCGCCGGTCACCGAGACCGTGCCACCGCCCGTGGCATTGAACCCTGTGCCGGAGGTGGTGTTGATCGCCAGCCCGCCATTGCTGAAGTTGATCGTCGCGCCAGCGTTCGTCGCCAGGTCGACCGCCGTATTGACGCCGGTGGCCAGCGTCTTGGTGCCGCCGCTGAAATTGAAGGTGCCGCCGGTGTTGCCATGGACAAAGATGCCGTTGTCGAAGCCGCCCGTGGCGGTGAGATTGCCGGCCAGCGTGATGGTGCCGGCGGTGACGCCGGAGATATCGACGATCTTGCCTGCCGCGGCGGTTTTGCTGATCGTACCATTGTAGGTGACGTTTGACGTGCCGCCGGCGACAAGGAAACCGACACCGCTCGGATTGGTGATCGAAGTACCACTGGAGAAGCTGAACGTGCCGCCCGAGCCGTTGACGATGTCGACGCCGGCATCGCCGCCATTCAGCGTCGTGGTGCCGTTGAAATTGTAGGTGCCGTCGGCATTGTCGAACTGCAGGCCGGTGCCGTTGGTCGCCGACAGCGTGCCGGTCTGGAAGGTAATCGCGCCGGTGGCGTGGCCGCCTGAAACGCTGACCATGGCGGCGTTGCTCGCCTGGGTGATGTTGCCGCCGTAGGTGACGGCGGCGGTGCCGCCGACGACGTTGAACGCGGTTCCGGTCGGGCTGGTGATCGAGGTGCCGCTGCCAAAGCCGAAACTGCCGCCCGATCCGGTCAGGATGTCCACGCCGGCGTCGCCGCCATTCAGCGTCGTCGTGCCGTTGAACAGATAGGTGCCGTCGGCATTGTTGAACTGCAGGCCGGTGCCGTTGGTCGCCGACAGCGTGCCGGTCTGGAAGGTGATCGTTCCGGTGGTGTGGCCCGTGACCGCGACCAGCGCGGCGTTGTTGGCCTGGGTGATGTTACCGTTGTAGGTGACGCTCGCCGAGCTTGTGTCGACATTGAACGCCGTGCCGGTCGGGCTGGTGATCGAAGTGCCGGTGCCGAAGGTGAAGGTGCCGCTCGACCCGGTCGTGATATCGATGCCGGCATCGCCGCCATTGAGCGTGGTGGTGCCGTTGAAATTGTAGGTGCCGTCGGCATTGTTGAACTGCAGGCCGGTGCCATTGGTCGCCGAAAGCGTGCCGGTGTTGAAGGTCAGCGTGCCGGTGTGTCCGGCCGAAACGCTGACCAGGGCGGCGTTGTTCGCCTGGGTGATGTTGCCGCCATAAGTGACAGCGGCTGTGCCGCCGACGACATTGAACGAAGCGCCCGAAGCGCCGCTCAGCGCCCCGGAGCCGAGGCCGATGGTGCCGCCGACACTGGTCAGGCTGACATTGTTGACGCCGCCGGCCGACGAGGTCGAATCAAGCGCGATGGCGGCGACGACACCGGAGAGGTTGATCGCTTGGCCACCGGTGGCGTTCACGGTCTCGGCGGCTGCGGAAGCGGTGATGCCCATCGTGCCGCCCGTGCCGGCGATACCGGTACCGGTGGTGGTGTCGATGGTCAGGCCGCCGGTGAAGCTGGTCGTGCCGCCGCCCTGCGAGAGACCGATGCCGCTGGTCGTGTCGATATTGGCGAGACCGGTGACATTGAGCGTGCCGGATGCAACGTGGATGCCGCCACCGGTTGTCGAGGCGTTGTTCACCGTCACCGTGTTGAAATTGAAGGTGCCGGTATTGGTGTTGATGGCATCGATGCCGAAGCCCGTCGTGTTGGAAATGGTCGTCGCGCCGGTGACGGTGAAGGTGCCGGCAACGCCGTCGAAGATGATGCCGCTGGTGCCGTTATTGGCACTGACGCTGGAGAACGTCATGTTGACGGTCAGCGGATCGAGATCGAAGGCTGCGCCGCTGTTGGTGGTGACCACGCCGGCGCTGCTGTTCAGCGAGAAGGTGGTGGTCTTGGTTTTGGCGATGACACCGGTGCCACCAGTGTTGGCGAGGCTGAGCGTGCCTAGATCAAAGGTGCCGCTGGTGTTGGTGAAGCTGAGGCCGTTGCCCTGGATCCGAGCGCCGGGATTGCCCATGCCCAGCGTGCCGGCACTGACGGTGCCGCCGGCGCCGTTGGAATCGAAGCGGACATTGTTGAAAACGATGCCGCCGCTGCCGGCGCCGCCGGTCACTTTGTTGCCGGCAAACGACCTGATCGCGATCGAATTGTCCGTCGCATTGATGTTCTGGCCGACGAAGGACGCCGCCAGTCCGGACGCGGTCGACCTCAGCGTGTTGCCATCGATCGACAGGAGAAGCTTGTCGGCTGTCGCCGCGCCGCTCGTCGAGAAGTCGAGTGCGTTGCCGCCGGCGGTGATGATGTTGTTCTTGAGCACGAAATTGGAGGCAAGCGTGGCATTGACGAAAATGCCGGCGCCGCTGCCGCTGTTGATGGCCGTGACGTTCTGGACACCAGCGGTGATGACGCCTGTGCCGCTGGATGGCAGGTTGATCGTCGCGGCCGCGCCGCTGCTGGCCAGGATCGGGTGTGAATTGTCGAGGCCGCCGGGGTTCGTGACGACCGTCGAAGCCTGGATGGTGGTGAAGTGGAAGGAGGACGGCGCGCCAAGGCCGCCGCCAACGCCGAGCGGCCCCACGTCGATGTCCGCATCGCCGGCCATGAACGAGATCACCGCTTGCCCGTCCTTGAGGTCGAGCGAACTGTTGCCGATGTTGATGGTCGCCTGGTTCGTGTCGACGGTCTTGTCGATCAGCACGAAGACATTGGCGCTGGAAGCCTCCGCCTGGGCGACGCTGCCCGGATTGAGGAAGCTGCCGTCACCTGTACCCGAAATCTCGCCGGCGGCGTCGATGTAGTAGACGCTGATCGCCGACAGGTTCGAGATGTCGCCGACGAACGTGACGTCGTCGAAATCGTAATTGCCGCTGAGCGGCAAGGTGTCGGTGGCGTGGATGACCTGGCCGCCGGTGGTCGAGATCAGTGATTCGGCCGGTCCTGCGCCGTCACCGAACACCAGCGTTGCATTGGTCGTGCTTGAGAACTGGATGCCCTGCGCGACATTGGTGATGGTCGACGTCTGGGTGCCGCCGGGGTTGACGGTGTCGCCGAGCTGGATGGTGGCCGCGCCGGTGGTCCCGGCCATGTCGATGCCGAGCGTGCCGGCAAAGCCGCCGCCGGCGACATCGAAATCGCCGGCGTTGATGCCGGTGCTGATGACCGCGCCGTTGAGATCGAGGCCGATGGCGTTCGCGCCACCGAGCCCGATGTTGAGGCTGGTGATGCTCAGCGCCGAGCCGAGCGTGCCTGCGACATCGAAGCCACGCGAGGTGATGCCTTGCAGGTTGACCGTGCCGAGGATGATGCCGCCGCCGCCGACATTGTTGAGCGAGACGCCGGTGGCGGCACCATTGGCGGAGATGGAGCTGAAGTTGAGGCTGCCTGCGCCGACCGTCGCGTTGTCGAGCTTGAGCGCGGTGCCGGTCGTCGTGGTGATGGTGTTGTTGCTGCCGTTGACGGTGACCGTGCCGGCGCCGAAGGTGCTGGCGGTGAAGCCTGTGCCGCTGGTGGTGGTGATGCCGAGGCCGCCGCCGGTGAAGGCGAGCGTTGCCGTGCCCTGTCCCGGGCCGATGCTGGGCTGCTTGACGACAGCGTCGTTAGCGCCGGTGTTGAAGGTCTTCGTCGCCCCGGAGAAGGTGATCGTGCCTTCCGACGAACCATCGACCAAGACGCCGGTGCCGCCTGTGTGATTGATGGTGCTCGAAATGTTGTACACGCCGTCGGCGTTGCCGCTGAAGACGAAGGCCGTCGACGCTGTCGTCGAAAGCACCGAACCGCTGAGGTTGAGGGTGGCGAGGTCGCCACCGCCTGCGCTCACCACGCTGCCCGCATTGACCTTGACCGAGCCGTTGTAGTTCAGCGTGCCACCGGTATTGCCGCCGACAGCGATGGCAAAGTCGCTGGTGCTTGTCGTCGCGCCGATGCTGGCGGTGCCGCCATTGCCGCCGATGTTGACGGTGCCGCCCATCACGCCGTTGAAATCAATGCCGCGCGTGCCGCCGTCGATGGTCAGGCTGGACCCGGCGACATTGGCGATGTTCACCGTTGCAACCTGGCCACTGAACTGGAAGCCGGAAGTGGCGACGTCGATGTTGGTCGTTCCGGTGAAGTTGACGGACTTCCCGGAGCCGGTCGTCACGCCGGACACGGTGACGCCGATGACGCCCGTATTGGTCAGGCCGCCGATGTTCACATTGCCGGCGAGGTCGACGGTGTTCAGCAACACGCCGCCACCGGCAGCGGTGGCGACCGACGAAATGCTGTCGAAGGTGATGCCGCCACTGCCGACATTGGCAAAGCCCACCACCAGCCCGTCACCGCCGGAAGCGATGGTGTTGTTGGTGCCAGTTACGCTGACGCTGCTGCCGAACGCGACGAAGCCCGCCCCGCCTGTCGTCGTTATGTCGAGACCGCCATTGGTGAAATTGATCGTGCCGTTCGTGTTGGGGGCCGGAGTACCCGCCGGGAACGCGCCGAGGATGCCGAGGCTGACGGCGTCGGTGGTGCCCGAACTGATCTGCTTGCTGGCGCCGGAGAAGGTGACGGTTGCCGCCGTGCCGTTGTCGATGTTGCCAACGACGATGTTGCCACCGGCCGCGGCGTTGCCGTCGGTCAGGTTGCCCGACAGCGTCACCGAGCCGCCGGTGAGTTCCCGGATCGAAACCGCCGCACCGGCGCCGTTGCTAGCGATGGTGCCGCCATAGGAGATGACCGCATTGCCGCCGCTTGCGTTGGTGGCCGAGCCGACGTTGAAGGCCGCGCCCGCACCGGTGTTGGTCAGCGTGCCGGTGCCGAGATTGAGCGAGCCGGTCAGGTTCTGCAGGTTGATGCCGTTGCCGGCGGCGAAGCTAGCGCTGACCGAGGTGAAGCCGCCGCTGACACCGGCGTTGCTGATGCTGACGCCGGTGCCGTTGGTGGTGGAAACCGTGTTTGTGCCGGACAGCGCCACCGCGCCATGGTCGGCAGAGAAGCCGACGCCGCCGCTGTTCTGGATGGCGAGGCCGCCCGAGAAGGTCAGCGTGTCGGTGCTGCCGGCCAGACGCTGCCACTCGACGCCGCCGCCGGTGGCGTTCGTGATGGAGACCGCACCGGCGAAGGTCACCGACGCCGCGGCGAGGGTGGTATTCTGGATCTGGATGGCGTTGGACGTCGTGCCGTCGATCGTCACCGGGCCGTTGAACAGAAGCGTCGGCGACGCCGCGAGGTCGGACAGCAGGATACCGTTCTGGCCGCCACCGCTCGAATTGATGGCACCGAACTGCGCCGAGCCGCCAGAGCCGTTTTCGACCCTTGTGCCGTTGCTGAATGAGATCGCCGGCTGGCCGGTGGTCGTCACCGTGTTGCCGGCCGCGCCGAAGAACAGCGTGCCGCCGAGATCGGACACCAGGCCGGCCGCCTCGACGGTGTTGACAGTGACCACGCCCGAGAAGCCAACACGGTTGCCCGGGATGATGCTCGCCCACAAGGCACTGTTGAGCCCGGCGCTGGCGCCGGTACCGTCGATATTGAAAGTGGCCGTGCCGAGGTCGATGTTGTTACCGCCTCCCACCGCACCGCTCGCGACGACACCGATGGCGCTCGGACCGGGGAACGTTGTGCTGGTCGCCGTCTTGACCGCGACATTGGTCGTGTCGAATTTGATGTCGCCAGCCACACTGAGCAGCAACAGGCCATAGCCGCCGACGCGGTTCGCCGTGGTGCCGGCGACAAAGGCGCCGCCATCGACCTGGTCGATGCCGGGGGTGGCCGCATTGGCGTCGAAAATGGCGGTCGTCAACAGGAAGCCGCCGGCTTCGCCCTTGTTGCCGAGAAGCGTGATGTCGGAGAAGGCGCTGACCTTCATGGTGCCGGCGCCAGCCGTGCCGTCGACCGAAGCGATGTTGCCGCCCGTGGCCGAGAGGGTGAGGTTCGACAGCGCGACCTCGCTGTTGGCCGCGCCGTCGACGATCGACAGTGCGCCACCGTCGCCACCGGCGATCGTCGCCCGGTTGAGCACAAACTCGGTGATGGCGGTGCCATGCACGCCAATGCCGGTGCCGGTGTTGCTGATGATGACGTTGTCGATGCTGGCGCGGCCGCTGAAATCGACCGTGTTGCCGCTCGCCGTCGTCAGCGTCGGCAGCACGGTGTCGACGCCGTCAGGCGCATCGATGATGCTCGACGAATTGATGTTGCTGAATTTGAAGTTGCCGCCGAGCGTGCCGCCGACACCGCCATAGGGCGCGGTGTCGATGGAGTCGCCGGCCTTGAGGCCGATCAGGATCTGGCCGTCGGCGAGGTTCAGTGTGTTGTTGCCGCCACCATTCTGCTGCGCCAGCATCATGTTGATCAAATTGCTGGTGCCGTTCTGCGACCTGTCGATCAGCGCGATGATCTTGGCTCCCGACGCTTCGGCGCCGGCGATCGAGCCTGGATTGTCGGCCGTGCCGTCGCCGGTGCCGTTCGGGTCGACATAATAGACGGTCGAGCCCTGCGCTTCGGAAATGTCGCCGATGAAGCCGCCGGTGGCGCCGTTGACATCCTTGAAATTGTAGGTGCCGCCGGCCGGGAAGCCGCCGGTCGAATTCAGGATGTCGACCGCCTTCACCGTCGACAGCTTGTCGGCGGCACCCTCGCCGTCGCCATAGATGAAGTTGATGGCGGTCGTGTTGCTGAACTGGAAGCCGATGCCGGGGCCATTGCCAGGCCCGCCGATGGTGGAAGCGGTGGTGTTGGCGGGCGCACCGGGATCGCCGAGCTGGATTGTGCCGGTGCCGGTGGTGTTGGTGAGGTTGACCGCCGTCGTGCCGGTCGAACTCGCGCTGGTCAGGTCGAAATCGCGCGCGGTGATGGTGCCATTGACCACCGCATTGGCGAAGCTGATGCCGGTCGCGCCATTGCCGGTCATGGCGATGCCGAGGCTGGCGAAGGAAAGCGTGCCTGAATTGGTGCCTGAGACGCTGACGCCGGTCTGGTTCAGCCCGACATTGGTGACGTTGGTGGCGCCGAAGGTGAGGGTGCCCGAATTGCCCGAGAGGCCGATGCCAGTCACGCTGCCGTTGACCGTGACCGCGCCGAAGGCAGCGGAGGCCGTGCTGGCGGTATTCGAAACGACAAGCCCCGTCCCGGTCGAATTGGTGACGGAAAGCGGACCCGTGGCGTTGAAGCTCGCGCTGGCGCCAAGCCCGCCAATCACCGCACTGCCGCCGCCGGTCGCCGTCAGCGCCGGGCCAGTGAAGCTGACCGCTGTGTTGGTCGGTGCCGTCGTGGTGCCGATGGCAAACAGATTGCCGGTGCCGGTCGAGGTGACGCTGCCGCTGAAGGTTGCCGAGCCACCGGTGGTGCCGTCGATCCTGACCGCCGTGCCCAGTGCGGTTGCCGAGCTGGAGATATTGGCCGAGACCGTGATTGCCGCGCTGCCACCGGAGACGACGACGCCGTCGCCAGTGCCGGAATTGGTGATGGTGCCGCCGATGGCGATCGTGCCGGTGTTGTTGGTCAGGCTGACATCGGCACCCGAAACAAGCGTCGTCACCAGGTTGCCGACATTGACGGTCGCGGCGCTGCCGTCCACCACGAAGCCCGGCCCGCCGCCGACAACAGTGTCGATCTTCGTCGTGCCGTTGAAGGTGTAGACACCGCTGGCGACATTGGTAAGGCGGATGGCGTCGCCATTGACGCGGTTGATATCGACGGCGCCAAAGGTGACATTGCCGCCGCTGGTGTTCTGGATGACGATGCCGCTGGAAACGATGCCGCCCGAGCCATCCACGGTGACGCTTGCGAAGGTCACGCCGGCAGCGCCGATGGTCATTCCGGTGCCGCCGATGAGAATGCCCTTCTCATCGATCCCCGCGCCCGTCGCCACGGTGTTGCCGGAGCCGGTCACCGTCAGCGTGCCGCCATTGATAGCGCTGAGCCCGTAGCCGCCATCGGTGGTCAGGTCGAGGCCACCGCTGAAGTTGATCGTGCTGCCGGTGTTGCCGGTCAGGTCGATCGCGTTGGCGGCGTCGGTGCTGGCGGTGATCTTGCCGGTGAAGCTGGCGGTGCCGCCGGTCATCGCGTTGATCTTCACCGCGCTTGCCGCGCCGGTCTGGTTGATCGTGCCGTTGTAGGTCAGGTTCGGCGCGGACGCATCGATGTTGACGGCGGTGCCTGAAGTGGTGCTGATCGAGCTCGCCGCGCCGAAGGTAAAGGTTCCGCTCGAACCATTGAGGACCGCGACACCCGAGCCGCTGCCGCCGGTGATGTCGAGATCGTTGAAGCTTGCTGTGCCGTCGAAATTGTTGGCCAGCACGGCGTTGACGCTGCTGCCGGTAATTGCCGTTTTGCCGGTGAAGTTGACGCTTGCGGCCGAATTGGCGAGCACGATGCCGGTCTGGCCTGGGGCCTGGATGTGCAGATTGTTGATTGTAACGGTGCCCGACGCGCCGTCGAGGACGAGACCGGTGGCGGCACCCGCGATCGTCACGCCACCGACGTTCAGGCCGTTGACCCCAGTTCCATCGATGGCAACGCCTATGCCGTTGCTGACGCTGAGGTTCTTGACGAGGTTGCCGTTGGCGAGGTCGATGGTGCTGTTGGCGGCGTTGTTGAGCGTCGCCCCGCCGAAGCCGAACGGATCGGCCTGCGTCGCGCCGGTAACGACATGGGTGCCGGTGACATTGGCGGGTGGCCCGCCCAGGGTGACGGTACCGCCATTGGCGAAGGAAACGATCGACTGGCCGTTGGCCAGCGTGAAGCCATCGGCGTCGGTGTCGGTGGTCTGGACAGCCGCCGTCTTGACCAGCACGAAGATCGTGCTGGCGCTGGTGGTCAGATCATCGGCGGCGGCGGCATTGATCAAATTGCTGGCGCTGGAGCCATCGCCGAGGGGGCCGGTGCTGGTGGCGCCGACATAGATGACATTGGCGGCGTCGAACAGCTGCGGCCCGTTCAGGGCCGTGTCGTGGAAGGCATAGGTGCCGCTGCCCGGGTTCAGGCCGCGCATGTCGAGCGAAGCCGTCGTGCCGGTGATCGATCCGCCGCCGAACGAGAAGGTCGTGTCGGCGGTGGCTCCAGCCGCGCCATGCGTGCCCATTTGCACGCCGGTGCCGGCTGAAATGGTGCCGGTGCCGATCGTCACCGAGCCGCCGGTGGTGCCGGAAAGATCGATGCCGGTCGAACTGCCGGCGCCGGTGATCTCGAGCGAGGTGGCGGTGAAGGTCGACTGGCTGCCCGACAGGTCGAGCCCGGTCCGGCCGGTGGGCAGGCCGGTGATGTCGATGTTGCCGAAGCCGATCGTGCCGTTGGTGCCCGAAACGTCGATGCCGTTCTGGGTCGGCTGGCTGATGCTCACATCGCCGAACGTTACAGCGCCGGAATTGCCGCTGAGCAGGATGCCGTTCACACCAGCCTGGTTGATCGTCACCTGGCCGAACGTGACGGCGCCGGTATCATTTTTGAGCGAGATGCCGTCGCGGGATGGATTGGTGATGGTGACCGCGCCACCGAAACCAACCGTGGTGGAGCTGTCCCAGATGGTAATGCCGTCGAAAAGGGAGTTGGAGACCGTCGTCGCGCCGGTAACGGAGAAATTGCCGGAGGTGTGGAACAGGCCGACTCCACCCTGTCCGCCGGACTGGCTCAGCGCGTCCAGTGTGACATCGAGCTGGGTGCTGTTGGCAAGCCCGAGACTTTGGACTGTGAAGCCTGCCAGGCCGTTGCCCGAAATCGTGCCGCCAGTGATCGTCAGCTTTGCGGCGCCGATCGAATTGACGAAGACGCCATCGCCGCCATTGTCCTTCGCGTCGAGCGTCTCGAAACCATAGGTTCCTCCGCCGACGACGAACAGGCCGTGGCCGGTGTTGTTCGAGAGTGTCGTCGTGCCGGTGAAATTGTAGGCTCCGGCGCCGTCGATCGGCGGGCCGCTGCCGTCGATCTGCAGGCCGTCGCTCGTATTGCCGGTCGAGCTCAAATTGTTGGCGGTGACGCTGTTGACGCCATCGAACAGCAGACCATCGAGAGCGGCGCCCGAAACATTCAAGCCCGAAATCGTGACATTGCTGACGTTGCTGCCGTGGACACCGTTGGCGCTGCCGCCGGCGATGTTGAAATCGCGCAGCGAGCTGTTGTTGGCCAGGGTGACGACATCGCCGCTGCCGGAATCGGTCAGCGTCGCAGCACCCCCTGCATCCGAGACGACGCCGCTGTGTGTGATGTTGTCGCCGGTAATGTTGACCGGGATACCGCCGAGCGAGAAGGTCCGCCCGTTGCCGAACGAAGCCAGCGTCTGCCCGGCGCTGAGCGAGAAGCCGTCGGCATCGTCGATGGCCGTGCCGCGATTGACCAGCACGAAGATCGCATCTGCGTCGGTGTTGGCATCGGCCGTCGCGATCGTGGCAAGGTCCAGCAGCGAGGAGCCGTTGCCCGAGCCGGTCGCGGAAGAGCCGACAAAGATCAGATTCTGGACGTCGAACAGTTGCGGGCCGCTGAACGTCGTCGAGCCGAACGCGTAATGGCCGAGCGTCTGGTTGAGGCCGCGCGCGTCGAGCGAAGCGGTGATGCCGGCAATGGAGCCGCCGCCGAAGCTGAACTCGGCATTGGCCGAATTGGCCGGCGAGCCGGCAATGCCGAAGCGCACGCCGGTGTCGACCCCGGCGATCGTACCGCCATCGGTGATGGCGATCGTTGCGCCGCCCGAGGTCGGCGACGAGAGATCGATGCCGATCGACCCGGCAGCGCCGGTGCCGGTGACGTTGAGCGACTGTGCGGTGAAATTCGTGCGGCTGCCGGAGAAGTCGAGGCCGGTGCCGACGCCAAGGCCGGAAATGACGATATTGCCGGCGACCACCGCCGCATTGACGCCGGCAAACGAAATGCCGTCGCCGCCGGGGGCCGTGATCGCTACATCGCCGAAGCGGATCGCCGCCGGCGAATTCGAAATGGCGATCGCCGGTCCGGTTGTGTTCGAGATCGCCGTCGCGCCGTTGACGGTGAAGCTGCCCGAGACCTGATCGAGCACCACGCCCGACGTGCCGCCGGACTGGGTGATCGAATCCAGCACCACATGCGCGGTGATCGGGTCGATGAAGACGGCGGTGCCGCCATTGCCCGATACGGTGCCGTCGCTGGTGGTGAAGCTGCCTGATGTCGCGGTGCCCTGCACGGTAATGCCACGGTCGCCATTGTCCTTCGCATTGAGCGTCGCGAACGTATAGGTGCCCTTGCCGGTGGCATCGAGCCCGTCGTCGCCATTCCCTTGCAGCAGCGTCGTGCCGGTGAAATTGTAGGTGCCGTCGCCCTCGATATGCAGGCCGTCGAGGCCGTTGTTCTTCGCCGTGAAGTCCGAGCCCTTGATGCCGGTCGAGGTGCCCATGAAGTCGGCGCCATTGCCACCGGCCCCAGTCACAGTGACATTGGTCAGCGTGGCGCCGGAGATGTTGTTGCCGAAGATGCCGTTGGCGCCGCCGGTGATGGTGATGCCGTTCAGCGTGTTGCCATTGCCCAGCGTAATGACGTTGTTGGCCGGATTGGTGCCCTGGATCGTGCCGTTGCTGCCGCCCAGGTTGAAGCTGCTGGTGCCGCCGCCGAAAAGCAGGGCGGTGACGCTGCTGCCACCGCCGATGACGGTCTGGCCATTGGTCAGCGTCACGCCGCCGGTGGTGATATTGCCGCTGCCGCCAAGCGCCACGACGAAGCCGTTGCCGGCCTTGGTCACGGCATCGTCCAGCGTCGTCGGATCGCCAATGGTGCCGAGGCCGAGCGAGTTACCGCCGTCGGCGAAGAAGAACTTGCCGAAAGCAGCACCCGTGGCGGCATTGATGGCGAGGCGCGTCGTCGTGCCGCCGTTCACGTCCTGCGACTGGATCCTGACGCCGATATCGCCGCGCACGCGCTCGTTGACGCGTTTGCGCAGGCCTTCGCTGACCGGATAGACCGGCTCCGGCCCGCTGTCGGCCCCATTGTCGGCATTGTCAGAGCCGTGGCCGGGGTTGAACGGGATGTTCAGCCGGACGCTGCCGGCGAACTGGGTGTCGTCGCGATTGTCGTTGCGGACCTCGCCGGCGAACACCAGCGAGGTGTTGCTGCCGAAGACATCGCCGATCGTATACTCGAACCCGGCCTTGGCGCCGGTGACGCTGTGGTCGTCGCCGTGCGGATCCTCGAAGTGGTAGCCGCCGATATCCAGCCGCAGCGAATGCTTGTCGGGCAGGTTGATCGGCACCTGTGCGCCGACCTCGCCCTCGATGCCCCAGGCCGCGTATTGGCGATGATCGATCACCGATATCTGCTCGAGCAGCTGGTTTCCGACCATCGACAGCGTCGAGTCGGTGGAGCGGTCTTTGTAGTCGCCCTTGATCGGCAGATAGACATTCACATGCGCGTCGAAATGCGGCGTGATCGCCTCGGCGCCGAGCGTCGCGGCGGTGAACTGGTTGCTGTTGAAGTTCTCGACGTTGAGATAGGCGTAGCCGCCGATCATCAGGTCCGGATTGACGATGCGGCGGACGCCGAGGCCGACATCCTGGCCGAAACCGTCCTTGAAATCGTGCTTGGCCCGGACATCCAGGAACAGCACCGATTCGGCCGTCTGCTTCAGCGGAATGAAGCCTTCGAGCGCGGCGTTGCCGCCATTGTTGTCGGCGCCGACGATGGCGCGCACCTGCGGCTGCCACAACCCGTTCGGGTCGGCATAGGCCGACATGCCTGAAAGGCCAAGCGCCAGCGTCGTAAGCGCCGTCGTCTTCCACAGATGCCTGGCAATTTGCGAACGGCGATAGCCGGCGCGCACGCGGAAGTCCTCCCCACGCGCCGCCTTCTCACCAACTTGCCGAGATTTCTCGGTAGTTCCCATCCCAGGCGAGTCCTTCTGGGACTGCACGTCCCGCGTGTTTAAGTCTTACGCAGATTGTATTGTATAGCGAGTCTCGGTTCCTACGATTTCTAGGGGTTTCCTCCAATTTTCTTTCGTGTGTCCGAAAGGTCACAGTACTTTTGTCGGCTTTCTTGGCGCCGGCCTAGCTTCCGAAACAGTCCCGAGTGTTGTATCAAACCCCACCGATGAAAATACCTGACGGGGAAAGAAAGAATGCGGGGCCCAAAGAAAATGTCATCAAGTTTAGCTCTTGCTAATCTAATGATCGCAAGTTCAGCCGCCCTGTGGCTGGTCCTGTCGGCGGCAGGACCGGCCCTTGCCGAAGACGCCAAGCCGGCCCAGCCCAAACCGACTGATTCCAATGCAAAACCTGCCGATGCCAATCCGTGGGCGGTAAACTGCTCGAGTGGCTCGGCAACCGCCGAGCTTCAGTGCCAGGTGTCGCAGAACCTGACCGAAGCCAAGTCCGGACAGCGCGTGCTGACCGTGACCGTGCGCCGCGACAACGGCAATGGCGGCCTGGCCATGCTGCTCGCGCTGCCACATGGGCTGTTCCTGCCGTCCGGCGCCTCGTTCCAGATCGACCAGGGCCAGAAGACAGTGCTCGCCATCCAGACCAGCGACCAGAACGGCGCCTATGCCGCCACGCCGCTGTCAGCGGATATCATCAAGACCATGAAGTCGGGAACCAACCTGAACATCGGCATGGAATCGGTCACCCGCAAGCCGGTCACCATCCCGGTATCGCTCGCTGGCTTCACGGCTGCCGTCGCCAAGCTGGAATCCATCAAGTAGCGGGGGTGCTGACGCCGGCTTGACGCGAAGCTCAACGCCCGCCGACCAATGCTGTGGGCAAAACTGAAAGTTGTTCTGACGCGATCCTTCCCACCCCCCTCTGCCCTGCCGGCCATCTGTCCCGCAAGGGGGGAGATTTCGCCAATCATCATCGTCCCAGGAGTAAGCGGGGCGCCCAAGCTGCCGATCTCCCTCCTTGCGGGGGAGATGGCCGGCAGGCCAGAAGGGGGTGCTGTCCCGCCAACATCGCGCATGTTCCGCGCACCTCCGCCTATGAAACCGGCTTGATTGTCCGTACCCGGAATGCTCCGTTGCCGCTTCGGACATCCGGAGAAGAATACATGACGGGGTTTGTCGACCGCCTGCGCGCGACGCAACTGATGGAACGCGCTGGCCTGCAGGCGCTGGTGCTCTGTGCGCCCGAGGCATTCCACTATGCGACCGGTGCCTGGGTCGGCCCGGCCGGACTGTTCCGGCGGGCCGGCGCCGGCTTCGTCGTCATCCCGGCCCGGCAAGACCTGCCGATCGGCGTCGTGGTGGCGGATTTCAACGCGGCTCAGCTGCAGGCGGTATTGCCGGACGCCGTGGTCCGCAGCCACCCGATCTGGATCGAAACCGCCACGCTCGACGTCTCGACCACTGGCCATACGCTGGCGCAACGCGTCGAGGCCGGCCTAGCATCCTCTGGCCGGTCGCCCGACTTTTCCCGGCCAGCAACATTCGACCTGGCCAGTTCCGCCCGCGAGCTGAAACAGATCCTGACAGGCTTCGGGCTTGACCGCGCGACCATCGGCGTTGATCTCGATTTCATTGCCGTCGCAGATTTCTCGGTCCTGCAGGCGATACTGCCGGGCTGTTCGATGGTCGACGGTTCGGAGGTTCTCGATCGGTTGCGGGCAGTGAAGTCGCAACGCGAGATCGAGCTTCTCCAGCAAGGCATCATCCTGTCGGAAGCCGGGCTGGACCGGCTGCAGGTGGATGCAATGGCCGGCATGCGCCAGGCCGATCTCGTCGCGCTCTACCGGGACGGCGTTGCCTCGGCCGCGGCCGGCCTGTCGCTTCCGGTTGCTACCGCCGAATACATGACGCTGGGCGCCCGGGCCAAAGGCGCCGATGCCAGGGCAATGCCTGGCGACCCGCTGAAGTGCGACATGGTCTGCACCGTCGGCGGCTACGCCTCCGACATGTCGCGCAACTTCATTTTCGGGTCGCCATCCGCCGAACAGGCCGAACTGCATGCCATCGCCGAGCAGGCCTTCGAGGATGGGGTGGCAGCCCTTGTTCCGGGAACCTCGCTGGGTCATGTGCACCGCGTCGCCAGCGACAGCCTGGCGCGGCAAGGGCTGCGCTGCTACCACCGCGGTCATTTCGGCCATGGCGTCGGCCAGTCTGTCTTTTCCGAACAATGGCCGTTCATTGCGGCCGACAGCGATGTCGTGATCGAAGCCGGCATGGTGTTGGCCTTCGAGATTCCGCTCTACATCGACGGCCTCGCCAGCTTCAATCTCGAAGACCAGTTCGTGATCACGCCGGACGGGCCGGTTGCCATGAACCGCTTGCCAAGACGGCTGGAGACGATTGGTTAGCGAGGGCGGATCTGGTCCTGGTCGTTGTTCACTGCGGGAGTAGCGCTCCACAGCGCGATGCGCCAAGGTCGATAATTGGGTTTTCGCGCCGTGTTCGGCGCCTTTGCGGCAAGAGGGAAGAAATGCTCGACATGGCACCATCGAAACAGGCGGCCGCATGGCTCGGCTCCTTTGCCAAGGCGCTCGAAGCGGGCGATATGGCGGCGGCAAGCAGCCTGTTCGTCGACGACTGCTACTGGCGCGATCTCCTGACCTTCACCTGGAACATCACGACCATGGAAGGACGCGGGGCGATCGCCGATATGCTCGCGTCGACGCTGGCGGCGACGAAGCCGACGGCTTGGCAGCTGACCGGCGAGGCGACCTCGGACGAGGGCACTGTCGAGGCCTGGTTCAGCTTCGAGACCGCATCGGCGCGTGGCCAGGGCGTCATGCGCCTGCGCGATGGCCGCTGCCGCACGCTGTTCACCGCAATGACCGACCTGAAAGGGTTCGAGGAGCGCAAGGGACCCGCGCGGCCGCTGGGCGTGCGCCACAAGGCCGACCCCGGCCGCGAGACCTGGACGGAGGCGCGGGCGCGCGAGACGCGCGACCTCGGCGCCGGCGAACAACCCTATTGCCTTGTCATCGGCGGCGGCCAAGGCGGCATCATGCTGGGCGCGCGGCTCAGGCAACTCGGCGTGCCCACCATCGTCATCGAGAAGAACGCGCGCCCCGGCGATTCCTGGCGCAACCGCTACCGGACACTCGTGCTGCATGATCCGGTCTGGTACGATCATCTGCCCTACATTCCGTTCCCGGAAAACTGGCCGGTGTTCACGCCCAAGGACAAGATGGGCGACTGGCTGGAAATGTACACGCGCGTCATGGAGCTCAACTACTGGGTCGCCACGAAGTGCCTCAGCGCGTCCTATGACGAGGCCGAAAAGGTCTGGACCGTCGTCGTCGACCGCGTCGGCCGCCACATCACGCTGAAGCCGAAGCACATCGTGTTTGCCACCGGCGCGTATGGCCCCCCGCGGCAGATCGATCTGCCGGGCGCCGATCAATTCAAGGGCGAGTTGCTGCACTCCAGCCAGTACTCCAGCGGCGAGAAATTCCGCGGCAGGAAGGTCGCCGTCATCGGCGCGGCAAGCTCGGGGCATGATGTCAGCGTCGACCTCTGGGAGAGCGGTGCGGAGGTCACCATGATCCAGCGCTCGCCGACCACAGTGGTCAAGTCGGACACGCTGATGGAAGTTGGCTTCGAGATCTTTTCGGAGAACGCGCTGGCGCGCGGCATCACCACCGAGAAGGCCGACATGATCGTCGCCTCGACGCCCTTCGCGCTGGTGCCGAAGGGCCAGCAGGCGCTCTACGAGGTGATCAAGGCGCGCGACGCGACCTTCTACGACCGCCTGCGCGCCGCCGGCTTCGCCATCGATTTCGGCGATGACGAGACCGGTCTGCTGATGAAGGCCTACCGCACCGGCTCCGGCTATTACATCGATGTCGGCGCTTCCGACCTGATCATCGACGGCGAGATCGGCGTGCGCAGCGGCGTCGCCATCAAATCGCTGACGCCGACCGGCATCCTTTTCGAGGACGGCAGCGAGCTTGCCGCCGACGCGATCGTCGCCTGCACCGGTTTTCAGTCGATGAACGAGACGGTGGCCGCGATCGTCTCGCGCCAGGTCGCCGACAAGGTCGGCCCGTGCTGGGGGCTTGGCTCCGGCGTGAAGGGCGATCCCGGACCCTGGCAAGGCGAGTTGCGCAACATGTGGAAGCCGACTGCTCAGCAAGCGCTGTGGTTCCACGGCGGCAATCTGGCACTGTCTCGCTTCTATTCGAAATATGTGGCGCTGCAGATCAAGGCGCGCATGGAGGGGATTGAGACGACCGTCTATGGGGCTTTCAGCAACGCCGGACGGTGACGCCCGATCTCCCCCACGTGGGGGAGATTGGCTCTCATCACTCGTGCCGATGCCCAAAGTGCCGCGCCGCCACCTCGACATGCGTATGCGTGGGATGCGCCTCGAAACGCTCGGTCTCGCTGGCATTGTTGACCGCCTCGTTCGGCCACCAGGTGCCGCCGATGGCGATGCCTTCGCAGACCAGCCGTTGGTCGGCGACCAGCGAGGCGCCGACCGCGTCGACAAAGGTAAAGCGACCCGGCCGCTGCCGCAGCACGGCGACGTCGCCGACTGTGCCGACCGCCAGCGTGCCGAGGTCAGGCCTGGCAATCGCCTGCGCCGGGGCTTGTGTCGCCGCGCGTAGAACCTCGACCAGCGGCATACCGAGCGCCAAAAGCTTCGACATGCAGACCAGGATGTCGAAGGCTGGCCCGTCGACGCAGTAGAGATGGACGTCGCTGCTGATCACGTCGGGCGCCAGCCCTTCCTCGAGCATGGCCCGCGCGACCGCGAAATCGAACGAGCCCATGCCATGGCCGAGGTCGAAGATGACGCCGCGCTCGCGCGCCAGCCGCATGTCAGGCCGCACCGCGCCGGAGGCGAACACCGGCGCGTTGGGGAACGGCCGGAAGCAGTGGGTGAGGATGTCGCCCTTGCGCAGGCGCGGCAGCACTTCCGAGCGGCCGGGCGGCGGCTCGTCGATATGCGCCATCAGCGGCAGGCCGGCCTGGTCGGCGGCCTCCAGCGCCAGATCGACCGGGGCGATGCCGCTGGTGCCGCCGGCGTGGCGGCCGGAGCGAACTTTGACACCGACCACGACGTCGCGGTGTTCGCGCGCCGCGGCCACGACCTCGCGCGGTTCGCACAGCCTGAGATCGCTGCACTCGCCGACCGACACCGTCTGCGAGAAGCCGAAGATGCCGGCAAAGGAAATGTTGACATAGGCCAGGATGCGAACCTTCGAGCGCTCCATGACATGGCGGCGGAAGCCGAGGAAATTGCCCGCGCCCGCACTGCCCGCATCGATGAAGGTGGTGGTGCCGCTTTTGGCGGCCAGTCGGTCGGCATCGACGCCGAGCGACGTGCCGCCCCAATAGACGTGGCTGTGCAGGTCGACGAGGCCGGGAGTGACGATGCAGCCGGCGGCATCGACGATCTGCGCGGCGCGGTCGGCCGGGATATCGACATCGACCGCGGCAATGCGGCCATTGGCGATGGCGACATCGCGCGGCGCATCGAGCCTGGATGCCGGGTCGATCAGCCGTCCGCCCTTCAGCAGGAGGTCGAATTGCATTGAGGTAACCTCCGTTTCGTTGTTTTGCCGCCTCAAGACTTAGACCGGCCGGTAGGCCACCGCCTCGACTTCGATCTTGATGTCGATCATCAGCCGCGACTCGACCGTGGTGCGGGCCGGCGGGTTCTTCGGGAAATGCCTGGCATAGACCGCGTTGAAGGCGCCGAAATCGCGCGCGTCCTCAAGCCAGACCGTGGTCTTGACGACATCGTCCAGGGTGCAGCCGGCCAGCGCCAGCGCGGCCTTCACATTGGCGAGCACCTGTTCGGTCTGTTCCGTTATGCCGCCCTTGACCACGATACCATCGCTGCCGACCGGAACCTGGCCCGAGACATAGACGAAATCGCCGGCGCGTACGGCCGGCGACAGCGGCACATGCGACGTTCCAAAACACTGCTTCGGCAAGGGATCACCTCCTCTGATGGCGTGACGGAGCGCCAGGGGGAGCGCTCGCTTTGATCGACATTTATCGCGATCAGGGCGATCCTCATAGGGGCCTTGTTGGAAAGCAACATTTTCACGGAATCCATGTTGCTTTATTACAGAAGCGCTTGCATCGTGCGCGCCGCCACGCTGCTTCGCAGCTGTGGCGATAGAAGCGTTTGCGAGACCGGAGACAGTGAAAAATGACCTACGACAAGAACCCGTTTCCGGCCGGCGATGCCGATCGCCATGCGCTTTGGGAAATGCTGGTGCGGCGCGACATCGACGCCTTCATCGGCCAGGACTGGTCGATGGTCGAGGATGATTTCGTGGCCTCGAGCTTCTTCGGTATGCATGCGCATTTCCTTAGCAATGCCGACGCCTGGAGGCTGCAGTTCCCGCGGCTGGAGGTCTATCGCGACGAGTGGTTGCGCCAGGCCAAGGAGACCGCGGCGACGAAATTCGCCGAGCCGCTGCGCGAGGCGCTGTTTCGCGTCACCAACATGCGCGACATCGATGTCGACGGCGATCGCGCCGTGCTGCACAAGAAATTCGACGGCTCCGTCGCCAAGGCGGACGGCAGCGTCGACAGGCTGAAATGGCAGACGCTGTATTTCTGCACCAAGGTCGGCGGCAGCTGGAAGATTGCGGGCTTCGTCGGCTACATGCCGCATCCGCTTGGCAGCTCGTAGCGCTGGTTGAGCGGCGCTGCGCCGCTGATCAGTAGATCGTGACGAAGGCCGGGAACAGCAGGCCGGTCGCCCGGAAATGCTCGACCAGTTCGATGGCCGGGAAGATGGCGAGGAAATAGAGCCCGTCATAGAACGTGCGCTTCAGCGCCTGAGTCGAGAACTGCATCTGGTCATGGTCGTGATACAGAAGCGGATTTGGCCAGAACCGGGGCGTGTTCTCGACATAGGCAAGGTAGGTCGGGCCGAACTTTCCGAGCAGGAATCCGGCTTCCTTGCGCGCCGTGACGCGGAAGATGAAAAAGCTGGCAAGGCCAAGCGCGACGGCCGCCAGCAACGAGCCGTAGAGCAATCCGACCCCAACCGCGCCGACCGTCGAGAAAAAGTAGAGCGGGTTCTGGGTAATCGAAAATGGTCCGGTCGAGACCAGTTCCTCGTTCTTCTTGCCGCCGACATAGAGGATGCTCCACAGCCGTCCGACGACGCAGACCAGCACCAGGCAGAAGCCGAAGAGTTCGAGCGTCTCGTGCCCGTTCGAGCCCTCGCTGAGCGCCGGTTTGGTGAGAAACAGAAGCAGCACCGCCAGCACCGCCGCCACCCGCACGAAGATCAGCCGCTTGCGCTGGTTGAAGGCCCGTGAAACCGGTTTCAGGGTAGCGTAGGTCATCGTGTTTCCTGGAGCGCTGGCAACCGGGCGCCCGGCAACCTGGGGGCACTGGGCCACCCCATTGATGGCGGATGCAAGGCGCCCGGCATTCTATCAGCGCACCGCGAGGCGTTCGTAAAGGCTTTTCGCGCGGCCCCAGCCCATTCTTACGAATTTGTAAGCCGCCGGACAGGCGAGCGTGAACTCGCTTCCCTACTGTGCTGGTGCCGGATCGGCCACCACCGGGCCGGATTCAATTGCCGCAACCGGCATCAAACAGGGAAACATCTCATGAGACGATTTGCGCTAGCCATCGCACTGGTCACCCTCGCCTTGTCCAGTCCGGTTTCCTCCGTGTTTGCCGCCACCGCGCCTTGCGAGGATACGCTGAAGACCCTTCGTGCGGCGGAGGCGGCGGCCACGCTCAGCGCCGCGGACAAGGCGAAGGTCTCGGAACTGGAGGCCAAGGGCATCGAACGCTGCAACGCCGACGACGACAAGCGCGCCGACGAGTTCTTCGCCCAGGCCATGAAGGTCATGGGCAAATAGTGCCGCGAACCACCAGCCGCAGGACGTCCGCCATGCTTTCTCCCACTACGCCAAATCCCGCAGTTCCCAGCCACAACAGGGTCCCGGAGGTCACGGTCGATTTCTGGCTGATCAAGCTGATGGCGGTGACCATGGGAGAAACGGCGGCCGACTATCTCGCCGTCAACCTCGGCCTCGGCCTGACCGTCACCTCGCTGGTCATGACCGGCATCCTGGTCGTCGCCCTTGTCCTGCAGTTCGCGCAGAAGCGCTACGTACCCTGGGCCTACTGGCTGGCGGTGGTGCTGATCAGCATCGTCGGCACGCTGATTACAGACAATCTCGTCGACAATTTCGGCGTACGCCTGCAGACGACGACCATCGCCTTCTCGGTGGCGCTCGCCGCGACATTCGCCGTGTGGTACGCCAGCGAGCGAACGCTGTCGATCCACACCATCGTCACCACAAGGCGCGAGATCTTTTACTGGCTGGCGATCCTGTTCACCTTCTCGCTCGGAACCGCCGCCGGTGACCTCGTCGCCGAGAGCTTCGACATGGGCTACCTGACATCTGGCCTGCTGTTCGGTGGCGTCATAGCGCTCATCGCGCTTGCCTGGTACCTGCTCCATCTCGACGGCATCCTGGCCTTCTGGCTCGCCTACATCCTGACGCGGCCGCTTGGCGCCTCCTTCGGCGATCTCTTGTCGCAGCCAGTCGAATATGGCGGCCTGGGTTTCGGCACTATTTTCACCAGCCTGATCTTCCTTGGCTGCATCATTGGTCTCGTTCTCTACATGACGCTCAAGAAAACCGCTGACGAGGCCGACGAAATCCTGCTGGAATCGGACTAGGCGAAGTCTTGTCGGGTCGCTTGCATTGACGGTCCACATACCTGGGCGATCAGCCGGAACGCCCATCGCTTCGTCATCCACGGGCGGAGCAAGGAGCGCAGCGCAGACCCGAGGATCCATGCCGCGAGATTGGCCGAAGGATACAGCGGAGCAGAATTCCGTATCGCTGCATCGATTTGGCGGCGCGGTATGGAAGCAGCCTTGCGACATCCTAGGAACGGGCCCATGCCGGTGCTAGCCTCTCACCGAAATCGGCCACAGACCGGAACAGCCATGCGACTTCTGCTTGTCGAGGACGACCACAGGACGGCCGATTACATCGTCCGGGGATTAACCGAGGCCGGCCATGTGTGTGACCTGCTTCGCAACGGCCACGACGCGCTCTTCGCGGCGACCAGCGGCAGCTATGACGTGATCATAGCCGATCGCATGATCCCGGATCTCGACGGCCTGTCGATGATCAAGGCGGTGCGCGCCGCAGGCGTGCGCACGCCGGCGATCTTCCTCACCTCCGTCGGCGGCGTCGACGACCGCGTCGAGGGACTCGAGGCCGGCGGCGACGATTATCTGGTCAAGCCCTTCGCCTTTTCTGAGCTTCTCGCCCGCATCAACGCGCTTGGCCGCCGGCCGGCCGCGCAGGAGCAGAAGACCGTTTTGCGGGTTGCCGACCTCGAAATGGACCTGATCATGCGCCGTGTCACGCGCCAGGGCCAGCCGATCGACCTGCAGCCGCGGGAGTTCAGCCTGCTGGAGGTGCTGATGCGCGGCGAAGGACGCGTGATCACCCGCACCATGCTTCTGGAGCGCGTCTGGGATTTTCATTTCGACCCCAAGACCAGCGTCGTCGAAACCCATATCAGCCGGCTGCGGGCCAAGATCGACAAGCCTTTCGAAACCCAGCTTATCCACACCGTCCGCAACACCGGCTACAGTCTGCACGCAGCGCCATGACCGGAGCATGGCCCCGCCTGCTGCGCAGCACGCCGTTCCGGCTCGCCCTGACGTTCGCCTTCCTGTTCATGCTCGCCTTCGTGCTGTCGGGCGCCATCGTCTACCAGATGATGAGCGCCGATCTTGCCGAGCAACTCGACGACACCATCAAGGAAACCTACGCGGTCATCGCGGCGACCTATGCCGACAAGGATCTCAAGGAGCTTGTCGAGACCATCGAAAGCCACTCCATGCGCAGCCCGAAGAAGGAACAGCTGTTTTCGCTGACCGACGCAGCCGGGATTCGCTTGGCCGGCAATTTCACGGCAGCTGGACTTCCCGACGGCTTCTCGATGTTCAACGCCGAAATGCCCGGCGTGCCGCCCGGCGCTGAATACCGTGCCTATTCCGGCTCGATTGGCGGCAACAATCTGACGGTCGCCTTCAGCCTGTCCGAGACCGAGGAACTGGAAACGATCATGCTGATGAGCTTCGGCTGGGCGACGCTGATCATCACCGGGCTGGCGGTCGCCGGCGGCGCGCTGCTCGCCTCGCGCGTCCAGCGCCGGCTCGACGGCATCGCCGCCACCATGGTGGACGTCTCGCATGGACGGCTGGATACCCGCATCCCGCTGACCGGCAAGGACGACGACATCGACATCGTCTCCCGCCAGGTCAATGCGGCGCTCGACCGGCTGTCGGCTTTGGTCGAAGGCATGAAACAGGTCAGCGCCGACATCGCCCACGACCTGAAGACGCCGCTCAACCGCCTGCAGATGATCCTGGAAGGCGCCGCCGCCGGGGCCGCGCAGGGCCGGGAGGTCTCCGACGATCTGGCCGAGGCGCGCGCCGAGGGTCACCAGATCAACGAGACCTTCGATGCGCTGCTGCGCATCGCCCAGATCGAGGCCGGCGCCCGCAGGGCGCGCTTTACCGATGTCGCACTCGGCGAAATCCTGCAAACCATCGCCGAGATCTACACCGACGTGGCCGAGGACGACGGCAAGGTGCTGTCGTCGACCAAACTGAACGAAACCGCGAACCGGATCCATGGCGATCGCGAATTGCTGACGCAGATGTTCGCCAATCTGGTGGAGAATGCGCTCCGCCATTGCCCGCCCGGCACAACCATCAAGCTGTCGGTGACGCGCCAGGGCGATCGCGTTGTCGCCAGCGTCGCCGACAATGGACCCGGCATTCCTCCGGACGAGCGCGAGAAAGTGTTCCAGCGGCTCTACCGGCTTGACCACAGCCGGTCCACGCCGGGCAGCGGCCTCGGCCTTAGCCTTGTCAGGGCCATCGCAGACCTGCATGGCGCATCGATCGCCCTTGAGGATTGCCGGCCGGGCCTCGCCGTGGTGGTGAGCGTTCCGCTGGCATTTGGTTAGCCGGCGATCCGGCTTGGGTCCTGAAAGGCCCGGCTCCACCGAGTCAGATCAGCGGTCGATGCGGGTCGACAGGATGATCGACGACAAGGTTCGCTCGACCCCGTCCATGGCGCCGATCTGGTCGAGCAGCATATCGAGGTCCCGGATCGATGGCGCGTCGACGGTGACGATCATGTCGAAATTGCCGCTGACCGAATGCAGTGTCCTCACCGGCGCCAGCGCCTGCAGGCCGCGCACCACCTTGTCGGCGAGCTTCGGCGTCACGGTGAGCAGCACATGCGCCCGCACCAGCCCCTGCTCGTAGTCCGGCGCCAGCCGGACGCCGTAGCCGGTGATGATGCCGCGCTGCTCCAGTCGGTCGATCCGGCTCTGCACCGTTGTGCGCGAGACACCGAGGTTGCGCGCAAGCTCGGCGGTCGAGGCACGCGCATTGTCGCGCAGCAGGGAAAGAAGGGCCTGTTCGGCTTCACTGAGCATTTCGACGATTCCCTCCGGCATAATGCACAATCAGAGTTTCGTTTCGAACAATTCCACGCTTCCTTTCGACGGGCAAGCTGCGATTCTGATGCAGATCTCCCAAAAGTGCGCAGCGGTTTTGGGACAAACGACATGCATAAAACAATGTGCTCAGGTTCAGCTTTTGGGTGAGGGACGTTTCATGAAGAAGATTGTTGTTGTCGGCGCCGGCAAGATCGGCTCGACCATTGCCGAAATGCTTGCCGCCACCGGTGACTACCACGTCACCCTAGTCGACCGCTCGGCGGTACAGCTCGCCGCCGCCGAACTGCCGGCCACGGTTGCCACGCTGGAACTCGACATCGAGGCATCGGGCGCGCTCGAGGCGGCCTTGGCCGACAAGTTCGCGGTACTCAGCGCCGCCCCCTTCCACCTGACCACGCGCATTGCCGAGGCAGCGGCAAACGCCGGCGTGCATTATCTCGACCTCACCGAGGACGTCGTCAGCACCAGGCGGGTCAAGCAGCTGGCGCTTTCGGGAAGGAGCGCCTTCATCCCGCAATGCGGATTGGCGCCGGGCTTCATCTCGATCGTCGCCAACGATCTCGCCAGCCGCTTCGACACGCTGGAAAGCGTGCGCATGCGCGTCGGCGCGCTGCCGCAATACCCGTCGAATGCCTTGAACTACAATCTGACCTGGAGCACCGACGGCGTCATCAACGAATATTGCGAGCCTTGCGAGGCGATCGTCGAGGGCGATCTGATCGAAGTGCCGCCGCTGGAGGAGCGCGAGGAGTTCTCGCTCGACGGCGTCACCTACGAGGCGTTCAACACCTCCGGCGGGCTGGGCACGCTGGCCGAGACACTGAAAGGCAAGGTGCGCACGCTGAACTACCGCACCATCCGCTACCCCGGCCATGCCGCGATCATGAAGGCGCTGCTCAACGACCTTGGCCTGCGCCACCGCCGCGACGTGCTGAAGGACATTTTTGAAAGCTCCCTGCCGGCGACGCTGCAGGACGTGGTCATCGTGTTCGTCACCGTCTCGGGCCGCAAGAACGGCCGCCTGCTCCAGGAAACCTACGCCAACAAGATCTATTCCAAGCGCGTCGGCGACGTGGTGCGCAGCGCCATCCAGATCACCACCGCCTCCGGCATCTGCGCCGTGCTCGACATGCTGGCCGACGGGACTTTGCCCGCGACCGGTTTCGTCAAGCAGGAAGACATCGCGCTCGACGCCTTCCTCGCCAACCGTTTTGGCCGCGCGTATGCGCAGCACGAAATGGTGAGCCGGCTCGCAAGCTGAGATTTCGGGCCGTTCTTGCCTTCTCCCCTTGTGGGAGAAGGTGGATCGGCGCGCAGCGCCGAGACGGTTGAGGGGTGTTGGACGGAGAGCTGTCGGTGCCACGCCGGAGCACCCCTCATCCGTCGCCTTCGGCGACACCTTCTCCCACAAGGGGAGAAGGGAAAGCCGCCGCATCAAATATGCAGCGCGTGCCCCAGCGCCTTGAGCGCCGCTTCCTGGAACCCTTCGCCTTGCGTCGGATGGGCATGGATGGTGCCGGCGATATCCTCCAGCCGCGCACCCATTTCCAGCGCCAGCCCAAAGGCTGCCGCCAGTTCCGACGCGCCCTGGCCGACTGCCTGGATGCCGAGCACCAGATGATTGTCGGCGCGGGCGACGACGCGAACGAAACCGTCTTCGCCGAGTTTCGTCATCGCCCGGCCGTTGGCGGCAAACGGGAACATGCCGATCTTGATCTCGCCGCCCGACGCCTTGGCCTCCTCCGGCGACAGGCCGGCCGTCACCAGCTCGGGATCGGTGAAGCAGACGGCGGGAATTGAGCGCTTGTCCCAGCTGCGCTTGTGGCCGGCAACGATCTCGGCGACCATCTCGCCTTGCGCCATCGCCCGGTGCGCCAGCATCGGCTCGCCGGTGACGTCGCCGATGGCGAAGATGCCGCGCATCGAGGTGCGGCACTGGTCGTCGATGCGGATGAACTTTCCCGCCATCTCGAGGTCGATCTGGTCGAGCCCCCAGCCTTCGGTCACCGGCTTGCGGCCGACCGTCACCAGGATCTTGTCGGCGGCGACCTTGGCGCTCTTGCCGTCCGATGTCTCGACCAGCAGCGCACCGCCTTTGGTCCCCTTGGCCTTGGCGCCTGTCATCACCTCGACGCCGAGCGCGGCGAGCCGCTTGACCACCGGCCGCGTCAGCTCGGCATCATACTGCGCCAGCACGCGCGGCAAGGCCTCGACCACGGTCACCTCAGCGCCCATCTTGGCGAAGGCGATGCCAAGCTCGAGCCCGATATAGCCACCACCGACGACGGCGAGCTTCTTCGGGACTTCGCTCAAGGCCAGCGCCTCGGTCGAGGAAATCACCCCGTCGCCGAACGGCAGGAACGGCAGCTCGACCGGCGCTGAACCGGTGGCAATGACGATCGTCTCGGCGCGGATCACCTGCACGCCGGTCTCGGTCTCGACCGCCACGGTCTTGCCGTCACGAAACGTCGCCCAGCCCTGCACGGTCTTGACCCCAGCCTTCTTGAGCAGGCCAGCGACGCCACTGTTGAGCCGGCTGACGATGCCGTCCTTCCAGGCGACGGTCCTGGCAAGGTCGAGCACGGGAGCGGTGACCGAGATGCCGAGCGGGCTGTTGCCGCCCACCATGTGCGACACCTTCTCGAACTCCTCCGCCGCATGGATAAGCGCCTTGGAGGGGATGCAGCCGACATTGAGGCAAGTGCCGCCCGGCTTGCCGGCCTCGACAATCACTGTATCGACGCCGAGCTGGCCGGCACGGATGGCGCAGACATAGCCACCAGGACCGGCGCCGATGACGAGCAGCTTGCAGGAGATTTCTTTCATGTCAGCTGCATCCTTCCAGTAAGAACTGCCGGCCACAGTGTCCATCCGGCGGCGTCGTGCTGCCCCTCATCCGCCTGCCGGCACCTTCTCCCCGTATAGGGACGAGGAGAAGGGAGACCGCCGCGACCTCGGCGCCTTCTTTGCAATGCTGGCGATTGGCGAAACCCCCAATGCCAGCGTCTTTCTCCCCGTCCCTATACGGGGAGAAATGCCCGGTAGGGCAATGAGGGGCAGCGCGACGCTGCAAGGCAGATGGAGCAAAACGCTGAGAAGGCATTGTCACCCCCTCAATCCACAAAAATCAGCGCCGGTGTTTCCAGCAGCGTCTTGATGCGCTGGATGAAGACGGCCGCGTCCCAGCCGTCGATCACCCGATGATCGAAGCTGGAGGACAGGTTCATCATCTTACGCGGCATGAACTGGGTACCGTCCCACACCGGCCGCACCATCATCTTGTTGACGCCGATGATCGCCACTTCCGGATGGTTGATGACCGGCGTCGTCGCCACGCCGCCCATGGCGCCGAGCGAGGTGATGGTGATGGTCGAGCCGGACAGCTCGTCGCGTGTCGCGGTGCCGGACTTGGCCGCCTCGGCAAGCCTGATCACTTCGGCGCCGCACTCCCAGATGTCACGCGCCTCGGCATGCTTGACCACCGGCACGACCAGCCCCGACGGCGTCTGCGCGGCTATGCCGATATGGATGCCGCCGTGCTGGTGGATGACGCCGGCCTCGTCGTCGAACAGCGAATTGAGATTGGGCTGGTCTGCTATCGCCTTGACCATCGCCCGCATCAGGAACGGCAGCAGCGTCAGCTTCGGCCGCTCCCCCTTGCCCACGCGCTTTTCCTTGTTCAGCGCCGCGCGCAATTCTTCCAGCGCGGTGACGTCGATCTCCTCGACATAGGTGATGTGCGGGATGCGCGATTTCGACAGCGTCATTTTCTCGGCGATCTTGCGCCTCAGGCCCACCACCTTGATGTCCTCGACCGCGTCGTTGCGGGTGAGGCCTGATGTTTTCGCAACTTGGGGTCCGCGCGCCAGGAAGGCTTCGATGTCCTCGTGGCCGATGCGGCCGGCCGGGCCGCTTCCGGCAACTTGCCTGAGATCGATGCCGGCCTCCTTTGCCCGCAGGCGGACCGCCGGCGAGGCCAGCGGCTTTTCGCCCTCGGGACGCGGCGCGCCGGAGACGGACGGCTGCCGCTGGCTTTTCGAGACGGCGGGTGCAGGTTTCATGTCGGTCCCGCCTGCCTTTGGCGGCGCCTTCGCGGCTGGCGCGGAAGTCTCGGGCTTCGGGGTCGGCAGCTTCGCCGGTGGCTCAGCAGCCACCACTTCAACCGCACCGCCCTGCGGCTTCACATTGCCCTCGCCCGCCACCTTCAACCGCACGATCGGCGAGCCGATCGCCACCGTGTCGCCGATCTCGGCGCCCAGCCAAAGGATTTCGCCATCGACCGGCGACGGAATCTCGACCGTCGCCTTGTCGGTCATCACCGCGGCAAGCACGGTGTCCTCGCGCACGATATCGCCGATCTTGACGTGCCATTCGACGAGCTCTGCCTCGGCGACGCCTTCGCCGACATCGGGCAACTTGATGATGTGTTCGCCCATCTTAAGCTCCCATGGTTTCCAGCAGCGCCCGGCCGACGCGCGCCGGACCGGGGAAGTAGTCCCACTCCTGCGCATGCGGATAAGGCGTGTCCCAGCCGGCGACCCGCGCCACCGGCGCCTCCAGATGGTAGAAGCAGTTTTCCTGCACCAGCGCCGACAGCTCGGCACCGAAACCGGAAGTCAGTGTCGCCTCATGCACGATGACGCAGCGCCCTGTTTTCTTGACCGAAGCGACGATGGCGTCGAGGTCGAGCGGCAGAAGTGTGCGGAGATCGATGATCTCGGCATCGATGCCGGTCTCCGCGACTGCCGCCTGCGCGACATAGACCATGGTGCCGTAGGCCAGCACCGTGACCGCCGAGCCCGGCCGGCGGATCGCCGCCTTGCCGAGCGGCACGGTGTAGTGGCCGTCGGCGACCTCACCCAGCTCATGCTTCGACCAGGGCGTCACCGGCCGGTCATGATGGCCGTCGAACGGCCCGTTGTAGAGCCGCTTCGGCTCGAGGAAGATCACCGGATCGGGATCCTCGATCGCCGCTATCAGCAGCCCCTTGGCGTCATGCGGGTTGGATGGCACCACTGTCTTCAGCCCCGACACATGGGTGAACAGCGCTTCCGGGCTCTGGCTATGCGTCTGGCCGCCGAAGATGCCGCCGCCGGTCGGCATGCGGACCACGATCGGGCAGGTGAAATCACCGTTCGAGCGGTAACGCAGCCGTGCCGCTTCCTGGGTCAGCTGGTCGTAGGCCGGATACATGTAGTCGGCAAACTGAATTTCCACGCATGGCTTCAGCCCGTAGGCGGCCATGCCGATGGCCGAGCCGACAATGCCCGATTCGTTGATAGGCGCATCGAAGCAGCGGCTCTTGCCGTATTTGGCCTGCAGGCCTTGCGTGCAGCGGAAGACGCCGCCGAAGAAGCCGACATCCTCGCCGAACACGACGACTTTGTCGTCGCGTCCCATCGACACATCCATGGCGTCGCGGATCGCCTCGATCATGGTCCGTCTTGGCATGGTCAGACCCCCGCCTGCTGGCGCTGGCGCCGCAGATGCGGCGGCATCTCGGCATAGAGCCCCTCGAACATGTCGCGCGTCGACGGCTTGCCGCCGGCATGCAGCGTGCCGTGGCTCTCGGCTTCCTTCTGCGCCGCGATCACCGTGTCGAGGATTTCCGCCTCGGCCTGCGCATGTCGCTCGTCCGACCAGACACCGAGCTGGATGAGGTGGTTCTTCAGCCGCACGATCGGGTCGCCGAGCGGCCAGGCGTCGGATTCGGTCTTTGGCCGGTAGGCCGAAGGATCGTCCGAGCTCGAATGCGCGCCGGCGCGGTAGGTGACATATTCGACCAGCGTCGGCCCGAGATTGCTCCGCGCCCGCTCGGCCGCCCATTTGGCCACCGCATGGACGGCAAGATAGTCATTGCCGTCGACGCGCAGCGACGGAATGCCGAAGCCGAGGCCGCGGGCGGCAAAGGTGCCCGAGCCGCCGCGGGCGATGCCCTGGAAGGTCGAGATCGCCCATTGGTTGTTGACAACATTGAGCACCACGGGCGCCTTGTAGGTGGAGGCGAACACCAGCGCCGAATGGAAGTCGGATTCTGCCGTCGAGCCGTCGCCGATCCAGGCGGCGGCGATCTTCGAATCGTTCGAGATCGCCGAGGCCATCGCCCAGCCGACCGCCTGGATATACTGCGTCGCCAGATTTCCGGAGATCGAGAAGAAGCCGTGCTCCTTCGACGAATACATGATCGGCAACTGCCGGCCCTTCAGCGGGTCGGCTTCGTTGGAGTAAATCTGGTTCATCATCGTGACCATCGGATAGCCGTCGGCGATGAGCAGCCCTGCCTGCCGATAGGTCGGAAAATTCATGTCGCCGGGCGCCAGCGCCTTGCGGAAGGCGCAGGCCACCGCCTCCTCGCCCAGATGCTGCATGTAGAACGACGTCTTGCCCTGGCGCTGCGCCATCTGCATGCGCGCATCGAAGGTCCGCAGCGTCATCATGTGACGCAGGCCGGCCAGAAGCTCGTCGCTGGAAAGCAGCCCGGCCCAAGGGCCGACGGCTTCGCCATTGCGGTTCAGCACCCGGATGATCGAGAACGCGTAATCGCGGATGGTGCGCGGATCGACATCGATGTCCGGGCGCGGCACCGAGCCGGCCTTGGGGATGGGCACGTTGGAGAAGTCAGGCGTTCCGCCCGGCCGCACTTCCGGCTCCGGAACGTGAAAACGCAACATCCCAGCATCGGCCATGACCTCTGTCCTCCAATGTTGCCTGGCCCCAAATTCCCTGGCCCAAACTTCCCCGGCCAAGGATATTTGCATATCTGCGCTGCCAGACCAGTGCGAATTCGTCTGGGTAAGCCTTCAGGCCTCGTCCCAGCCGCGCCGGCCTCCCCGGCACAACATGAAGATATGTCCGCGAAATTTCTTGTCGATGTTGGGCAGGGATGCGCAATTAGGGGCAAGGTTCCTGGAGGTTTTTCGCCAGATAAGGTTTGGTTGGCAACAGTTGGGTTCCTCTCCCTCACTTTATGCCCCGGAGGGGAGGAAGGCGCCAAGGTCGGCGAACTCGCGCCTTTCCTCTCCCCCGTCGATCGGGGGAGAGGTGGCGAGCGAAGCTCGACGGAGTGGGGGGTCGATCTTTCATCGAACTAATGCTTCCGCCTGATCTTGCGCCCTGGGTTGCACCTGTTTTGCGGCGACTGCGTGTTTCACTAGCGGCTTCCCCCACTCCGTCGCTGCTTCGCAGCGCCACCTCTCCCCCCTCCGGCGGAGGGAGAGGAAGGACGGCAGGGTTGGCGGACCCAAGCTGGAAGCCGCCACAGCATCATGCTAACCACCCCCCATGGCACAGAAGAAAGCTTTCGAGGTCGATTCCTGGCTGGCCCGTCCGGACCAGCGCATCTCGATCGTCCTGCTTTACGGCCCCGATCGAGGGCTCGTCGCCGAGCGCGCCAAGGCCTTTGCCGAGAAGACCGGCCTGCCGCTCGACGATCCATTCTCGGTGGTCAGGCTGGACGGCTCGGAGGTTGACCGCGACGAGGGCCGGCTGCTCGACGAGGCGCGCACCGTGCCGATGTTTTCCGACCGGCGGCTTTTGTGGGTGCGCAACGCCAGCGGCCAGAAGGCGTTGGCCGATGACGTCAAGGCGCTGACCGCGGAGCCGCCCCGCGACGCCATCATCCTGATTGAGGCCGGCGATCTAAAGAAGGGCGTGGGGCTGCGTGCCGTGGTCGAGGCGGCGGACATTGCCATGGCGCTGCCCTGCTATGCCGACGAGGCCCGCGACATCGATGCCGTCATCGACGACGAATTGCGCAAGGCCGGCATGTCGATGACGCTGGAAGCTAGACAGGCGCTGCGCCGAAATCTCGGCGGCGACCGGCTGGCCTCGCGCGGCGAGATCGAAAAGCTCATCCTCTACGCCCATGGCCAGAAGGAGATTGGCCTCGACGACGTCAGGGCGATGTCGGGCGATGTCTCCGGCGCCTCTTTCGATGACGCCGTCGACGCGCTTCTCGAAGGCAAGGTCGGCGATTTCGACACCGCCTTCACCCGCCACTGCCAATCAGGTGGCCAGCCGTTCCTGGTGCTGTCCTCTGCGATGCGCCAGTTCCAGGCGATCCAGGCCATGCGCGGCCAGATGGAGTCTGCCGGCCGCAACGCCGCCTCGGTCGTTGCCGCCGCCCGCCCGCCGGTTTTTTTCTCGCGGCGCAAGCTGGTGGAGAAGGCGCTGGACCGCTGGAGCAGCGAAGCTCTTGGGCGCGCGTTGACACGATTGCAAACCGCCGTGCTGCAGACGCGGCGAAGGCCGGATCTGTCCGTCGCTCTGGCGCGGCAGGCACTGCTTGGCATTGCGGTGGAAAGCAGCCGGCTGGCGCAGCGGTAGTTTTGGGACTGACGGCTCAGCCGTCGAGGTCAGCGCCGCCCCTCATTGCTTGCCAGGCATTTCTCCCGTGAACGGGGAGAAAGAGGCTGGCCACTATGCTGGCGCTATTCCTGCGACGTTGGCGATTGTCGAAACCGCTGATGACAGCGTCCCTCGCCCGTTCACGGAGAGAGGGTGCCGGCAGGCAGGTGAGGGGCGGCACTGGCGTACCAAGCACTTGGAATGACAAGCGAATTCCATTTGAGTGAGCCCTTGGTAGATCAGCCTTCCATCAGAATATTTGTCGGCTAACTACCGCTCCAGCTTCAGCCGGCGGCATAGCTCGTCGAGCTGCTCCAGCGACCGATACGCGACACGAAGCGTGCCGCCTTTGCTCTTGTGATCGATAGACACGATCATCCCGGTCGTATCGGTCAACAGCTTTTCCAGCGCCAGCGTGTCGGCGTCCTTCTGTTCCGGGCTTGCCGCCGGCTTGGCTTCCTTTGTCGTACTGCCGGCCGGCATCTGCGCCAGCGCCTCCGCCTGGCGCACCGAAAGCCCTTCTTCGACGATGCGCTTGGCAAGCCCGGCCGGATCCTCCGCCGTCACCAGCGTGCGGGCGTGGCCCGCCGACAGCGCGCCGTCGACCAGCATGTCGCGGATCACATCCGGCAGTTTCAAGAGCCTGAGCGTGTTGGCGACATGGCTGCGGCTCTTGCCGATCACCTGGCCGAGATCGGCCTGGGTGTAGCCATGATCGTCGATCAGCTGCTGGTAGCCAAGCGCTTCCTCGACCGCGTTGAGGTCGGTGCGCTGGACGTTCTCGATGATCGCCAGTTCCAGCGCGGTGCGGTCGTTGACCTCGCGGATGATGACCGGGATCTCGTTCAGCCCGGCGCGTTGCGCCGCACGCCAGCGCCGCTCGCCGGCGATGATCTCGTAGCGACCGGCCTGCGTCGGCGACGGCCGCGCCACCACCGGCTGTACGACGCCATGCTCGCGGATCGAATGGGCGAGGTCGGTGAGCTCAGCCTCGCCGAAATGCCGGCGCGGATTTTTTGGATTTGGGGTCAGGAACTCGATCGGCACCTTGCCGTCGGCGCTCATCCCCGGCTTTTCTGGTGCCGCTGGACGATCGATCTCACCGATCAACGCTGCCAGTCCCCGCCCCAGTCTTTTTCTCGAAAGGTCTTCGCTCATAACACTTCCAGTTACATTCCAGATCGTTTCGGTATCGAATCGGCTCTCAATTAAGTGTTCGGCTAATCAAGCGGCGCGCAATTTGCGCTCGCGGCGGATCACTTCCGACGCGAGCTGCAGATAGGCCTGGCTGCCCGAGCATTTCAGATCGTACAGGATCGCCGGCTTGCCGTAGGACGGCGCCTCGGACACCCGCACATTGCGCGGAATGATGGTCTCGTAGACCTTGTCGCCCATATGCGCCCGCACATCCTGCACCACCTGGTTGGCGAGATTGTTGCGGCCATCGTACATGGTCAGCACAATGCCCTGGATGGTGAGATCCGGATTGATCGAACGACGCACCTGCTCGACGGTTTCCAGCAACTGGCTCAAGCCTTCGAGCGCGAAGAATTCGCACTGCAGCGGCACCAGCACAGAATCGGCCGCGGCCATCGAGTTCAGCGTCAAAAGATTGAGCGAAGGCGGGCAGTCGATCAGCACATAGCCGAAACCGGCCGAACGGTCGGCCGAGGCACGCAAGGCGTTGCGCAGCCGCAGCACCCGGTCTGGCGCCGAGGCGATTTCCATCTCGATGCCGAGCAGGTCGAGGGTCGACGGCACGATCGATAGGCCGGGCACCGCCGTCGGGATCGCGGCGGCTTCCAGATCCAGCTCGCCCGTCAGCACGTCATAGGACGAGACCGTCCGATCCTTGCGGTCGATGCCGAGGCCAGTGCTAGCATTGCCTTGCGGATCGAGGTCGACGATCAGCACCTTTTCACCGATCGCCGCCAGGGCAGTAGCCAGATTAATGGCGGTGGTCGTCTTGCCGACGCCGCCCTTCTGGTTGGCTACGGTGATGATTCGGGGGCCATTCTTCATCATGGATCTATGCCAGAAATTCATTTTTGGGTCGCCTGGAGCAAATCAGACAGGTCGAAGATTCGACAGTTCGAGGATGACGCCATGTGGGTCGGTCACGCTTGGATGTTCTACCAGATCGAAGGCCCATCGGTGAACGCTTTCTTGCACTTCGGCGCGGTAATCCCGGCCTTTGTGGAACAGGCCACGCGCGCCTGAACTCAGCCAAGGCGCCGACAGGTCCAGCAAGGTGGAAAGTGAGGCCAAGGCACGCGCCGTGACGATCTGCGGCGCCGGGACCAGCGCATGACTGTCTTCAATGCGGCGTGCCACCACCCGCGCCGGCAGACCGAACCGGCCGATGACGGTCTGCAGGAACGACGCCTTTTTGCGATTGCTTTCAACCAGATCGATGCTCGCCCCATCGCGCTCGTCAAGCAGGAAGGCCATGACAAGACCCGGGAATCCGCCGCCCGAACCAATATCGACCCAGCGATTCGCGGTCGGTTCGATACGCCCGAGCTGCGCGCTGTCCAGGATGTGACGCTGCCAGACGTCGGTTGCCGTCGACTGCGCAACCAGGTTGATGCTGCGGTTCCATTTCTGAAACATCTGTTCGAACGTCACCAGGCGGTCGAATGTTTCACGTGAAACCGGACCGGCCGCGTCCTGCAGGCTCTTCCAGGAGAAAGAGTTCACGCAACGTCCCTCTCGGGCCTCTGCGCACTCTCTTCATGGCGGACATGCGCGACAATGATCGCCATCGCCGCCGGCGTCATACCTTCCATGCGCTGGGCATCGGCTATAGAGCGCGGCCGCCGAGCCTGCATCTTCTGCTTCAGCTCGTTGGACAGCCCCGGCACTCCGGCGAAATCGACCGTCTCCGGGATCAGCCGGCTCTCTTCATGCCTGATCTGCGCCACATCCGTCTTCTGCCGGTCCAGATAGACGGAATATTTCGCTTCCGTTTCGAGGCGCTCGGCCGTTTTGGCATCAACCGCCGCGAACTTCGGCTCGACGCCGGCCAGCCAACCGATGTCGACACCGGGATAGGCAAGCAGTTCATAGCCGGAGCGGCGCACGCCATCCCGGTTGATCTCGAGCCCATGCCGCGCCGCCTCGTTCGGGGTCATGGTCAGCGACAACGCCAGCTGACGCGCTTCGTCGAGCTGCTGCATCATATCGCCGTAGCGCTGCATCCGCTGCGCCGAGGCGATCCCCAGCTTCGCAGCGAGGGGCGTCAGCCGCTCATCGGCATTGTCGGAGCGCAGAGACAGCCGGAACTCGGCCCGCGAGGTGAACATCCGGTACGGCTCGCTGATGCCGCGGCTGGTCAGATCGTCGACCATCACGCCGATATAGGCCTCGGTCCGGCTGAGCACGATCTGCTCGCTGCCCGCAGCACAACGCGCCGCATTGACGCCGGCGAGCAGGCCTTGCCCCGCTGCTTCCTCATATCCGGTGGTGCCGTTGATCTGCCCGGCGAGAAAGAGACCACTGACGCGCCTGGTCTCTAGGCCCGTAGTCAGCTCGCGCGGATCGACATGATCATACTCGATGGCATAGCCAGGCTGCAGCATGACGGCTCGTTCCAGCCCTGGGATGGTTTTCAGGATGTCCAGTTGCACATCCTGCGGCAACGAGGTCGAGATACCATTGGGATAGACAGTGTCGTCGTCGAGCCCTTCCGGCTCGAGAAAAATCTGATGCCCGTCCCGGTCGCCGAACTTGACAATCTTGTCCTCGATCGACGGGCAATAGCGCGGCCCAACACCTTCGATCGACCCGGAATACATCGCCGACCGGCCAAGATTGGCGCGGATCAAATCATGCGTCGCCGCGGTCGTGCGGGTGATGCCGCACTCGATCTGCGGTGTTTCGATGCGATCGGTCATCAGCGAGAACGGCACCGGATCTTCATCCGCCGCCTGGCGATCCAGCAACGCCCAATCGATGGTCTTCCCGTTCAGCCGTGGAGGCGTGCCGGTCTTCAGCCGGCCGAGCTGGAAGCCGACGCGGCTCATGGTCGCCGACAGGCCGATGCTCGCCTGCTCGTTCATGCGGCCGGCGACGATCTTCTTGTCGCCGATGTGGATGAGGCCACGCAGGAAGGTCCCGGTCGTCAAAACGACGGCGCCACAGGCGAGCCGCACGCCGTTGGCCAGCAGAACAGCCGCAATTCGCCCATCGACGATCTCGAAGTCGAGAACCTCACCCTCGATCACGTCGAGATCGTTCTGGAGCCGAATCGCTTCTTGCATGGCAAGGCGATAGAGTTTGCGATCCGCTTGAGTGCGTGGCCCGCGCACCGCTGGCCCCTTGCGACGGTTGAGCAGGCGGAACTGAATGCCGGCGGCATCAGCCACCCGACCCATCAACCCGTCCATGGCATCGATCTCGCGAACCAGATGGCCCTTGCCGAGACCGCCGATGGCCGGGTTACACGACATCACGCCAATCGTGTCGAAGCGCAGTGTCACCAGCGCGGTGCTGGCGCCGGCGCGCGCGGCCGCACTCGCAGCCTCGCAACCCGCATGGCCGCCGCCCACCACAACCACATCATAGTGATCGGTCATTTCCAAAACGTCCTGGACTAGAAAAAGATTGAGCGACACATGTCCCCGCAAGGCGATGCTGTCAAGAAAACTCGGCGGCTCGTTTCACGTGAAACAACCCTGTGGCGAGTCTTCACCATGTTTCACGTGAATCCGCGCTCCAAACAGCAGGGGCAATCAAACCTTGGCACTGCCACTCACCTGCCTGCCGGCATCCTCTCCCCTTATAATGACGGGGAGAGGGCAGCTGTCATCAGCGGCCAGCCTCTTTCTCCCCGTCACTATTGTCCGCGTAGCGGACGAAAAGCCAACTGCTTGGCTTTTCGAACAACGAGCGCCCCGTAGGGCAATGAGGGGGAGAGCTAGCGTCCGCACCTGTGTTTCACGTGAATCAAGGAGGTCGCCACAGCGATGCGCTGCCAATGTTTCACGTGAGTCATTTCCCAATGCAGAACTGCGCGAAAATCACGTCCAGCATGTCCTCAACGTCGATGGCGCCGACGATTCGGCCGAGCCGATCCGCGGCGAGCCGCAACTCCTCGGCCCTCAACTCCTGCCCGATGACCCGGCCGTCAACTGCCCGGTGCAAGTGGCGGTTTGCTTCGCCCAGCAAATCGACATGCCGCAAGCGCGACGGCAGAATATCGCCGGCGCTGCCAGCAGCACGCGCTGCGCGCCGACCGATTTCCGCCAACAACGCGTCAACGCCGGCCCCGTCGACGACCGAGATCACGAAATCGTAGTGCCTGTCCGCACTGGCAGCCGCTTTGCTATCCAAAAGGTCTCGCTTGGTGCCGACCTGCAAGGCCGGAATCGCCGACGGGATCGAAGCCACCGCCTGCGGCTCCGCAACGTCCTGCAACAGAAGCAACAGATCGGCTCGATCGGCCTTGGCCCTTGCCTTCTCGATGCCGATCGCCTCGACCTTTCCTGCCGCCTCGCGCAGCCCGGCGGTGTCGGTCAACCTGACGCGCAGCTCCTCCAGATCCAGCACCACCTCAAGCAGGTCGCGGGTCGTGCCAGGCTCATCCGTTACAATAGCTGCATCGCGCCGCGCCAAGGCGTTGAACAGACTCGACTTGCCGGCATTGGGCGCACCGAGAATCACGACCTCGAACCCATCGCGGATGATTTCGGCGGCGCGAAATCCCGCAACGTGCCGGTCGATCTCGTCGACCATCCCCCGGACATCGGACCAGACCGTATCCGAAACGGAACCTGGCACATCATCCTCTTCGGCAAAGTCGATCTCGGCCTCGATCATGGCGCGGGCGTGGATCAGCCGGCGGCGCCAATTCAAATAGAGCTCGCTCTGCGCGCCCTCCGCGTTCTTGACCGCAAACCGTCGCTGCGCCTCGGTCTCGGCGTTGACGAGATCGGCCAGCGCCTCGGTTTCGACTAGGTCGACCTTGCCATTGAGGAAGGCGCGACGGGTGAATTCGCCGGGATCAGCATGCCTGACACCGTCGAAGCCGGTGATCGTCTCCAGCATCCTGGCCACCACCGCGCGCCCACCATGAACGTGGAACTCCGCCACATCCTCGCCTGTAAAGCTTGCCGGGCCGGGAAAAAAGACAATCAGGCCGCTGTCGAGCACGGCACCATCAGGCGCTCGGAACTTGCGCAAAACCGCCGCCCGGTCCTTAACTATGCTGCCCGCGATCGTTTCGACTACGAACCGAGTCCGCGGGCCGGAAATGCGGATGACGGCGACGCCGGCAGGAAGCCGGCCGCTCGACAGCGCGACAATCGAATCCCTTGAAATCATTTGCCCGCTCTACCGCACTGCCCTAGCTTTGCCCGTTCAATCGCATCGCCGAGTGCCTCATCGTGACATTGCCCCCGCAAAACCTGCTTGCCGAAGAAGCCAGCCCCTATCTGCAGCAGCACAGCGGCAACCCCGTCCATTGGCGGGCCTGGTCGCCGGCTTCGCTTGAAGAGGCGAGGGCGCTGGACAGGCCGATCCTGCTCTCGGTCGGCTATGCCGCATGCCACTGGTGCCACGTCATGGCGCACGAAAGCTTCGAGAATGACGAAGTCGCCGCCGTCATGAACCGTCTGTTCGTCAATATCAAGGTCGACCGCGAGGAACGGCCGGACATCGACCAGATCTACATGGCCGCCCTGTCCTCGATGGGCGAACAGGGCGGCTGGCCTCTGACCATGTTCCTGACGCCGGACGGCAAGCCGTTCTGGGGCGGTACCTATTTTCCGCGCGAGCCGCGTTACGGCCGCCCGGGCTTCATCCAGGTGATGCAATCGGTGGACAAGGCCTGGCGGGAGAAGAGGGCGAGCCTGAACCAGAGCGCCGATGGCCTGACCACGCATGTCGAGGCGCGGCTCGCCGGCTCGCATGCCAAAACAGTGCTTGATCGCGACACGCTGGAAGGCCTTGCCAGGGGCATCGACGGCATGATCGATCGCGATCTCGGCGGCTTGCGCGGCGCGCCGAAATTCCCGAATGCGCCGTTCATGCTCACGCTTTGGCTGTCCTGGCTGCGCGATGGCAATTCCACGCATCGTGATGACGTCCTGCTCAGCCTCGACCGGATGCTGAGCGGCGGCATCTACGACCATGTCGGCGGCGGGCTGAGCCGCTATTCGACCGATGCCGAATGGCTTGTGCCGCATTTCGAAAAGATGCTCTACGACAATGCCCAGCTCGTCCACTTCTGCAACTGGGCCTATGCGGCAAGCGGCAATGATTTGTTCCGGATACGAATCGAAGACACGGTCGGCTGGCTGTTGCGTGAAATGCGCGTCGCCGGCGGCGCCTTCGCAGCCAGCCTCGACGCCGACAGCGACGGCGAGGAGGGACTGTTCTACACCTGGAGCAAGGTAGAGATCGAAGCTGCACTTGCCGACGATTCCGCCTTGTTCTTCAAATACTTCACGCTCTCCAGCCCGCATGGCTGGGAAGGCAAGCCGGTCGTCCATCAAACCAGCTCCCAGCAAGCCCAAAGTGTGGTCGATCGCGATCAACTCGTGCCGCTCAAGGCGAAACTTCTCGCCATAAGGGAAGGGAGGGTCAGGCCGGGCCTCGACGCAAAGACCCTCACCGACTGGAATGGCCTGATGATTGCAGCCCTTGCGGAGGCCGGCCGGTCATTGTCGCGGCCTGACTGGGTCGACGCGGCGGCAAGGGCCTTTGCCCATATCAACGCCGCCAGCCGCGACAAACGTTTGCCGCATTCGATGCTCGGCGCGAGGATACTGTTCCCGGCGCTATCCAGCGACTACGCCGCCATGGCCAATGCGGCGATCGCGCTGTTCGAAGCCACCGGCGAATGGAGTTATGTCGAGCAGGCCAGCCGGTTCATCGAGCAGCTGGATCTCTGGCACGCCGATGCCGACAGGACCGGCTACTTTCTCACCGCTTCCGACAGCACCGACGTGCCGATCCGCATCCGGGGCGACGTCGACGAGGCCATTCCGTCTGCCACCGGACAGATCATCGAAGCGCTGGTTCGGCTCGCCTCGGTCAAAGGCGACCTCGACCTGCAGGAAAAAGCCTGGAAGGTCGCCGAGCATGCCGCCGGCCGCGCTGCGCAGCAGGCCTATGGCCAGGCAGGCGTCGTCAACGCCTGTGCGCTGGCGATCGAGCCGCTTAAGCTGGTCCTAATTGATGATCCGTCCAATCCCGAACTTGTTCCGGTTGCGAATCGAAACCCCGATCCGCGTCGGATCGACATTATCGTTTCTATCGGTTCGGAAGCGAATCGACCCGCGCTGCCCGGTGGATTCCTGCTGCCAACCGATAGGCCGGGTGCCTGGCTCTGCACCGGTCAAGTCTGCCTTCCCGTTGTGACGAATCCCAAAGAGCTCGAACACCTCTTGCGCCCCCAATAGGATCAGGAAACCTCGCCTTCCGCCGAAGGGGGGGAGTCCGCAGCCACCAACGGCCACGCCGTATCGGGAATGCGACCTGATCCCGGACAATGAAAAACCCCATCCCGGTTTTGCCGGAATGGGGTTTGATGCATAGGCCGGAAGGCTTCGATGAGACCGTTACGTGTTCATCGAATCGAAGAAATCCGCGTTGGTCTTGGTCTGCTTGAGCTTGTCGATCAGGAACTCGATAGCGTCCGTGGTCCCCATCGGCGCCAGGATGCGGCGCAGCACGAAGATCTTCTGCAGGTCCTGCTTGGAGACCAGAAGGTCCTCCTTGCGGGTGCCGGACTTCAAGATGTCCATGGCCGGATAGATGCGCTTGTCGGCAACCTTGCGATCGAGCTGGATTTCGCAGTTGCCGGTGCCCTTGAACTCTTCGAAGATGACTTCGTCCATGCGGCTGCCGGTGTCGATCAGCGCAGTCGCGATGATGGTCAGCGAGCCGCCTTCCTCGATATTGCGGGCGGCACCGAAGAAGCGCTTCGGCCGCTGCAAGGCATTGGCGTCGACACCGCCGGTCAGCACCTTGCCGGATGACGGCACAACCGTGTTGTAGGCGCGGCCGAGGCGGGTAATCGAATCGAGCAGGATGACGACGTCGCGGCCATGCTCGACCAGGCGCTTGGCTTTCTCGATCACCATTTCGGCGACCTGGACGTGACGCACCGCCGGCTCGTCGAAGGTCGAGGAGATAACCTCGCCCTTCACCGAGCGCTGCATGTCGGTGACTTCCTCCGGCCGCTCGTCGATCAGCAGGACGATCAGATAGCATTCCGGATGGTTGGCAGTAATCGAGTGGGCGATATTCTGCATCAGAACCGTCTTGCCGGTACGCGGCTGCGCGTTGATCAACGCGCGCTGTCCCTTGCCGATGGGCGCCACCAGGTCGATCACGCGCGGCGAGATGTCCTTGCTGGTCGAATTGTCGATCTCCATCTTCAGCCGCTTGGTCGGATAGAGCGGCGTCAGATTGTCGAAGTGGATCTTGTGACGGATCTTTTCGGGATCGTCGAAATTGATGGTGTTGACCTTGAGCAGGGCGAAATAGCGTTCGCCCTCTTTCGGGCTGCGGATCGGCCCTTCGACCGTATCGCCAGTCTTCAGCGAAAAGCGGCGGATCTGCGAGGGCGAGATGTAGATGTCGTCGGGACCGGGCAGATAGTTGGCATTGGCGGAGCGCAGGAAACCGAAACCGTCCTGCAGCACCTCGACAACACCGTCACCGATGATCTCGATCTCCTGGGCGGCCAGTTTCTTCAGGATAGCGAACATCAGCTCCTGCTTGCGCATGACGCTGGCGTTCTCGACCTCGAGCGATTCGGCATAAGCGATCAGCTCTGGTGGCTTCTTGTTCTTGAACTCTGCGAGTTTCATTTCTTGCATAGACGGACTCTGAATCTGCTTTGGGGAAAATATATCGGCGGGATGCGACAAATGCCGGGCGCGGCCGAAAGCAATAAAGGGCGGCGCATGACGGGAAGGAAGACCCGTCTTTTATCGTCGCTTGGGTGAAAGAGCAAGCTGCGTTTTATGGGCCCTGGTAAGAGCTAAAACGGCTTGACTACAACCAGGATCACGATTGCGATCATCAGTAATGTGGGGATCTCGTTGATCATCCGCCAGTGCCGGACCGGCTTTTCGTTGCGATCCTCGGCAAATTTGCGCACCGCGCCCGCCAGATAGCCATGAACGGCGGACAGCAGAAGCACCGCACCGATCTTGGCGTGCAGCCAGCCACCGTGGAAACCAAAGCCTTTCCAGGCGAGCCACAGACCGAAAACCCAGGTGGCGATCATTGCCGGATTGATGATGCCGCGGAGCAGGCGGCGCTCCATCACCTTGAAGGTCTCCGACTGCACCGAGCCCTTCTCGGCATCCACGTGATAAACCAGCAGCCGGGGCAGATAAAGCATGCCCGCCATCCAGGAGATGACGGCAAGGATGTGGATCGCTTTCGCCCATGGATAGAAGCTGTCGGGCGCGACGAAAAACAGAAGTGCCGTGAGAACGACCAGCACGGCGATGCCGATCATCATTCGCATCATTGCCTGGCCGGTGCTGTTGGTGATGCCAGTGCTGTTTGAATCAGTCATCAGCGGGTCGCGCTCCTCACCAGTTTCACCATTGTCTCGACATGCGCTATCGGCGTCTCCGGCGTGATACCGTGACCGAGGTTGAAAATCAGCGGCCCGTCTCCCAGCGTTTTAAGGATGGCCTCGACACCATCGGATAGGGCTTTGCCGCCAGCAACGAGCCGCAAGGGATCGAGATTGCCTTGGACCGCACCCAAGCGCTGCAAATCCTTCGCCGCCACCAGGGGCACCGTCCAATCGATCCCCAGGGCCGTTACTCCGGTCTTCTGACGATAGGTCCGGTACCGCGCACCAGCCCCCTTGGGAAAACCAATGATTGGAACATCGGGATGAACCGCCCGGACCCGGCCAACGATCTCGGTCACCGGCTGAACGCAGAACAGGTCGAACGATGCATCATCGAGAACGCCCGACCAGGAATCGAAGATCTGCACCACATCCGCACCGGCCTCGATCTGGCGGATAAGATAGGCGGCCGAATGATCGGCAAGCACTTTCAGCAAATGTTGAAAGGCTTCCGGCTCGCGATAGGCAAACAGCCGCGCCGGCCCCTGGTCGGGCGTGCCATGGCCGGCAATCATATAGGTTGCCACCGTCCAAGGCGCGCCGCAGAAGCCGATCAGCGTTGTCTCATCGGGCAGTTTTGCCCGCAGCCGGCGGACCGTCTCGTAGACCGGTTCGAGATTCACGTGAAACGTTTTGCTTTCCAGAGCCGCAATCTCTGGCGCCGTGATCGGCGTCAGCAGCGGGCCGCGCCCCTCTTCGAAGCGTACGTCCCGGCCAAGCGCGTGCGGAACGACGAGGATATCCGAGAACAGGATCGAGGCATCGAAGCCGAAGCGCTCGATCGGCTGCAAGGTCACTTCGACGGCAAGGTCGGGATCGTAGCAAAGGTCGAGGAACGAACCGGCCCGCCGGCGTGTCTCGCGATATTCCGGCAGATAACGCCCGGCCTGACGCATCATCCAGAGGGGAGGCGGAAACACCGTCTTGCCCTTCAGGACGTCCAGCATGATCCGGTTCTGGGGCATCGAGCGCTCGCTTCTCCAAGCCTCTCTATAATCAAAGATTCTTATATCTAAGATTCTTCTGATTCTAAGAGTCTGTTGGTTGTGGTGGTTGTCACCTGTCCCGCTTTGCCCGCAAAAACACCAGCTAGCATATTGTCGCGCGCTCGCCTCTCCAGACTGTAGGGTTCTGGGGAAAGTCCGGAATCCATGACTGGAGTCAAGGCGTTAGGAACCGCAGGGAAAAGCCGTCCCTGTGGACAGGCGAGAGACAAAAGACGCCGTCCCCAAACTTGTCCCCAGCCGTCCGGCGAAGCTGACAGTGCGACGAATTGTGGACAAACTGCCATCTGATACAGTCACCCGTGACCGGCCCGTCTTTCCATCCCGCTTTATCCACAGCCGCCCACAGCCTGGAGTGACCCCTTGTGAACAAACCCCAGAGCTTCTTCCACCTGCATCTAATTTCCGACGCGACCGGCGAAACGCTGCTCGCCGCCGGTCGGGCGGCTTCGGCGCAATACAAGGACGCGCGGGCCATCGAGCATATCTACCCGCTCATCCGCACCGAAAAGCAGGTGGCCAAAGTGTTCGAGGACATCGAGGAGGAACCGGGCATCATCCTCTATACGGTCGTCGACCAGAAGCTGGCGCGCGGCATTGACGAGCGCTGCGCGACCATGGGGCTGCCCTGCGTGTCGGTGCTGGAGCCGGTGCTGACCGTGTTCCAGTCCTATCTCGGCACGCCGGCCGGCCGCCGCGTCGGCGCCCAGCATGTTCTCGACGCTGAATATTTCCGCCGCATCGACGCGCTCAATTTCACCATGGAGCATGATGACGGCCAGCTGCCGGCCAATATGGACGATGCCGACATCGTGCTGATCGGCATCTCGCGCACGTCGAAGACGCCGACGAGCATCTATCTCGCCAACCGCGGCATCAAGACCGCCAATATCCCGATCGTGCTCGGCGTGCCGGTGCCGGAGAGCCTGGTCAACGCCAAGACCCCGCTGATCGTCGGGCTGATCGCCACCGCCGAGCGCATCTCGCATGTCCGGCAAAACCGCATCCTCGGCAACAGCAGCACTTACGAAGCGAGCGACTATGTCGACCGCGCCGCCATCACCGAGGAGCTCGCCTACGCCCGCCAGATCTGCACGCGCCATGGCTGGCCGATGATCGATGTCAGCCGTCGCTCGATCGAAGAAACGGCAGCGGCGATCGTTGCCCTGCGCGGCAAGTCGAGATAAATGAGCGAAAAGTGAGTTTTCCGAGTCTTCTCCAGGCGAAATCTAGCCGAAAGTCGGTGCTGCCCCTCACCTGCCTGCCGGCATCCCCTCCCCGTATAGTGACGAGGAGAGGGGCGCTGCCATCGATAATTTCGCCAATCGCCAGCGGTGCTGGAAGCAGCGCCGGCGCTGAAGGTGCCCCTTTCTCCCCGTCACTATACGGGGAGAAATGTCCGGCAGGACAATGAGGGGCAGCGCCCACTTTACCGACTAGAGCTGCTCATACTCCAACCGCGCCTGTGCCTGCGCCCGAGTGCAAAATGACCGAAAAAATCATCCTCGCCTCTAGCAGTCCGTTCCGCAAGGCGATGCTCGTCAATGCCGGCGTCGATGTCGAGGCGGTTGCGGCCGATGTCGACGAGCGGGCGCTCGAGGCGCCCTTGCAGGACAGCGGTGTCTCGCCCGAGGATGTCGCCCTGGTGCTGGCCGAGGCCAAGGCGACCGAGGTCAGCGGGCGCCGGCGTGGTGCACTGGTGCTCGGCTGCGACCAGACGCTGTCGCTCGGCGACGACGTGTTCCACAAGCCGGCCGACATGGAGGGCGCGCGCCGTCACCTGCTGGCGCTGTCGGGCAAGACCCATCAGCTCAACAGCGCCGCCGTGCTGGTCCGCGATGGTCAGGTGCTGTGGCGGCATGTCGGCATCGCCAGCATGACCATGCGCAAGCTCGACCCTGCCTTCATCGGCCGCCATCTGGCTCGTGTCGGCGCCAAGGCGCTGGCCAGCGTCGGCGCCTACCAGGTCGAGGGCGAAGGCATCGAGCTCTTCGAGAAGATCGAGGGCGACCATTTCACCATTGTCGGCCTGCCGCTGCTCCCGTTGCTGGCCGAACTTCGTGCCCTTGGAGCGATCGATGGCTGAGGCGACCAAAAAAGCTTTCGTCACCGGCCATCCGATCAAGCACTCGCGCTCGCCGAAGATCCACGGCCACTGGCTCGCCCAACATGGCATCGTCGGCAGCTACCAAGCCATCGACGTGGCGCCGGAGGACTTTGCTCAATTCCTGGCGACGCTGCAGGCGAACGGTTATCGCGGCGGCAATGTCACCATTCCGCACAAGGAGGCGGCCTTTGCGCTGGTCGACCGGCGAGACGAGGCGGCCGAAGAGATCGGCGCTGTCAACACGCTGTGGTTCGAGGACGGCATCCTGTGGGGCGGCAACACCGACGGTCACGGCTTTGCCGCCAACCTCGACGATCACGCGCCGGGCTGGGCGAGCAACGGCCCGGCGGTCGTGCTTGGCGCCGGCGGCGCCTCGCGCGCCATCATCCATGCGCTGAAGCAACGCGGTGTCGCCGACATCCGCATCGTCAATCGCACGTTGGCCCGGGCGCAGGAATTGCGCGATCGCTTCGGCGTCGGCGTTACCGCGCACGGCATGGCGGCGACCGGCGAACTGCTTGCGGATGCCGGTCTGCTGGTCAACACCACGGCGCTCGGCATGCACGGCAATGAGACCCTTGCCGCCGATCCCGCCTTGCTGCCGGACCACGCCATCGTCAACGACATCGTCTATGTGCCGCTGGAGACGCCGCTGCTTGCCGCGGCCCGCGCAAGGAAGCTGAAGGCCGTCGACGGTCTCGGTATGCTGCTCAACCAGGCCGTGCCCGGCTTCGAGCGCTGGTTCGGCGTCAGGCCGCAGGTTACGGTTGAATTGCGCGCGCTCATCGTGGCCGACCTGGTGCCGAAACCATGATCGTGCTCGGCCTCACCGGCTCGATAGGCATGGGCAAGTCGACGACGGCCAGGATGTTTGCCGAGGCCGGCGTCCCGGTTCATGATTCCGACGAGGCGGTGCATCGCCTCTATGCCGGCAAGGCCGCGCCCTTGGTCGAAGCGGCCTTTCCCGGCACGACGGACGTTGGGGTGGTCGATCGCGCAAAACTTGGCGGGCGCGTGCTTGGCGACGCCACCGCGCTGAAGCGGCTGGAGGCCATCATCCACCCGCTGGTGCGCGCCGATGCCGATGCCTTCCTGGCGCGCAACCGGGCCGCCGGAGCGCCGCTCGCGGTGCTCGACATTCCGCTGCTGTTCGAAACCGGCGGCCGCAACCGCGTCGACAAGGTCGTCGTCGTCACCGCCGCGGCCGAAGTGCAGCGCCAGCGCGTGCTGGCGCGACCGGGCATGACCGAGGAAAAACTGGCATCGATCCTGGCCAAGCAGGTGCCGGATGCGGATAAGCGTCGTCAGGCCGATTTCATCATCGACACCGGACAAGGGATGGACGCCGCCCACGCGGCGGTCAAAGCCATCATTGCGGATCTGACCGGGGATAAGTCAAGGAATGCCATCTCATGACGCCAGGCCGTCAGCATTGCCCATTGCCATTTTGTTCCGGTCTTATGATTCTGCTCGCCTGGAGCGACTGATTCGATGCGTGAGATCATCTTCGACACGGAAACCACCGGCCTCGATTCGCGCGACGACCGCGTCATCGAGCTGGGCGGCATCGAGCTGGTCAACCGCTTCCCGACCGGCAAGACCTTCCACTACTATATCAATCCTCAAGGGCGGCCGATCCACGCCGAAGCGCAGGCGGTCCACGGCATCTCCATGGCGGACCTCGCGGGCAAGCCGACCTTTGCCGAGATTGCCGAGGAGTGGCTGGCCTTCATCGACGGCGCCAAGCTGGTCGCCCACAACGCCACGTTCGACGTCGGTTTCCTCAATGTTGAATTCGGCCGGCTGGGCCACCCGGTCATCGACAATGGCCGTGTCGTCGACACGCTGGCGCTGGCGCGCCGCAAGCACCCGATGGGCCCCAATTCGCTCGACGCGCTCTGCCGGCGCTACGGCATCGACAACACAAGGCGCACCAAGCACGGCGCCTTGCTCGATTCCGAACTGCTGGCCGAAGTGTATATCGAGCTGATCGGCGGCAAGCAGGCTGCCCTCATCCTCGACAGCGCCACCGCGCCGGCTCGGGGTAACGAGAATGTCCGCCAAATTGAAATCACCATCAGCCAACGCCCGGCCCCCTTGGCGCTGCGCCTGACCGAAGCCGAGCGCGCCGCGCACGCAGGCATGGTCGCCACACTCGGCGAAAAGGCGCTGTGGTTGAAGGTTCTTGGGAACTAGCGGCAAATTGGAGACCGGTTGGGAGCGAGATACCATGATAAACCTTGGAGGTTAGCCCTTCTCGCGTTCGTCATCCTAGGGTCTCCGCAACGTCGCTTCGCTCTTGCTCCGCCCTAGGATGGCGAAGGTATAGAGTCTCAGGCCAATCGCAGATGTTCGAGACTGACGCTTAAAGTCTCCATCTAAGACAAAAAACCCGGCGCGAGGCCGGGTTCTTCACAATCCAAACAAAGGCAGGCCTCAGCTCACCTTGACGTTCGACGCGGCCTGGTCTTCCGCCAGTTTCTGCTGGAACATCTGCGCGAAATCGATCGGGTCGAGCATCAGCGGAGGGAAACCGCCATTGCGCGTCGCTTCGGCGATGATCTGCCGGGCGAAGGGGAACAGCAGGCGCGGGCATTCGATGAACAGGATCGGCAGCATGTGTTCCTGCGGGAAGCCGCTGATCGCGAACACACCGCCATAGATCAGCTCGACATTGAACAGCACTTCCTGGTCGAAGGAGGCCTTGGCGTTCAGCGTCAAATTGACGTCGAACTGCTTGTCGGAGAGCGGGTTGGCGTTGACGTTGACGTTGATGGCGATGCCGGGCGCCTTGTCGCGGCCGCGCAGCGAGTTCGGCGCGCCGGGGCTTTCGAACGACAGATCCTTCACATACTGCGCCAGGACGTTGAGCGACGGCTGTGCCGCATTGCCGTTTCCGTTGGCTGCGCCGGGCGCCGCGTCATCTTTGCTTGCCATAAGCCTTTGTCCTCTTGCCTGGGCAGCATCGCTGACCGAATTGAAATCGGGCGTTCGCTACCATGGTCGGCATGACAAGACAAGGTTTGCCACCTTATGCATGTCGCCCAAAAGTGCGCAGCGGTTTTGGGACGACGACATGCATCAAAGCAAAATTTCAGGTGCGCTTCAAACGCACGTCGCCTTGCTCAGGCCTATTCGTCCTTGAGGCGGCGCCAGGGAGAGTTGTGGTCCGGTCCGCGCGCATAGTCGTCGCTGCGCGAATAATCGCCATCGTCGAGGTCGATGGTCTTGTCGCGCTGCCGGCCGCGGAACCCGCCGGTGCTGAAATTGGTGGCCAGCACGACGCGGCCCTTCAACGCCCGCCAGGCGAGATCCCGCACCGGCGGCAGGAACAGCAGCAGGCCGATGATGTCGGTGATGAAGCCGGGTATGATCAAGAGGATCGCCGCTAGCACGATCATCGCGCCATGCGCGAGCTGGCGGCTCGGATCGCGGCCGGCGTCCATTTCGGCCCGGATCCGCGTCATGACGCTGAAACCCTGGTGCCGGAGCAGCAGCGCACCGGCGATGCTCGATGCCAGCACCAGGCCGACCGTCGCCAGGGCGCCCACCTGGCGTCCGACAACCACGAAGCCGGCGATTTCCAGCAGCGGCAGCGCCAGGACAAAAAGGGGAAAGAACGAAATGCGCAAGTCTTGCCAACCCTTTTCGATCGTTTTGGCCGTTGGCGATCAATCGCCGCTGGCACTGGGCCTGTTAGATAGGTATGCCTGCCTTTGATTTGAATGATTGCGCCTTGCGTTCTATATGCTTTGAATGTTGAACGCTATGAGACCGTACCCCTCGGGGCCGGCGGTCCGGCTACAAGGCAGGGATTGATTGGCGGAAGATATGGGATTCTTCGACTTCGGCACGATTTTCTTCCTGATTGCGGCAGTGGTCATCTTTTTCCAGCTGCGCAATGTGCTGGGCCGACGCACCGGCAGCGAACGGCCGCCGTTCGACCCCTACACGGCCGCCCGCAGCGGCGACAAGGATGCCGCGCAGAAACCTGAAAACGTCGTCTCGTTGCCGCGCAAGCGCTTGCCGGGCGAGCCTGCGGCCGAGACTTATGCGGCGATCGACGCCTTCGCCAAGCCCGACACCGACCTCAACAAGGGATTGCGCACGATCAAGGACAACGATCCGTCCTTCGAGCCGAAGAGCTTCGTCGACGGCGCCAAGATGGCTTACGAGATGATCGTCATGGCCTATGCCGACGGTGACCGCAAAACGCTGAAGAACCTGTTGTCGCGCGAGGTTTATGATGGCTTTGTCGCCGCCATCGGCGAGCGCGAGGCCAAATCGGAAAAGATCCAGTCCTCCTTCGTCGGCATCGACAAAGCCGACATCGTCTCGGCCGAGATGAAGGGTGGCGAGGCGCATGTCACGCTGCGTATCATCAGCGAGCTGATTTCGGCGACCCGCGACAAGGCCGGCGCCGTCATCGACGGCGACCCGGAAACCGTCGCCGAGGTCAAGGACGTCTGGACCTTCGCCCGCGACACGCGCTCACGCGATCCGAACTGGAAGCTCGTCGCCACCGAGGAAGAAGACTGAATCCGGTAGAAGTGGCGAGGCTCCGGTGTCGCTATCGCCTCTTTTTGTCGGGAAATCCTTCGGCGCCTTGCCCGGCTGGGATGAGGACGACCATCTCTCTGCCTTCGCGGCCTTTCGCCGTTCCGCTTTCCATGTCCTGATCAAGCCCTATCGCAGCGGTTCGCTTGGTGTCGACTTCAACGCCTTTGCCGAACCCTACGCCGAGGCCCGCATCGTTTCGCCGGCGAATCGGTCGCAGGCCCGCGACTTTTTCGAGCGTCATTTCATCCCGATGAATATCCGCGCCGAGAATGGCGGCTCCGGTCTCGTCACCGGCTTCTACGAACCGCAAGTCGAGGCATCGCCGGTGCGAACGGAGCGGTTTTGCGTGCCGCTGCTGTCGCGCCCGGCCGATCTCGTCGATATCGACGAGGCCAATCGGCCGCCCAGCATGGACCCCTACCTCGCCTTTGCCCGCCACACGCCGCATGGACCGGTCGAATATCCCGACCGCGGCGCCATCGAGCGTGGCGCGCTTGACGGCAAGAGGCTGGAAATCGCCTGGCTGGCCGACAAGGTCGATGCCTTCTTCATCCATGTGCAGGGCGCGGCCAGACTGAACATGACCGACGGCAGGCTCCGCCGCGTCACCTACGCCGCCAAATCCGGCCAACGCTTCACCGGGCCCGGTAAAATCCTCAGCGAAATTGGCGAGATCCCGCTGGAAAAGGTGACGATGCAGTCGATCCGCGCCTGGTTCAAGGCGCACCCGGACCGCGTCGACGAGATCCTTTGGCAAAACCGCTCCTACATCTTCTTCCGAGAGGCCGATGTCGAGGACGCCGCCCTTGGCCCGATCGCCGCCGCCAAGGTGCCGCTGACGCCGGGCCGCTCCATCGCCGTCGACCGCCTACTGCACACATTCGGCACGCCGTTCCACATCGATGCGCCGTCGCTGACAGCTTTCGACGCAAAACCGTTCCGGCGCCTGATGATCGCGCAGGACACCGGCTCCGCCATCACCGGGCCGGCGCGCGGCGACCTGTTCGCCGGCTCGGGCGATGCGGCAGGCGAGATCGCTGGCGTGGTGCGCAACGCGGCCGATTTTCATGCGCTGATCCCGCGTGCTCTCGTTCCGGGTGCGAATCGATGACCCGGCGGCGAGCCAGACCGAGCGAAGCCGAGCTCAGCGAGGACGACCGGGTGCTGTGGAACCTGGTGGCGCGCACGGCCAAACCGCTCAAGGGCAGGATGGCCATCGACATCCCCGATATCCCGGCCGAGGCCAAGCCGATGCAGACGCAAGCGGCCCAGCCCGTTGCCAACCAGGCAGGCGCGGCAAAGCCGAAGACGCAGCATGTCGCGCACGCACTCGACGAACCGACGCTGGACAAGCTGTCGAAGGGACGGCTGCCGATCGAAGGCCGCGTCGATCTGCACGGCCTGACCCAGGACGAGGCCTATTCGCTGCTGTTCTCGTTCCTGCACCGGGCGCATGCCGGCGGCATTCGCTACGTGCTGGTCATCACAGGCAAGGGTTCGTCCTCCGGCGGCGACGGGGTGCTGCGGCGCGCCGTGCCCGCCTGGCTGTCGACGCCCGCCTTCCGGCCGCTGGTCTCCAGCCACGACCATGCCGCCCGCAATCATGGCGGCTCCGGCGCGCTCTATATCCGGCTGCGGCGGCACCGCGCATGAGGACGCGGGCATGACGCCGTTCGGCGAGAAGCTGCGGACGCTCAGAAGCGAGCGCGGTGTCAGCCAGAAAGATATGGCGGCCGCGATCGGCGTCAGCGCCGCCTATCTGTCGGCGCTGGAGCATGGCAGGCGCGGCGCGCCGACCTGGACGCTGATCCAGAAGATCATCGGCTATTTCAACGTCATCTGGGACGATGCCGAGGAACTGGCGCGGCTGGCCGAGGCCTCGCATCCGCGCGTGAAGCTCGACACGTCGGGCCTTAGTCCCGCCGCCACCGAGCTTGCCAATCTCTTGGCCGAGAACATCGAGAAACTCGACGAAGCGGAACTGCGCCGCATTACCGCCTCGATCCGCGCGGCTCTGGGCCGGCAACCGTAGCGAGGCCGGAGCCGCGAGTTTTACACGCGCGTCCGCTTTTGCCTGAAGAGCTCCCCGCCGGCGGTCCGCTGCGTCGAGATCATTTCTTGCCGGCCGCGCCGCCCTTATCTCCCCGGCCGCCATTGTCATTGTGGCCTCGACCACCGTTTCCACCGCCCAGACAGTTCGAGTCGCCATTGCTGCAACAGCGCCCGCCCCACAGGTCGTTGGTCGATGTCTTGGCGCAGCCTGGAATGGTCTGATCGGCCAAAGCGGATCCGGCCAGGGCCGATACCGCGACGGCGGCGAGAAGGGTATTTCGCAAAAGTGCAGTCATCTGAAGTCTCCATGGTTTGGTTTCTATCCACGGCCATGTGTCGTCGGCCGGGAGGGAATGGTTCATGGAGAATGCGGAACTGTTGGAAGCGTGAAGTGCAGGGCTTGTAACGCCGCGCCGCCCCTCATCCGCCTGCCGGCACCTTCTCCCCGTATAGTGACGGGGAGAAGGGTGATCGCCGCGACGTTGGCGCCATATTGCTACGACGACAATTGGCGTCACTACACGGGGAGAAATGTCCGGCAGGACAATGAGGGGCGGCGCCGAGTTCCGGTATCTGCCGAAGGGAGCTGAAGACGCGTGTTCTACTGAACCGAACCGACCAGGACCTGCTGGCCGCCGCGGATCGAGACCCAGCGGCCGGTGTTGTCGATCGCCTGCCGCTTGAGGAAGCGGTAGCCGGTCTGGTCCCACGACTTGACCTTGTCGTTCAGATTGTCGAGCACAAAGTCGCCCTTGTCGGTGCGCACCGTCAGTACCGCATGGCCCTCGCCGTCGGTCTTGCGCACGACGGTGATCAGAAGGTCGGCAAGCGTGATGCCCATGCGCGAAAGCTGGCGCCGCTTCTCCAGCACATAGTCCTCGCAGTCGCCGACGCCCTTGTCGGGGTAGGCCCAGACCTCGTCCTTGCCGTAGATTTCCATGTCGCTCATCGGCTTGACGGCGGCGTTGACCCTGGCGGTGACGTTGATCAGCTTGCGCATCAGCCCGTCGGTCATCGCGGCCGGCGCCAGATTGCTGGGGCGGATCGAGCATTCGCCCGGATGGAGCTTGCAAAAATCATAGTGGCCGATCGGCTGCGAGGTGAGGCCCCCGGTCGCCATTGCTCCAGCCGCCAAAGCCGGTGCCACCCAGCCTCCCGTTGCTGCCAGCCCGGCCGCTACGTACACGCGCAGCCTTCGCGCCATCGATGAGGATATCATTGTCCCCGTCCACCCTTAGTTATTAACGAAAGGTTAAAGGGGATTTACAGTCCGTGTCAATTACGACGACGGTCGGATTGATAGCATGGTTACCCGAGGGGCAGGACAGCGGCACTTGTGCAACAGAATCGCTGCACAGAATTGGCCGGCTGGCCAGCCAATTTGCCCGGATTTTCGCTGCGGCGACCTATCTTTTGGCGACGCGGACCAGCTTCGGCTTCACCGCAACGCGGTTCTGGCGACCATAGCTGGTGATGAAGTCGACGATGCGCGGCACGATTTCGGAGCGGAAGCGCGAGCCGTTGAACACGCCGTAATGGCCGACCGCCGGCTGCATGTAGTGCGCCTTCTTGTCGGCAGGGATGTTGGGGCACAGATCGTGCGCCGCCTTGGTCTGGCCCAGGCCGGAAATGTCGTCGTTCTCGCCTTCGACCGTGAACAGCGCGACGTTGCGGATATCGAACGGATCGATCCGGGTGCCGCGACGCGTCATCTCGCCCTTGGGCAAGGCATGGCGCACGAAGACGGTGTCGACGGTCTGAAGGTAGAACTCCGCCGTCAGGTCCATCACAGCCAGATACTCGTCGTAGAAATCGCGGTGCTTCTCGGCATTGTCGCCATCATGCTTCACCAGGTGCATGAAGAAGTCCTTGTGGGCGATGATGTGGCGGTCGAGATTCATGCTCATGAAGCCTGACAGCTGCAGGAAGCCCGGATAGACCTCGCGGCCGAAGCCCGGCACCGGCCACGGCGCCCGCATCACGACATTCTCGCGGAACCAGTCGATGCCCTTTTCCTCGGCCAGGAGATTGACCGCGGTCGGGTTGCAACGGGTGTCGATCGGCCCGCCCATCAAGGTCATGGTCGAGGGCACGAAAGGGTCGCCGCGCGTCTCCATCAGCGCCACGGCCGCAAGCACCGGCACGGAAGGCTGGCACACCGCCATCACATGGGTGTCGGGGCCGAGCGCGTGCAGCATGTCGATGATGTAGTCGATGTAGTCGTCGAGATCGAAACTGCCGTCGGCGAGCGGCACCATACGGGCGTCGACCCAGTCGGTGATGTGCACGTCGGCATAGGGCAGCATCGCTTCGACCGTGCCGCGCAGCAGCGTCGCATAGTGGCCCGACATCGGCGCCACGATCAACAGCTTCGGATCCGCCCGGCGCCCGGCGGGCACGGCGCGTTCGAAGCGGAGGAGATTGCAGAACGGCCGCGACCACACGGTCTTCTCGGTGACCTCGACGCTCTTCCAGTCGACCACCGTCTTGTCGAGGCCGAATGTCGGCTTGCCGTAGCGGCGCGTGGTGCGCTCGAACAGTTCGGCGGTCGCGGCGACCGAGCGGCCCCATGATGTATGCGAAAACGGATTGAGCGGATTGGTGTAGAACATTCGCACCGCGTCGGCATAGAGACGCGCGGGCTGCATGGCGGCGTGGTTCATTTCATAGAGCTGGTAGAACATCGAGAACCCCGCTGCTGCCTGCGACTGAAGGGACGACGAGCAGCGTCATGCCTTGAATGTCTCGCGGGGAAGTTAACAACTAATTGCTGCGATGCAATACGTCATGTGGCGTGACTAACGCTTCTTTCGTCCAAAGCCTTGAAAATCCGGCCTGAACGGCGCAGCCGGCTCACTGTGCGGCGCGAAGTGTGTAAGAAATGTGTCTGGCCCTGCGCCGGACACCCGACCATGATTCCCGAAAAGTGGATTGCGGTTTTCTCGGACAAACGGAAAACCGTTTTGTCCAGAGATCATGGTCCGGGCAATGGCAATATCAGACGCGCGCCATGCAGACGGCGGTATGGCCGGAACCGATGAAGCCGAGCTGGCCGGCGGCACCCTTCGACAGGTCGAGCACGCGACCCCTGATGAACGGGCCGCGATCGTTGATGCGCACGATGACGCTGCGGCCGTTGTTCTGGTTGGTCACCCGAACCTTGGTGCCGAAAGGCAAGGTACGATGGGCTGCGGTCATCGCCGACGGGTTCATGCGCTCGCCCGATGCGGTTTTGGAGTGCAGGGCGTACCAGGAGGCACGGCCGCACTGGCCGGCGGCGGCTGCCGAAGATGCGCCGGCCATCAGGCCAGCAACCAGCGTTACCGCGACAAGCGCGGTCTGTTTTGTCGTATTCATATTTGGGGGATGGCTCCGTTTTTGACAGTCCCCAGCCGTTAGGTGTCGAATAAGGCGTGAAATGCGGCAATCATCTGGCGGTTCCATGGCAGTGGCACACGTTTGGAGTCGCCGGGTAACAGTCTGTTAGGGATTTTCGATAGGCAAATGATCAATTGGCGATGATCTTCGTGCCGACTACAGCGACTTGTTTGACAAGATCGACCGACAATATCCAAGTAGAGGCCGAAGCGTTCGGGCCATTTCCTTTGGCTCTTTCATCGCGCCCACCACGCCGCAACCGATCGACTTCGAAAGGGAGATCCGTCAATGAGACTGACCAAAAATCTGCTGGCGTTGATCGTGCTTGCCATCGGAGCGCTGTGGTCGCTGCAGGGCATCGGCGTGGTCGGCGGCAGCTTCATGACCGGCCAGTCGCAATGGCTCTATACCGGCATCGTCACCATGCTGGTCGGCATGGCCGGGCTGGTATGGGCAAATCGTTCTACAGGGTGAGTTGCCCTTCACTGCGACCAGTATTGCCAGGCCCAGTAAAAACTTTCGTCACGCGGCGGCAGGCGGTCGCGCCCGGCGTCCCAGCGCACCGGCGCCGGCGATCGCGGGCCATCCTCTTTTGTCCGTTTGTCATTGGACGCCAGGCCCAGCAGCCAGGCGCCGAAACGGCTGAACAGCACGGCGGTGGAATGGGTCATCGTCATTCTCCCTTTTGCGATCATTCCTTTCCCGCCTTGAGGTCGTCGGCCATGACCGGGCCGAGGAAGGCGGCACCGGCAAGGGCTGCCGACGAAAGCAGGATGATGCGTCGCGAAAAGGTGGACATGAAGGGCTCTTGGAAAGAGAAAACCGGAATGCCCTATGATAGTCCGCTAATTCTATCGCTCTTGTAGAGTTAAATCCTTCCAGCCAGGACGGGCTTGTTAGAATAAATGCATTGGTGGTGCGGTGCGGCAGCGGACAAGCGGGCTGTCCTTCGAGATTGATGAAGCCCACCAGCTTCCATGCCGTGATGCCAGAGCCCCGCTACGATGCAGAAGAGAAGGAGGGGATGGCGACAGAACGGACGTTGATCCTCCTCCGTTGCATTCTTCGACGGATGTCACGGCATGGATCCTCGGGTCTCCGCGACGGAGCTTCGCTCCTGCTCCGCCCGTGGATGACCAAGTCGGGGGCCGCCTCAACAGCTTGGACGCAGGGAACGAACGAGAATTCCCGCCGCGACCATCTCCAGGCAAATCCATACCTCAAACAGCCGTGGATTTAAAAACCCGTTCCGCGTGTTCGAGGGTAAGTATAGTAATCTTATCGACATTGGGAACTGGAGGCGACGATGAGCGGCCACCGTATCGCGATGATCGCTGACAACGCACATGGGCCGTCAAAGCCGTGCGGCTATGTCCCTGCGGGCACAAAAGCCTGCCAAAATGGCTATTGCGCCTGAAAACGAAGCAAAATCAACAGCTGCTGGCTTGTACATCATGTCACTAGAATTTATGTGTCGTGGCAGCTTGGACGCGGCGGGGTCGCACGTCGGGCGTTTGGCAACCGATGGTTTCGCGCCGTCGCATGACAGAGAAATTTTGATTTCATGCTCACGAAAAAGGGCAAGTACGGCCTCAAGGCGCTCGTACACCTCTCGCGACTGCCGGCCGGACAGCTCGCTTTTGTCAACGACATCGCCACCGGCAACAACATCCCGAAGAAATTTCTCGACGCCATCCTGGGCGAGCTGCGCAATGCCGGTTTCGTCCAGAGCCGCAAGGGCAAGGAGGGCGGCTATCGCCTGGCGCGGCCTGCCGACGAGATCAAGGTCGGCCACGTTGTGCGCGTGCTCGACGGGCCGCTGGCGCCAATTCCTTGCGCCAGCCGCACCCAGTACCAGCGCTGTGAAGATTGCAACGAGGCGACATGCCAAGTCCGACATCTGATGCTCGAGGTCCGGCAGGCGATCGCCGAGGTGCTCGACCAGCGCAGCCTCGCCGAAATGCGCGACATGGCTGTCGACGACCTGCCGGTGGTGGTGAAGGTCCAGGCCTGACGCGCGCACTTCGCACGAGGCCGGGCGCATGACCGGGCGCGCCAACTCGATCATCATTGTCGGCGGCGGCGCCAGCGGCGTCGTGATGGCCGCGCATCTCCTGAAATCGCCCAATCCCGATCTGCGCGTCACGCTGATCGAAAAGCGCCCGCATTTCGGCCAGGGCATCGCCTATTCCACGCTGCTGTCGGCGCATGTGCTGAATGTCAGTGCCGCCGGCATGAGCGCCTATGCCGACGATCCCGGCAATTTCTGGCGCTGGCTGTTGGAGCGCGGCCTGGCGACATCGGACCAGGCGCCGGTCTACGCGCCGCGCAGCCTCTATGCCCGTTACCTCAAGGAACTGCTCGACGAGCTGGAAACGCGCGAACGCGAAACCGGCCGGTTGCGCCTGATCCGTGAGGAGAGCCTCTCGATCACGCCGACCACGTCCGGCGTCGAAGTTGCGCTCGCCAACGGCACCAGCGTCGTCGCCCATCTCGTCGTGCTGGCCACCGGCCATGACGAGGAGCCGGCGCAGGGGCATGCGATCAGGATGGGCTCCGAAGCCGACACGGCACTTGCCCCCGACAGCCGAGTCATGGTGCTGGGCACCGGCCTCAGCATGGTCGATGCCTTCCTGTCGCTGGAGCAGCGCGGCCATCGTGGCGACATCGTCGCGGTGTCGCGGCGCGGCCTGCTGCCGTCGCCGCATCGCAAGGGCAATCCGATCAAGCTCGACGTCGCCGACATTCCGCTCGGCACGCAATTGTCCTATTTCGTCGGCTGGTTCCGCGACCTGATCAAGGAGAACCAGAAGGCCGGCATCGACTGGCGCGACGTCGTCGACGGCTTGCGGCCGTTCAACCAGAAGATCTGGCAGAACTGGCCCGCATCCGCCAAGCGCCGCTTTGTCGAGCACACCAAGGCCTGGTGGGACATCCACCGCCATCGCATGGCGCCCGAAGTCTATGCCCGCGTCACCGAAGCCGTGCAATCCGGCCGCATCCGCCTGGTCGCCGGGCGCGTCGTCGACATCGCCCGGAACGGCGACTTCAAGGTTCAGATCCAGTCGCGCCACACGCAGCGCCTCGAAACCTTCGAGGTCACCCGCATCTACGATTGCTCAGGCATCGTCAGGGACATCTCGACCTCGTCGAACAGCGTCGTGCGCTCGCTGGTCGACCGCGGCCTGGCGCGGCCGGACCCGCTGCGCATCGGCCTCGACGTGTCAGCCAATTGCGAGATCATCGCCGGCGACGGCGGCGTGTCCGCCAAGATTCTGGCCGTCGGCCCACTGACGCGCGGCACCTTCTTCGAGATCGACGCCATTCCCGACATCCGTGTTCAATGCGCCAGGCTGAGCAAGCGATTGCTGGGCTAGGAGCCTAGCCGCCCAGCGCCTCGCAAACGGCGCGTGCGGTCTCGGCGCCTGAAAAATTCTGCTGGCCGGTGATCAGATTGCCGTCTCGCACGGCAAAAGGCCGCCACAGTCCGGCCTGGATATAGTTGGCGCCGATTGCCTTCAGCTCATCCTCGATGCGCCACGGCATCAGATGCTTTCCGCGCTCGAGCGCGCCCATCTCCCAGGTTGCCTTGTCGGCAAAATCCTCCTCGGCATTGGCGAAGCCCGTCACCGTCTTGCCGGCCACGAGCAACGATCCGTCCGCGCGCCGGGCATAGCGCAGCAGCGCGGTCCCGTGGCACAAAGCGGCGGCAACCTTGCCGGCTTCATGGAAGGCGACGAACGTCCGTTGCAGGCCTGTCGCGTGCTCATAGGTGAACATCGGCGCCTGGCCGCCGGCGACGACAATCGCGTCGAAGCTTTCGACCTCGATCTCCGCCACAGGCCATGTGTTGTCGACCAGGGCGCTGAGTTTCGGGCTCGATATGAAGCCGAGCGAGATGAGGTCGGTCTGCGAATAGCCCGATGGATCGCGCGGGTCGCTCAGCGCATCGGCCTCGCATTTGCCGCCATTGGGCGAAAAGATCTCCACCGCATAACCGCGTTCGGTGAAAGCGAACCACGGGTGGGTAAGCTCGCTCCACCAGAAGCCGACCGGCCACCCGGTCGTGGTCGAGAGTGCCGGGTTGGCGATGACGATCGCCACGCGCTTCGGGTTCTTCGCATCGACCGGATTGGCGTCCCGCACGCTCATCGCCGCTCTCCCTTTGAAGGCCTGCTGCCGACTGATACGGACGCGGCCCTGCGCTGCCTAGCTGGCCAGATGGCCTGGCAAATTCTGCTTCCGTCGCTGCCGGGCCTTGCCTACCATGCGTGCATGACCCAACGCGGTAGGCTTTACGGCTGCCCGGTCGAGTTCGCGCTCGATGCGCTCGGCGGCAAATGGAAGACGGTGATCCTGCCGCGGATCAAGCAACAGCCGCTGCGCTATTCCGAACTGCGGCGTACGATCCCGTCGCTGTCCGACAAGATGTTGACGCAGCGGCTGGCCGATCTCGTCGACATCGGCTTTGTCGTGCTGGAGGCGTCGCCCGATGGCAAGGGGCGCTACACCTTGACCGACCGCGGCCGCGATCTGGCAGCCACCTTGCAGGCGCTCTATGACTGGGGAGACGTGCACGGACGCGCTGTCGGCGTGCGCTTCCGCACCGAGATCGAGGCCTAACAAGGCGCCTATCTCCCAGCGGCGAGCGCGCCGCAAAAACCCGCGACATCGGTAATGATGGCTTCGCCAAGAAAGCCCAGCGTCGCCATCGAGCGGTCGCGCGCTTCCCGGTTGCCGAAGCCGCAGGCGTCCTCGATCACCACCGCCACGAAACCATTGTCGGTCGCCTGCCGAACCGTCGGCTCGATGCCGATTTCCATCGTCACCCCGGCGAGCGCGACGGCACCCACCCCGCAATCGTGCAAGGCGAAGCTGAGCGCGGTGGAATCGAAGGCCGACATGGTCAGCTTGTCGAACACGGCCTCGTCGGCGCGTGGCGCCAGTTCGGGGATGATTTCCGTGGCCTCGGCATCGCGCGGGAACCACGGCTCGACCGTGTCGGGACTGTCGCGCCGCTGCCAGGCCATGGCGGTGCGCAGCTGGGTTGCGCCCATCCATTTGCGCGGCAGGGACAGATGGCGCGTGAACGCCACCCGCATGCCCGCCGAGCGCGCCGCTTCGAGCGCCATGCCGGTGCGTTCGGCGATCGCTGCCGCCCCAGTGATCTGGCGACAGATGCCGACCTGCATGTCGTAGATCACCAGCGCCATGCGGCGCGGATCGCACCAATCCGCCAGGCTGTTTGGCATCTCGATCCCTTCGCTCGACCGGATCATGCGACCGTCCGGTCCCAGGGTTGGGCGATGTCGACGCTGGGATCAAACAGATATTCGAGCGGCAATGGTGCGGCGTCGAAGGCGAGAAAATGCCATTCCAGCAGTCCGGCCTTCGACAGCGGAAAATCGTCTGTGTAGCGCCTTGCCGCCTCGACGCTGTCGAGCTCGAAGACGATGATCACACCGCCGACATCGGCTCGTGCGTAGTTCTCGCGCACGATCCCCGCCTTCCAAAGACGCCAGACGTTCGAGACCTCGTCGCGCAGATAGGGTTTCAGATCGTCGATGGTGACGCCGGGTTTGAAATTGTCATAGGCAATGATCTTCATCGAAGGTTTCCCTGCGTTTGGCCCCCGACGCCATCAGCGCGACCGCATCAGGGCGCCTCATGCCTCCCGGCTAGCATGCGGAAATTGCGGCTCGCAACGAACGAGTTGGTGCGTCGAAACGATCGGTGGCCGAGCCGAGGACATCAGTCTGTCAGGGCGGCGCCGCCAGATTGTGGAATGACATTCTCCATCTGGCCGGTTGATTGGCACGATCTATCTTCTTTCCGACTGCAAAGGGCTGGAAAAGAGGATACGCTGCCGCTCTGCCCCGAGGCGGTCGCTTGATCATGGAGCATCGATATGAGCGAGCAGAAGATCGCCGCGGCTGGCAGTGCGCCCCCGGAAAGCGCAACATCCCGCCTGCGTCCACCCTATGCGTCGGTTCTCGACCTGATCGGCCAGACGCCGGTGGTCGAGCTGACCAAGTTCGACACCGGCAAGTGCCGGCTGTTCATCAAGCTTGAAAGCCAGAACCCCGGCGGCTCTATCAAGGACCGCATCGCACTGTCGATGATCGCCGCCGCCGAAAGGCAGGGCAAGCTCAGGCCAGGCGGCACCATCGTCGAGGCAACCGCCGGCAATACCGGCCTCGGTCTCGCCCAGGTCGGCATCCCTAAGGGCTACCGCATCGTGCTGGTCGTACCCGACAAGATGTCGCGCGAAAAGATCCAGCACCTGCGCGCGCTCGGCGCTGAAGTGCGCATGACCCGCTCCGATGTCGGCAAGGGCCACCCCGAATACTACCAGGACATGGCGGAGAAGATCGCCGCCGAAGTGCCCGGCGCCTTCTATGCCAACCAGTTCGCCAACCCGGCCAACCCGCTGGCGCATGAGACGACCACCGGCCCGGAAATTTTCTCGCAGCTCGGCGGCGATGTCGATGCGGTGGTCGTCGGCGTCGGCTCGGGCGGCACGCTGACCGGGCTTGGCCGCTACTTCGCCAAAGTGTCGCCGAAGACCGAAATGGTGCTCGCCGATCCGGTCGGCTCGGTGCTGGCGCCGCTGATCAAGACCGGCAAGATGGAAGAGGCCGGCAGCTGGACGGTGGAAGGCATCGGCGAGGATTTCGTGCCGCCCAATGCCGATCTGTCGCTGGTGAAAAAGGCTTACGCCATCCCTGACAAGCAGAGCATGCTGGCCGTCCGCGACCTCTTGTCGAAGGAAGGCATTCTCGCCGGCTCGTCGTCGGGAACGCTGCTTTCGGCCGCCCTGCGCTATTGCCGCGAACAGACGGTCGCCAAGCGCGTCGTCACCTTCGTCTGCGACAGCGGCAACAAATATCTGTCGAAGGTGTTCGACGATTTCTGGCTGGCCGAACAGGGCCTGGCCGAGCACGAGCAGCATGGCGATTTGCGCGACCTGGTCATGCGCACCCACCGTACCGGCGACACCGTCTATGTCGGTCCCGACGAAAGCCTGCTCAATGCCTATGGCCGCATGCGCCGCTCCGATGTCTCGCAGCTGCCGGTGCTCGACAATGGCAAGCTCATTGGCATCGTCGACGAGAGCGACATCCTCGCCCATGTCGACGGCCCCTATGACGGCCGCTGGGAACGCTTCAACGGCCCGGTGCGCACGGCGATGACCTCCAGCCTGCATACGCTACAGGCCAGCCAGACGCTCGACGCGCTGCTGCCGGTGTTCGACCGCAACGAGGTCGCCATCATCTTCGACGGCGACGAGTTCGTCGGCCTGATAACCCGCATCGACCTGATCAACCATTTGAGGCGCGCACGATGACCAGCCACACACCACCACCATCGGGCAAAAATCGCCTGGCCTTCTCGACGCGGACCATCCATGGCGGCCAGAGCCACGACCCGCTGACCGGCGCGGTGATGGTGCCGATCTATGCCACCTCGACCTATGGCCAGCAGTCGCCCGGCGTGCACAAGGGCTTTGAATACGCCCGCAGCCAGAACCCGACGCGCTTCGCCTTCGAGCGTGCCGTGGCCGACCTCGAAAGCGGAACAGCAGCCTTCGCCTTCGCCTCGGGACTGGCGTCGATCGCCACCGTGCTCGAGCTGCTCGATTCCGGCGCCCATATCGTCGCCACCGACGACATCTATGGCGGCTCCTTCCGGCTGATGGAGCGGGTGCGCAAGCGCTCGGCCGATCTCAAGGTCAGCTTCGTCGACTTCACCGACCTTGCCGCCGTCGAGGCGGCGATCCGCCCGGAGACGAAACTGCTCTGGGTCGAAACGCCGACCAACCCGCTGCTGCGCATCGTCGACCTCGAAGGCGTCGCCGCCCTTGCCAAACGCAAGGGGGTTCTCACCGTCGCCGACAACACGTTCTGCAGCCCCTACATCCAGCGGCCGCTGGAGCTCGGCATCGACATCGTCGTCCACTCGACGACCAAATATCTCAACGGCCATTCCGACATGGTCGGCGGCGTCGCCGTCGTTGGCGACAACAAGGACCTCGCCGCCCAGCTGAAATTCCTGCAGAACGCCATCGGCGCCATCTCGGGTCCCTTCGACAGTTTTCTGGCGCTGCGCGGCCTGAAGACATTAGCGCTCAGGATGGAGCGCCATTCCGCCAACGGCCTCAAGATCGCGCAGTGGCTGGAGGCCCGCAAGGACGTGCGCCGGGTCATCTATCCCGGCCTCGCCAGCCATCCGCAGCACGCCATCGCCGTCCAGCAGATGCACGCCTTCGGCGGCATGATCACAGCCGTGCTCGACCGTGATCTTGCCGGCACGAAACGCTTCCTCGAACGTACGCAACTGTTCACGCTGGCCGAAAGCCTCGGCGGGGTGGAGAGCCTGATCGAGCATCCCGCGCTGATGACGCATGGCTCGATCCCGGCCGAGAAGCGGTCGGAGATCGGCATTTCGGATTCGCTGGTGCGGCTGTCGGCCGGCATCGAGGACGGCGATGATCTGATCGCCGATCTGGACCAGGCGCTGGGGGCGTGAGGGCACGCCGCAGCTCGCACGCGTGAATATTCACCAATGTCGGCGCCGCCCCTCATTGCCCTGCCGGGCATTTCTCCCCGTATGGTGACGGGGAGAAAGAAGCTGGCCGCAACGCCGTCGCCATCCTTGCAATGCTGGTGATTGGCGAAACCATTGATGACAGCGTCCCTCTCCCCGTCACTATACGGGGAGAGGATGCCGGCAGGCAGGTGAGGGGCAGCGCCAACCTCTCGCAATATGGGTTCACCACCCCCGTTGACCCCGAACCCCATCTGCCCGAAATGTAGCGCCCCATGGCAGCGCAAGCCCCTCAAAAACCCGCCGAGACGCCCCTCACCTTCGCCGTGCTGGTGTTTCCCGGCTTTCCGATGATGGCGTTCAGCTCGGTCATCGAGCCACTGCGCGCTGCCAATGTGCTGGCCAAGCGGCAGTGCTATCGCTGGATCATCGTCGGGGCGACCCCGGGGCCGGTCGAGGCCTCGAACGGCGTCGTCATCCAGCCGGGCTTTTATGCCGGGGATGCGCCGAAGGTCGACCGGATCGTCGTCTGCTCGGGCGGCGATGCCGACCACCTCGTCGCCGAGGATGCCGCCAGCTGGATCCGCAAAAGCCTGCGCAACGGCGCCCATATCGGCGCGGTGGCGGATGCCGCGTTCTTCCTGGCGCGCGCGGGCCTGCTCGACGGCCATGCCTGCACCTTGCACTGGACCAGCCAGGCCGCCTTCACCGAGGCGTTTCCCAACATCGAGCTGAGGCGCGACCTCTATGTCATCGACCGCAAGCGCTTCACCTCGGCCGGCGGCGTCGGCAGCCTCGACATGATGCTGGAGATCATCACCCGCGACTATGGCGCCGAGCTTGCCGCCGGCGTCGCCGAATGGTTCGTGCACAGCCAGCTGCGCTCCAGCATCGACCGCAAGATGATGCCGCTGCGCCTGCGCACCGGCGTCCAGAACGAGCTGGTGCTGTCGGCCATCGCCATCATGGAGGACGCGGTCGAGGAGCGGCTCGGCATGGCCGAGCTCACCGCCAGGCTCGGCGTGTCGTCCGACAAGCTCGAACGCTCCTTCCGCTCCGAACTCGCCATCTCGCCCAACGGTTACTACCGGCGGCTGCGTCTGAAGCGCGCCGCCGATCTTTTGGCGCATTCGACCCTCGCCGTGCGCGACGTGGCGCTGGCCTGCGGCTTCGCCTCGATGTCGAGTTTTGCCCGGGCTTTTCGCGAGGAGCACGGGCATCCGCCGAAGTTGGCGAGACGGCATTAGGGTGGCGGACTAGGCGCGAGGTCGAGTTCCGACCCACCCGCCAGCGCCCCGCACTAACTGCCAGCGGCATCCCGCATAACCCCTGCGGTTTTCCGCACAATCCTTCCGCCCCTCATGCGCCATGGTCAACCCTTGCAACCCAGCCAAGGCCGCACACCCATGAGCATCGTCGTTTTCGATCCTGACAGCACCGAGGACGTCGACTTCAAGGATCGCATGCGCCACCCGGCGGCGGCCGATCCGGCCGGCGGCATGTGGCTGTCCGATACCGAGCCGTCCTTCATCGATGCGGATGCCTTGCGAAAAGGCCGGCTGGCCAAACTGCGCGGCTGGATGCGCGAGGCCGGCTATGGCGGCGTCGTGCTGTTCGACCCCTACAACCAGCGCTACGCCACCGGCTCGCGCAACATGTTCGGCTATTTCCTGCGTAACTCGACCCGCTATTTCTTCATCCCCACCGTCGGGCCGATCGTGCTGTTCGAATACCCGCAGAGCTACCATGTCTCGATGGTGCTCGACACGATCGACGAGGCGCGTCCTTCCAAACTGGTCTGGTCGTCGGTGTCAGGCCGCGACGACGAGACATCAGGCCCGTTCGCCGACGAGATCGCCGAGCTTTTGAAGCAGCATGGCGGCGGCTCGATGAAGCTCGGCCTCGACCGCTGCAGCCATCTGCAGGCCCTCGCCCTGGAAAAGCGCGGCTGCGAGGTCCGGGACTGCCAGGGCGAGATCCTCGCCGTGCGCGCGGTCAAGACGCCCGAGGAAGTCAAATGCCTGCAGGTGTCGATGGCCGGCGCCGAGGCCGCCGTCTATGCCGTGCGCGAGGCGATCAAGCCCGGCGTGTCGGAAAACGACCTGTTCGCCATCATGTATGGCGAGGTCATCCGCCAGGGCGGTGAGTTCATCGAGACCCGGCTGTTGACCTCCGGGCAGCGCACCAACCCGTGGTTCAACGAGGCCAGCGGCCGCAAGATCCGGCCCGGCGAATTGTTGGCGCTCGATACCGACACCATCGGCTGCTACGGCTATTATTCCGACTTCTCCCGCACCTTCCGCTGCGGGCCGGGCAAGCCGACGCCCTACCAGAAGTCGCTCTACCGCATGGCGCACGACCAGGTTCAGCACAACATCGGGGTCGTCAAGCCCGGCATGGCCTTCCGCGAGATTGCCGAGAAGGCCTGGAAAATCCCCGACCGCTTCGTCGACCAGCGCTACACCTCGGTCATGCACGGCGTCGGCATGCATGGCGAAACGCCGTTCATCGCCCACGCCATGGATTACGAGACCTATGGCCGCGACGGCCATATCGTGCCAGGCATGGTGGTCAGCGTGGAAAGCTATATCGGCGAGAAGGGCGGCCGCGAGGGCGTCAAGCTGGAGGACGAGATCCTGATCACCGAAACCGGCATCGAACTCCTGTCGCGTTTTCCTTATGAGGATGAGTTTCTGGAGAAGCAGGTTTGACATCCCTCGTCATCCTAGGGCGGAGCAAGGAGCGTAGCGACGCGGCGCAGACCCTAGGATCCATGCCGCGACCTAAGCGCGCTGCTACGGTGCGGAATCTGCTCCGCTGCACCCGTCGATCAACGACACGGCATGGATCCTCGGGTCTGCGCGTCCGCTTCGCTCCCGCTTCGCCCGTGGATGACGAAGTCGGGGAGGCTTCCCCCACGGCTTGCAATAGAACGGCGATGACCAGGAACCCAGGCACATCCGCATGAAAACCCCCATCGCCCTCAAGCGCGGCACGGTGGCCGCGGTGTTCATCGACCTGCAGGAAGAGCACAGGCAGGACCCGCGCTATCTGGTAGAGGGCTTTGCCGGCATCCTCGCCAATGTCCAGCGCCTGCAGGCGGCGGCGCGGCAAAACCATGTGCCGCTCTACCACTGGGCCTACATCGTCGATATCGACAAACAGGATCGGCCCTTTCATCCGCTCGGTGCCGACGGCAAGTCGGCCTTTTCCGACAAAAGCGACCCGCTGACCGAAATCTGCCATGAGGTCGCGCCCGCCAAGGACGAGGCCCTGCTGATCAAGGCCGAGGCCAGCGCCTTCCGCACCGGGCCGGCCGCCCGGGATCTCAAGTCGGTCGGCATCGAATGGCTGGTCGTCGCCGGCGTCTGGACCGAGGCCTGCATCGACGCCACCGTGAAGGATGCCGTCGCCAAGGGCTTTCGCGTGCTGCTGGTCAAGGATGCCTGCGGCAGCGGCAGTACCGCCATGCACCAGACCGGCATTCTCAACCTCGCCAACCGGCTCTATGGCGGCGCGGTCACCGACACCGACGGCGCCTGCCGGCTGCTGGCGGGTGAGAGCGTCACCGCCTGGCAGGTCGAAGGTTCGGTGCCGCTGCGCTTCACTTTTGAAAACGCGGCGGAGCTCTACGCCAAGCTATGATGGCGGGATCAAGCATCAGGCGCGGCAAATACGAAACGCGGCTCGACCCGGCTTTGTGGGCCTATATCGATGCGGTCAACGCCTGGTATCCGCCCGAGATCATCGGCCTGCCGATCGACAAGCAGCGCGCCGTATACGACAGGATGTGCCGGGCCTTCCACCAGGGCCGCCCGCCGGGAGTCAGGGCCAGCGACGGCCTGATCGCCGCCGCCGGCCGCGACATCCCGGTCCGCCGCTACCAGCTTGCCGGCAAGGCGGCAGCGGCGATGGTGGTCTATTATCATGGCGGCGGCTTCATCCTCGGTGGGCTCGACAGCCATGACGACATCTGCGCCGAGATCTGCGCCGGCACCGGCTTCGACGTGCTGTCGGTCGACTACCGGCTGGCACCGGAGCATGTCCACCCCGCCGCCTTCGACGATGCCATGACCGCCTTCGAATGGGCGGCAGCGGCCACCGGCCTGCCGCTGGTGCTGTGCGGCGAAAGCGCCGGCGGCAACCTCGCAGCAGGGGTGGCGCGGGCGACAGGCCGTGGCGCCGCGATCGGCCAGGTGCTGATCTATCCCGGCCTCGACGGCGACGAGCGCGCCGGCTCCTATGTCGAGCACGCCGACGCGCCGCTGCTTTCGCTGCACGATGTCGCCTTCTACCGCGACGTCCGCTCGACCAAGGTGCAACCGCCTGACGATCCGACCTTCTCGCCGCTGAGCGGCCGCGATTTCTCCGGCCTGCCGCCAACGGTGATCGTGTCAGCCGAATGCGACCCGCTGTCGTCGGATGGCGAAGCCTACCGCGACCGCATTCTGGCCGCCGGCGGCAAGGCGTTCTGGCACGAGGAGCCCCGCCTCGTGCACAGCTTCCTGCGCGCCCGGAACACGGTACCGGCGGCGGCGCAGGCATTTGCGCGGATTATTGCGGCGGTTGCGGCGATGGGCCGGGGTGAGTGGCCGTATTGAGCGACTGAGGAGAGGCGCCAACGGGGCGGCGCCAATCTCCCCCCTTGAGGGGGAGATGCCCGGCAGGGCAGAGGGGGGCGTGAAGGAACGCCACGCTTCTGTCCTTCTGTACACCTTGAATCCGTCGCGGGCGCAGCTGGAATTGGCTGAGAGGCTGGCGGGACAGCGCCCCCCTCTGTCCTGCCGGACATCTCCCCCTCAAGGGGGGAGATTGGCTGTCGCGTTCGCTTTCGCCAATTTTCAGACGGCCTCCCCCTGCGGAGCACCGCACAATCATTGCGGAAAACCGAACACTCCCCAACGTCACCCCGCTTTATCATTCGCCTCTCAGGCAATGGCGCCCCGGCGGTCGCGTCCGCCCCCCGCGCCTGTCGACCGGCCGGGGCGCCCAACAAGAGGGAACGACGATGAAATTCATGCTGACCGACCGGAAGCTGCACCCCCGGGCAAAACCCGTCGCCGACGATTTCAAAAAGGGCGGCATCAACCGCCGCGAATATCTCGCGCTGATGGCCGGCCTCGGCGTTAGCGCCGCCGGCGCACTGGCGCTGGGCGGCCTTGCCGCCACCCCGGCCCGTGCCGCCGAGCCCAAGCGCGGCGGCACCTTGCGCGTCGCCATGAACGTCAAGGGATTCAAGGACCCGCGCACCTTCGACGGCGTCGAAATGTCCAACGTCGCCCGTCACTGCAACGAATATCTGGTGCGCTGGAACACCGACTTCTCTTTCGAGCCCTGGCTGCTCGAAAGCTGGGAGGCCAGCGACGACGCCAGGACGCTCACCCTGCATGTGCGCAAGGGCATATCTTGGTCGAACGGCGATGCCTTCAACGCCGATGATGTCATCCACAACCTCACCCGCTGGTGCGATGCCTCGGTAGCCGGCAATTCGGTCGCCGCGCGCATGGGCGCGCTGGTCAATGCCGACACCAAGAAGCTGGTCGATGGCGGCATCCAGAAGGTCGACGACTTCACCATAAAGCTCAATCTGCCCAAACCCGACATTTCGCTGATCGCCGGCATGGCCGACTACCCGGCGCTGATCATGCACCGCTCCTATGAGGGCGACGGCGACCCGCTGAAGGCGCTCGCCATCACCACCGGCCCGTGCGAGCTGGTCAGCTGGAATGCTGAGACCGGCGCCGAGGTGAAGCGCAAGGAGAAGCCGTGGTGGAAGGGCGAATTCTGGCTGGACGGCATCAAATGGGTTGACTACGGCTCCGATCCCAACGCCATGCTGTCGGCCTTCGAATCCGGCGAGATCGACACCGACCACGAGACCGCCTCCGATGCCGTCTCGCAGACCGACAAGATGGGGCTGAAGAATTCCGAGATCGCCACCGGCTCCACCATCGTCGCCCGCTTCAATGTCGGCAACGCGCCCTATGACGACGCCAAGGTGCGCCGCGCCGCCCAGCTCGCCGTCGACAATTCGGCCGTGCTGAAGCTCGGCCTCGACGGCCGCGGCAAGCCCGCCGACAACCACCATGTCGGCCCCATGCACCCTGAATATGCCGACATCGGCCCGGCCAAGCGCGACGTGGAGGGGGCGAAGAAACTACTCGCCGAGGCCGGCAAGGCCGACCATGAGTTCGACCTCATCTCCGTCGAGGTCGAATGGCAAAAGAGCACTGGCGACGCCATCGCCGCGCAGATGCGCGAGGCCGGCCTGAAGATCAAGCGCACCGTGCTGCCGGCCGCCACCTTCTGGAACGACTGGAGCAAATACCCCTTCTCCTGCACCGAATGGCTCGGCCGCCCGCTCGGCGTCCAGGTGCTGGCGCTGGCCTATAAATCCGGCGCCGCTTGGAACGAGAGCGCCTACGCCAATCCGGAATTCGATATGCTGCTCGACAAGGCGCTGGCGATGCCCGACGCCAAAGCACGCAAGGAGATCATGGCCAAGATCGAGCAGAATTTGCGCGAGTCCGGCATCATCATCCAACCCTACTGGCGCTCCGTCTACCGTACCTACCGCAAAGGCATCGAAGGCTGCGAACAGCACCAGGCGCTCGAGCAGCACTTTGAGAAGGTGTGGATTGAGGGCTGAGCTTTTCGGGCGAGACAATCCCCAAGCCACCGCTGATCTTCCCTTCTCCCCCTGTGGGACTGAAGGGCGGGCGAGGCCCGTGACTCGCCCAGGGCGGTGGATTGCCGCAAAGCGGCAAGACGGGTGAGGGTGTTCCAGCTTGGCGATACATCAACAGCGCGGCACGCCGCTCACCGCCCAGGCCTCACCAAGGTCCAGATCCACCCGATGAAGGTCAGCACCAGGAACGGATAGCCGGCGGTGGGCAGCGGCGACGAGGTCGGCAGCAAGGGCGTGCCCCACAGGATCATGCCCACCGAGGCGACAAACAGCACGGCAGCCACGATGGCGGTGAGCCGCATCCAGATCGCAAAAGTATTCGGCGCGCTGACCATGACCAGCCCCGCCGCCCAAAGCGAGATGCCGCCGGCATAGGAGGGAACGCTGGCCTGCAGGCCCGCCGCATTGCCGGCAAGCAGCAGGCTCTCGCCCGCAAGGAAGGTCAGGAACCCGGCCGCAACGCAGTCATTGCCCAGCCGCTGATACTTCATCGTCAGCAGCGCTGTCGCCACCACCAGGGCCACGCCGTCGATCGCCCACAGCGATTCGCGCAGCGCGTCGCTCGCGACGAAAGTGCCGGCAATTCCCAAGGCGCCACCGATGGCGAGGCCGATCGCGGCAACAGTGTCCAGATTGGAACGCATTTTTATGTCTCCCCCAAGCCGTGCGGAGGATACGCCCACGCGGTGCATTCTCAAAGGGAGCTGTGCGAAAGCGAAGCAGAGTGTCGAGAGGTTACCGTTTGCCTCTGGCGATCCAGTGGCGGGGCAAAATGGCCGGCGCGAATGCCGGTGAGGGCAGCTGCCTGAGCCCGCGCCGGCCACTGGCGAACTGATTAAGGTCCGCCGCCCGATTTTTCTACCGCTCCGGCGCTGCAGGATCAACCAACTCAGGGTTGGTGCGGACTCGTACCAACCTTCCCTGGCATCATTTGTTATTGCGGGAACTGGGTGTCGTCCGCGCGATGATCGGGAAAGCCGTGTGCGTCCAGCACACCTGAAAGCTGCAGTCAAACGCCCCGCACATCATGAACAGCCCGAAGCCGACACAGCCGAGCGCCACCAATCCGTTCTGGGACAGGGATCATACTTGATCCTGAAATGGCTGCGAGCTTGCGGAGATTTGAAGACAACAAGCTTCACTAGGTCTGTCAGCAGATAGGCGACCGGCTTCTCAATCCCCCATCTTCAAGGCCTGGATAAACGCCTCCTGCGGGATGTCCACCTTGCCGAACTGGCGCATCCGCTTCTTGCCTTCTTTCTGCTTGTCCAGCAGCTTGCGTTTGCGCGAGACGTCGCCGCCGTAGCATTTGGCGGTCACGTCCTTGCGCAGCGCCGAGATGGTTTCGCGGGCGATGACCTTGCCGCCGATGGCGGCCTGGATCGGGATCTTGAACAGATGGTGCGGGATCAGCTCCTTGAGCTTCTCGCACATCTGCCTTCCGCGCTTTTCCGCCGCCGTGCGGTGCACCAGCATCGACAGCGCGTCGACCGGCTCCTCATTGACCAGGATCGACATCTTCACCAGGTCGCCTTCTTTGTAGTCGGTGAGGTGGTAGTCGAACGAGGCATAACCCTTGGAGATCGACTTCAGCCGGTCGTAGAAATCGAAGACGACTTCGTTGAGCGGCAGATCGTAGGTCAGCATGGCGCGCTTGCCGACATAGGACAGGTCGGCCTGGATGCCGCGCCGGTCCTGGCAGAGTTTCAGGATGCCGCCGAGATAGTCGTCGGGCGTCAGGATGGTGGCGCGGATCCACGGCTCCTCGATCGCCGAGATCTTCACCACATCGGGCATGTCGGCCGGGTTGTGCAGCTCCTTCATCGAGCCGTCGGTCAATAGCAGCCGGTAGACGACGCTCGGCGCGGTGGCGATCAGGTCGAGGTTGAACTCGCGCTCCAGCCGCTCCTGGATGATTTCCAGATGCAAGAGGCCAAGGAAGCCGCAGCGATAGCCGAAGCCGAGCGCCGCACTGGTTTCCATTTCATAGGAGAAGGAAGCGTCGTTGAGGCGCAATTTGCCGACCGCGGCGCGCAGATCCTCGAAATCGGCGGCGTCGACCGGGAACAGGCCGCAGAACACCACCGGCTGTGCCGGCTTGAAGCCGGGCAGCGCCTTGGCGGTGGCGCGCTTGTCCTCGGTGATGGTGTCGCCTACGCGGGTGTCGGCCACTTCCTTGATCGAGCCGGTGAAGAAGCCGAACTCGCCGGGGCCGAGCTCGTCGACATTGATGCGGGCCGGCGTGAACACGCCGGTGCGCTCGACCAAATATTTGGCGCCGGTGCCCATCATACGGATGGTCTGGCCCTTTTTCAGCACGCCGTCGATGATGCGCACCAGCACGATGACGCCGAGATAGGCGTCGTACCAGCTGTCGACCAGCATCGCCTTCAAGGGGGCCGTGGCGTCGCCCTCGCGCGGCGGCGGCAATTGGTGGACGATGGCCTCCAACACGTCGGGAATGCCTAAGCCGGTCTTGGCCGAGATCAGCACGGCGTTGGAGGCGTCGATGCCGATCACCTCCTCGACCTGCTCGCGGATGCGCTCGGGCTCGGCGGCCGGCAGGTCGACCTTGTTCAGCACCACGACGATCTCGTGGTTGTTGTCGATCGCCTGGTAGACATTGGCCAGCGTCTGCGCCTCGACGCCCTGCGAGGCGTCGACCACCAGCAGCGAGCCCTCGCAGGCGGCCAGCGAGCGCGACACTTCATAGGCGAAGTCGACATGGCCGGGCGTGTCGATCAGGTTGAGGATATAGTCCTCGCCATTGTTGGCACGGTATTTCAGCCGCACGGTCTGCGCCTTGATGGTGATGCCGCGCTCGCGCTCGATGTCCATCGAGTCCAGCACCTGTTCCTTCATGTCGCGCAGCTCCAGCCCGCCGGTCAGCTGGATCAGCCGGTCGGCAAGCGTGGATTTGCCATGGTCGATATGGGCGACGATGGAGAAATTTCGGATGTGGTCGAGGGGCGTGCTCATGGCGGCGCTTTAGCAGGGGCTTGTTGCTGCGGCAAGCGCTGTACCGCTGCGGGGGCAAGCGCCTCAAACCTCTGACAGGTCCAATCTGTGACGGAAACCACCAATTGTCGAAGTCGCCGCCGCCCCTCATCGCCCTGCCGGGCACTTCTCCCCGTATAGTGACGGGGAGAAGTGGCTGACCGCAACGACGGCGCTCGTCTTGCAACGCTGGTGATTGGCGAAACCGGCGATGACAATGCCCTCTCCCCGTCACTATACGGGGAGAGGATGCCGGCAGGCAGGTGAGGGGCGGCGCCGACGTCCGGAGAACGGTGGTTACCGCTACAAGCGCGGGAACTTGTCGGCTTTATCGGGGGATGTCGCGGAAAGTCGATAAATTTTAACCAAGTGCGTTAGAGCAATATTCGTGACTGCCATGTTAGCCCGTGGAGATATTCGTTTGTAAGGATCACGACATGCGGGGGTTAGCAGGCAGGTTTGTCAGGTCGAGGAGCGGCTCGTTCACGCCGATCCTCATCTTCGCCATGATGCCGATTATTGCCGCCATCGGCTTCTCGGTCGACTACACCTCGGCGGTCCAGACCAGGTCGGACATGCAATCGGCGCTCGATGCCGGCATCCTGTCGATCACCACGATGGCGACGACCTCGACGCTGGCGCAGCGCCAGGTGGTGTTGCAGGATTCCTTCGCCGCCAATGGTGCACCGACGGGGGCCACCGCGACGCTGAACAGTTTCGTGGTCGGCACTGACGGCACCGCCACCGCGCAGGCCACGGCAAATTATTCCATGCCGACCGTTTTCATGCAGATCGCCAGGATCAACACTGTGCCGGTCGCCGTCGCGTCGGCGGTGAGCAAGTCGCCGGCGCTGGTGCAGACCACCTTCAAGGTAACCGGGGTGTCAGGTTACTGGAACAAGACGATGACGCTCTACGGCACGCAATTCGGTGCCACGGTGGCCAAACCGCTGATGACGATCAACTATACCTATGGCAACACCAAGGATCCCAAGGGCTACGGCACCACCACCGTCAACACAATCACCAATTCGGGCGGCCAGGACGTCACCACGATGGTCCAGAAGCAGGTCTGCTCCGTCGGCAACAATCCGCCGAACGGAGTGTCGGTCAAGACCGATGCGAGTGGTACGAAATATTACTGCGTCGATACGATGTATCCTTCCACTGGCTCCGGCGCGGTGATCGATGTCAGCCAGATGAGCGGTCTCTACCTGCAGATGGACGTGCCATCGGGCAACCCGACAAAGCTGATGTCGAACGATCCGAACACCTCCAACCGGCTCTACAATGGGGTGAGCGCGAACGGCCTGACGGAGATCGCGACCGGGCAGAACGTCGACATCTTCAGCATCGTGCCCTGCGGCATTCCGGGCTATCAGGCCTGGGAGGACGGCGGCAATGCGGTGCCGGCACCAGCCTCCAATGCCGACTTCTTCTACACCGTCACCGGCAAGTGCGACTTCAACAAGCGGCCCTCCGAGACGATGCTGACGCAGTAGGCGGGGCGCGAGACTCACCCAGGGCGGTGGATCGGCGCCCGACGCCGAGACGGATGCTGGACGGAACGCAACGGCCGGCTAATCTGGCGCTATGCCGCATCAACCCGTCTCCCCTGCCAAACGCAGCTTTGCCCGTTCGCTCCGACGCGAAATGACAGAGGCGGAAGACAGGCTGTGGCATCAACTGCGTGACCGCAGGCTCGATCGAATAAAATTTCGGCGCCAGGTCCCTGTCGGAAAATACATTGCCGATTTCGTTTGCGTTGAAGCTGGCCTGATCATCGAGGTCGATGGCAGCCAGCACGCGGAATCGGATTCTGATCGGATCCGCAAGTCTGAGCTAAAGGCACGAGGCTTTCGCATCCTGCGCTTTTGGAACGACGATGTTCTGAAGGACTTGAACGCAGTCTGCGATACGATCATCGCCTATGTGCGGGACACAAGTCTGCAGCCCTGGCGGTAAGGGCGCCGCCTTCCCTTCTCCCCTTGTGGGAGAAGGTGTCGCCGCAGGCGACGGATGAGGGGTGGTCCAGAAAGCACCAACGCCTCATTCCGTCCAACACCCCTCATCCGTCTCGGCGCTGCGCGCCGATCCACCTTCTCCCACAGGGGGAGAAGGAAAGGCGCTATCGACAACGATCACAAACCGGTGAGCGCTGTAACAAAGCCTCGGCCGGCGGCGAAGTGGGGACATGAGCGGCGCATCGGGGCGCCGTCACCCACGGAGCCAGCCGATGTCGCGTTCCTGCAAGTCACTCGTCGTGTCCAGCCTCGGCGCGCTCGCGCTCGCCACGTCGCTCGGTGCGGCGCAAGCCCAGCCGCTCACCGTGGTGGAGTTGTTCACCAGCCAGGGCTGCTCGTCCTGCCCGCCGGCCAACGCCAATCTGATCAAGGTCAAGGACCAGCCGGATGTGTTGGCGCTGTCGTTCAACGTCACCTACTGGGACTATCTCGGTTGGAAGGACACATTCGGCCGCCAGGAATTCACCCAGCGCCAGGTCACCTACGAGCCCTCCCTCGGCCATGACGGCCCGTTCACCCCGCAAGTGGTGGTCAATGGCCGCGCCGATGTCGTCGGCGCGGCACCCGGCGAAATCCAGCAGCTGATCTCGAGCACCGACCGCGCCAGCGGCCCGTCGCTGTCGCTCGACGGCGGCAAGGTCAGCATCGGCGCCGGCGCGGCGCCGGGCGGCCGGGCCGATGTCTGGCTGGTGCACTATGCCAAGGGTGTCGTCGAGGTGCCGGTGGCGCGCGGTGAAAACACCGGCCGCACCTTGCCGCACGCCAATGTCGTGCATTCGCTGGAGAAGCTCGGCAGCTGGACCGGTGACGCGACGGCGCTGAATGTGCCGGCCGCTTCAGGCGGGCTCAGCACCGCCGTGCTTGTCCAGTCGCCGGGCGGCGGACCGATCCTGGCCGCCGCGACCAACTGAAATTCCCTGAGCATGAGCCCGGTAAGGATCATGCCCAGACAACGACCCGCGCAACGCCGCAGGAGCGGCGCCGCGACAACCCGGCCCACCGAAAGAGGTGCGCCATCATCCCCAACCGCAAGGAGACCATCATGACGACTTTTTCCCGGATGACGCTGCCGGCACTGGCTCTCGCTTTGTGCTCGACGGCACTGTTTGCCGGCGGCATCGCCCGCGCCGACGACGCGACCAACGCCATGAAGCCCGCCGTCAACGCCATGAAGCCGGCGACCGACGCGATGAAACCGGCCGACGCCATGGCACCCGACGCGATGAGCACGAACGCCATGAAGCCCGCGGACAACGCCATGAAGCCAGCCGCCGATGCCATGAAGCCGGCAGCCGATGCGATGAAGCCGGCAACGGACGCCATGAAGCCGGCAACGGATGCCATGGCCCCGGCCAACTAGGGTTGACGCTGCTTCCGGCTTCGGTCCTGGTACCAGGACCGGATCTGGACGCACGTGAAAGTGAGGCTTCGGCCGCAACTGACCCGTCGCATGATCCCCTCTTATCCAATAGACTCCACATGATGGACGTCACAGGAGCTCAGCCATGACCGACATTCGAAAACCAGTCGCCAGACGACAGTCGAATTTTGCCAGGAGCGCGCTCGCCGCGTTGGCGCTTGCCGCCGTGGGCGCCGCCTTCTGGCTGACGCCGGCGGTTTCCGCCGAGGACGCGGTGGTCATCCCGCCGCCGTCGATCGACGAGAAGGCGACCAGCGGCAGCGAGAAGGCGATCTTCGCCGGCGGCTGCTTTTGGGGCGTGCAAGGCGTCTTCCAGCACGTCAAGGGCGTCAGCAAGGCGGTCTCCGGCTACACCGGCGGCAGCAAGGACACCGCCGTCTACGAGACCGTCGGCTCAGGCAGCACCGGACATGCCGAATCCGTCGAGATCACCTATGATCCGTCTGTTGTCACCTATGGCCAGCTGCTGCAGGTCTATTTCTCGGTCGCCCACAACCCGACCCAGCTGAATTTCCAGGGTCCCGATTCAGGCACGCAGTACCGCTCGACGATCTTTGCCGAAAACGATGCGCAAAAGAAGATTGCGCAGAGCTACATCGCCCAGCTCGACCAGGCCAAGGTCTTCCCCAAGCCGATCGTCACCACGCTGGAAACCGGCAAGACCTTCTATCCGGCCGAGAACTACCACCAGGACTTTTTGACCCTGAACCCGACCTATCCCTACATCGTCTACAACGACCTGCCCAAGGTGGCGAACCTCAAGCAGCTGTTCCCGGCGCTGTACAGCGAGAAGCCGGTGCTGGTGCTGTCGGCGAGCAACTGAGCTGATTTTGAAAGTGGGCGGGCCGGGTGTGATGGACAACGAGCGTCGGCGATCCTTCCCACCCCCCTCTGTCCCGCCAGCATCCAAGGTTGTACGGCCGCGGGCTGAGATGTCACGGTCCGGGTGCGCCTACGCCCTTGCGCGACAGCAGACTCCAGCGCACCCTTTCCCAGCGTCAAATTGGCGTCTGGTCGACTGCGGGCGACCGAGTCGTCAGCGATCCCACCGGTCGTAGTCTCGCCAGTCCCGCCGCGTCTGCCGCTCCGGCAAGCCGATATCGTGCCTCAGATGGTCGCTTTCCGGTGGCAAGCGGCGCTTGCCCAGCAGTTGCGCGGGCAGCTCCACCGCGATCCGCCATAGACGGCCGGGCAAGGAGGGCGCGCGGCCGCTGTTTGCCATGGCCGCGACACTGGCCGGCATGCCGCCATTGCCGCCTCGAGCGATCGGATCTTCATCAGCGGTAAAAGTAAGGTTCAAGAACCCTCACCTCCGTGATCTTGTCGACCGGCAGCGAGTTCATCTGGGCGGTGCTGCGGATCGCCTCCGGCGAGGGCGCGTCGTAGACGCAGAAGGTGTGCTTCTTGTCGGGCGACACGAACGACTGCACCCAGGTCACGCCTTTCTCCGCGTTGCGCATGATGACGCCGCCCAGCGCATCGGCGCCGGCTTCGTTCATCGGCACGTTGAGGCCATCCGGAAATGTGCGTTCAATCAGGTAACGGGGCATGGGAGGCTTCCTTTTCCGTTGCTTCACGCTCGATTTTGAGCGCGGTTGGACAAAGATCACGCTCGCAAAGGACGCGCATCGGAGCCTTTCCCCATGTTAGGCGGGACGATTCCCCATGTTAACGACGTTCAGTGTTGGAGCCACAAAGCAGATACCGCGCCGGGTTATCCTGGCGGGCGAACTGGGCTGCGGCGGCAGTAACCGGGATCCACCATGAGCGAATGACCATGCTTCTGGAACGGCAGACACAGCTGGCGCAACTGGACAGCCTTCTCGCGGAAGCCGCGCGCGGCCGTGGTCACGTCGCGGCTTTGTCGGGCGAGGCGGGTGCCGGCAAGTCGGTGCTTGTCGATGCCTTCGTCGGCGGTGCCGGCCAGGAGGCGCGCATCTTCCGCAGCGCTTGCGAGGACCTGTCGATCCCCGATCCGCTCGGCCCGCTCTACGATCTTGCGCGCGAGGCGCAATGGGCGATGCCACAGGCGGTAGACGCCCGGCAGGGACAGCGGCTGCCGCTGTTTTCCGACGCGCTGGATGTCTTCGAGGCGAGGACGGGCGCAACATTGCTGGTGATCGAGGACCTGCACTGGGCCGATGACGCGACGCTCGACTTCGTCCGCTTTCTCGGCCGTCGCATTGCCAACACCCATATCCTGCTGCTGGTGACGGCACGTACCGATCGCAGCGAGGGGCAGATGCGCGTGCGCCGGGCGCTGGGTGAAATTCCGTCGGGCAGCGTCGCGCGCATCGACGTGCCGCTTTTGAGCGAAGCAGCGGTGCTGTCGCTCGCCGATGCCGCCGGCCGCGACGGCGATGCCATCTACCGGGCCACGGCCGGCAACGCCTTTTTCGTCACCGAACTGTTGAGCGCCGAAAATGAAACAGCGCTGCCGGCCAGCGTGCGCGATGCGGTGCTGGCGCGCGCCGAACGCCTGTCGGTTGGCGCCCGCTCGATGCTCGACGCGGTCTCGGTGTTCCCGAGACGGGCCGACGCCTGGGCCCTACAGGGCCTGTGCGGCGTGGCCAGTGCCGGCCAGCTTGCGGAATGCGTCTCGAATGGCCTGCTGGACGATCTGGGCGACGGCTATGCCTTCCGGCACGAAATCGCCCGCCGCGCCATCGAGACGATGCTGACGACAAGCCACAGAAGAGAGTTCAACCAGCGCGCCCTGACAGCGATGCTCGAAAAGGGCGACATTGCCACCGCGCGCCTGGTGCACCACGCGGTCGAGGCGCACAATCTGGAGGCGGTGCGCGAACTGGCACCGGTCGCCGCCCGGGAGGCTTCCCGCATCGGCGCGCATCGCGATGCCGCCGGCTACTACGAGGTCGCCTTGCGACAGGCTGACGGCCTGCCCATGGAAGAGCGCGCCGGCCTCTACGAGAACTATGCCTTCGAATGCCACCTGATCGGCCGGATCGCCGAGGCCATCGAGGCTCAGCAGCAGGCGGGCGCTCTGCAGCGCGCGCTGGGCAATACGCTGAAGGAAGGCGACAGCCTCAGATGCCTGTCGCGTTTCGCCTATCTGATGGGCGACCGTCAGGCCGCCGATCTGTTCGGCGCCCAGGCGGTCGCGTTGCTGAAGACCGCACCGGCCGGGCCGGAACTGGCCATGGCCTACTCCAATCTCTCGCAGCTGGCGATGCTGGCCGAAAGGCTCGACGAGACATTGTCGTTGGGCGACAAGGCGATCAGGCTCGCCGAACAGGTGGATCGGCCGGACATCGTCTGCCACGCGCTCAACAATGTCGGCGCTGCCGAACAATGGCTGGACCTGCCCAGCGCGCGGCTGCACCTTGCCCGCAGTCTCGAAATCGCGCTCGAGCAGAATTTCCAGGAACACGTGGCGCGTGCCTTCACCAATTGCGCCTGCAGTGAAATGAACCAGTTGGACTACAACCAGGCTCAGTCCTTTCTCGATCGCGGCATCGACTATTGTGTCGAGAACGACCTGGCGACCTGGCGTGACTACATGCGCGGCGTGCGGGCGCAGTTGCTGCTGCGTTACGGACGATGGGACGAGGCGGCTGCCGAAGCGCTGGAAGTCGTCGCCAACGACCATGCAGCCGCGTTGGTGCGCTATCCCGCCTTGGTGGCTCTGGCGAAATTGCGCCTGCGCCGCGGCGATCCTTCAGCCGAGCCGCTTCTGGCGGAAATGAAGCGGTTTCTCGAAAAGGGTGCTGAGCTGCAGAGGCTGCTGCCCTATGCGGCGGTCGTCGCCGAACAGGCATGGCTGGGCGAGGCGGAAGAGGACGAGGCGCTGCGGCTGATAGACCTTGCCGAAAGCCTTTCACCGAAGCCTGCGGTCTTTGCCGAACTGGCCAGCTGGCGGCGTTTGCTGGTGCCGGCGATTGGCCCAGGCGACACGTCGGGCATGGCCGCGCCCTACCGGATGCTTCTGGAAGGCGACTGGCAAGGGGCGGCGGATTTGTGGGCCGCGATGGACGCTCCCTTCGAACGTGGGCTTGCCCTGGTTCAGGGCGATGAGGCGGCGCAGCGCTCGGCGCTCGAGATATTCGAAGACCTCGGCGCCAGGCCGGTCGCCCAGCACGTGCGCGACCTCATGCGGCGAAACGGTGTCAATCACATCGCGCGGGGACCGCGCCGCACCACGCGCGCAAACAGCGCCGGGCTGACCCTGCGCCAGATGGAAGTGCTGCAACTGATCGAGCGCGGCTTCTCCAACAAGCGGATTGCCGACCACCTCGCCATTTCGCCGAAGACGGTCGACCACCACGTCTCGGCGGTTCTGGGAAAACTGGACGCCATCTCCCGTGGCGAAGCCACGGCTGCGGCACGCGACTCGGGGCTGATCTGAAGCACCGCACCTGCTTGATCTGCAGGATGGCCATTTGCGACCGGTAAGGGCCGTCAGTCGTAGGTCAAATCCGTCGCCTTGCCGCCGAACACCCGGTAGGCATAGAACGAATAGAAGATGATGACAGGCAGCACGACCACCGTGCCGGCCAGGATGATGGCCAGGCTTTCCGGCGCAGAGGCCGCCTGCCAGATGGTCAGCCTGTCGGGCACCACGAATGGATAGAACGACCAGGCAAGACCGGCAAAGCCGAGCGCGAAGATCGCGGCCAGCGTCAGGAACGGCGTCAGCGAATGGCGGTCGTCGGGCCTGGGCAGATGAAAGGTCTGCCGCCACAGCCACAGGAACAACAGTGCCGACAGGATCGGCAGCGGCGACAGATAGAGCATCGCGGGAAAGACGAACCATTTGTCGAAGATGCGCGGGCTGGCGAACGGCGTTGCCAGCGACACCGCGGCCATGCCGAGCGCGGTCAGCACAAGGGCGGTGCGCAACCAGCGCACGGCCTTCTTCTGCAGATCGCCCTCGGTCTTGTAGATCACCCAGGCGGCACCCATCGCCGCGTAAGCCGCGGCAAGGCAGAGCGCCACCAGCGCGCCGAACGCCACGCCGCCCGGGCCGACATCGAGGCCGAGCACATAAACGCCCAGCATATAGCCCTGCGCCAGCGAGGCGATGACCGAACCTAGGAAGAAAATACGGTTCCAGCGATGCTTCTTGCCGCTCGGCACCTTGGCGCGAAAATCGAAGGCGACGCCGCGCAGGATCAGCCCGATCAAGAGCACGAACACCGGGATGTAGAGCGCGGTCAGGATGACGCCATGCGCCACCGGGAAGGCGACCAGCAACAGGCCGACGGCCAGCACCAGCCAGGTCTCGTTGGCGTCCCAGAACGGACCGATGGCCGCGACCATCGTGTCCCGCTCGGTGTCTTCGGCGGCGGCGAACAAGATGCCGATGCCGAGATCGAAGCCGTCGAGTATGACGTAGATCAGGATGGCGAGGCCCATCAGGCCGGCGAAGATCAGGGGCAGCAGGGTTGGCCAGTCGAAGGTCATTGTCTTCTCCTCACTCGCCGGCCGCCGGCTGCGACAGGGCAGCGTTCATCACGCCCGGCAGCGGCGATGAATCGCCGTCCTTCGCCGCCTTCAGCGCCAGGTGCACCAGCACGCCGAGATAGGCGATCAGCAAAAGCACATAGAGGATGAGGTAGATGGCCAGCGTCAGCGCGACATGGCTGCCCGCCACCGGCCCGACCGCGTCGGCGGTTTTCAGCACGCCGGTCACCAGCCAGGGCTGGCGGCCGATCTCGGTGGTGTACCAGCCGGCCAGCGTCGCCAGCCAGCCCGACAGCGCCATCGGCACCATCAGCATGGCGAGCGGCCTCGGCAGGCTGTGCCGGCGCTTGAGGAAGAAGGCGGCCGACCAGGAAACCGCAAGCATCAGCAGTCCCGTGCCGACCATGATGCGGAAGCTCCAGAAGATCGGAAAGACCGGAGGATGGTTGCCTGGATAGTCGTTCAGCCCCGGCACCACGCCGCTGGTGCGGTGCCGCAGCACCAGGCTGGCGCCGTCGGGAATGGCGATCTCGAACCTGTTTTCCTTCGCCGCCTCGTCGGGCAGGGCGAAGAGCACCAGCGGCACGTTGGGGCCGGTGTTCCAGTTGGCCTCCATGGCGGCGATCTTCTGCGGCTGGTGCTCCAGCGTGTTCAGCCCGTGCTGGTCGCCGGCGAAGATCTGGATCGGGATCAGGATCGCCGCGGTGAAGACGCCGGTGCGCAGCGCCTTCCACATCGATTCCGAGCGGTCGCCATAGAGATAGCGCAGCGCCGACAGGCCGGAGATCAGGAACGACACCGTCAGGCCGGAGGCGAGCAGCATATGGACCAGCCGGTAGGGCATCGACGGGTTGAAGACGATCGCCCACCAGTCGACGGCGTGCGCGACGCCATCGCGTATCTCGAAGCCGGCCGGCGTCTGCATCCAGGAATTGAGCGCGATGATCCAGAACGCCGAGAGGGTCGTGCCGCCTGCCACCAGCACCGTCGCCAGCGTGTGGATGCGGTTGGAGACGCGGCGGAAGCCGAACAGCATGATGCCGAGGAAGGCCGCTTCGAGGAAGAAGGCGGTGAGGATCTCGTAGGCCAGCAGCGGCCCGGCAATGTTGCCGACCTTTTCCATGTAGCCCGGCCAGTTGGTGCCGAACTGGAAGCTCATGGTGACGCCTGACACCACGCCCATGGCGAAGGACAATGCGAACACCTTCACCCAGGTGAAATAGGCGCGCATCCAGGCGGAATCGTTTGTCGCGTTGTAGCGGAGCTTGAAGAACAGCAGCACCCAGCCAAGCGCAATGGTGATCGTCGGAAACAGGATGTGGAACGAAATATTCGCGCCAAATTGCATGCGCGACAGGATGAGCGGGTCCATGGTGGGCTCCGGCTGCTTCTAATGTGGCAAGAATAAGCCCGTCGCGCCTGTCGGTCAAAGCGGCGTCCCGCCGCGAGGCGGAACGCCGCAGCGCCCGGGCAAGATGACGCATGCGTGCTGCTGTGTCGGATTGCAACCGCCGCCGGCCTGGACCGGCCGGCCTGCGACGACTGTCGAGAACTGTCAGCAGCGGCGTCGACTTGCGGTTGCACGCACCGGCATTCGGCCTATATCAGGGGACCTCTTTCAAGCAGCCGTTTTCAGCCATGCCCTCCATCCTGTCCATTTCCGGGGTCTCCAAGACCTACGCCACCGGCTTCACCGCGCTCAAGGAAGTCAACCTCGATATCGAGCGCGGCGAGATCTTCGCGCTGCTCGGCCCCAACGGCGCCGGCAAGACGACGCTGATCTCGATCGTCTGCGGCATCGTCAATCGGTCGTCGGGCACCGTCACCGTCGACGGTCACGACATCAACAGGGACTACCGCGCCGCGCGCAGCCTGATCGGCCTGGTGCCGCAGGAACTGACCATCGACGCCTTCGAGAGCGTCTGGGCGACTGTCAATTACAGCCGTGGCCTGTTCGGCAAGCCGGCCAACCCGGCCTTCGTCGAGAAGGTGCTGCGCGATCTGTCGCTATGGGAAAAGAGGGACGCCAAGGCGATTACGCTGTCGGGCGGGATGAAGCGCCGGCTAATGATCGCCAAGGCGCTGTCGCATGAGCCGCGCGTCCTGTTCCTCGACGAGCCGACCGCCGGCGTCGATGTCGAATTGCGCCAGGACATGTGGGCGATGGTGCGCCGGCTGCGCGAGGACGGCGTCACCATCATCCTGACCACCCACTATATCGAGGAAGCCGAGGCGATGGCCGACCGCGTCGGCGTCATCAACCGTGGCGAGATCATCCTGGTCGAGAACAAGGCTGAACTGATGCACAAGCTCGGCCGCAAGCGGCTGGTGATGGAGCTGCGCAGCCCGCTGACGGCAATTCCCGAAACCTTCTCGCGCTATGCGCTTGAGCTGTCGCCGGATGGCGGGCAGTTGACCTACACCTATGACAACCAGGCCGAGCGGCCAGGCGTCGCCTCGCTGATCCGCGATCTCGAGGCCGGCGGCATCCAATTCCGCGACATCGACACGCAAAACAGTTCGCTCGAGGAGATCTTCGTCGATCTGGTGAGGAGAGAGCCATGAACCTGCGTGCGGTATGGGCGATCTACCGGATGGAAATGGCGCGGGCCTTCCGCACCGTGCTGCAGAGCATCGTCTCGCCGGTCATCTCTACGTCGCTCTATTTCGTCGTCTTCGGCTCGGCCATCGGCTCGCGCATCACCGAGATCGACGGCATCAGCTACGGCGCCTTCATCGTGCCGGGGCTGATCATGCTGTCGCTGCTGACGCAGTCGATCTCCAACGCCTCCTTTGCCATCTACTTCCCGAAATTCGTCGGCTCGATCTACGAGCTCCTGTCGGCGCCGGTGTCCTATCTGGAGATCGTCATCGCCTATGTCGGCGGTGCCGCGACCAAGTCGATCCTGCTTGGCCTGATCATCCTGGCCACCGCCTCGCTGTTCGTCCCGCTGACCATCCAGCACCCGTTCTGGATGGTTGGCTTCCTGGTGCTGACGGCGGTGACCTTCAGCCTGTTCGGTTTCATCATCGGCATCTGGGCGAAGAGCTTCGAGCAATTGCAGCTGGTGCCACTGCTGATCATCACGCCGCTCACCTTCCTCGGCGGCAGCTTCTATTCGATCGACATGCTGCCCGGCATCTGGCGCACTGTGACGCTGTTCAACCCGGTCGTCTATTTGATCAGCGGGTTCCGCTGGAGCTTTTTCGGCAAGTCCGATGTCTCGGTCGGCGTCAGCCTCGGCATGACGATCGTCTTTCTGCTGGTCTGCATAGCGATCGTCGCCTGGATCTTCAGGACCGGTTACCGGCTAAGGAACTGACCGATTAGATCGCCTTGACCAGCCGCAGCAGCCCCAGCATCTCCACATATGTCCCCTTGCGAAAGGCGATGTAGACTGGCTCCTCAACACCGTGGAAGCGGCGCTTGAACGCCGCCTGGCCTTGCAGGTTGAACCTGCGGCGGTTGACCCATGGCGAAGAGTAGGCGCGCTGGAAGGCATTGCGCCAGAAATCGCTTTCGGCAAACCCGCTCGGGACCACATCGAGCATCGGCGACAGGCCGAGAGTGACCACCGAGATGCCTTGCTCGCGGAAACGGTCGACGGCGAATTTGGTCAGGCCGATCTCGGCGTGCGGCGAGGCGTCGATATGCTTGCGCTTGAACGCCGTGGTGTAGCCGATCACCTTGCCGTCGCGAAACAGCGGGTCGAAGTCGAGCAGTGCGACCAGTCCGCCATCGGGGCCGTGCAGGACGAAACGGCGCATGTCGGTGCCGAGATGGTCGGCGAAGGGGCGGTTGAGAAAGCCCATCTCCCAGCGTTTGACGATGCGGTCGCCGCGCCAGTTTTCGGAAAGCCGGGCGATTTCGTCGAGGTGGACAGTCCGCTTGTCCTCGTCGAACCAAAATCCCTTCTTCAACAGCCAGCGCTCGGAATAGCGTACGGTCTCGTTGCGCTTTCCGGAAAAATCATGGTCGGGCAGGTTGAGGCGGGTGTCGATGCCGAGGCGATTGATCTTGTAGCCGAGCCCGGCCAGCACCCGCGCCGTCTCCTCGCCGATCTGCACGAACCACGGGCTGCCGGCGGTTTCGACGAAGCGTCTGATGTAATCGGGCCGCAGCATTGGAGCCACCACGGGATCGCCGAGCGCGAAATGGCGCCCCATCTTGGTGCCGAAGGCGATGTAGCCGTCGGCGTCGCCGAAATAGGAAAGCTTGCCTTGCACGGCGGTCGAATAGGCAAGCGAGAAGTCACCATGGCGGCGAACAAGCGCCAGGCGCTCGACATGGGTCAGCCTCTGCCGCGCCACCTTTGGCGCGACGTCCTCAAGGATTTTGTCGAAATAGATCCGCAAGGAGGGCATGGTCGAAATTCCGCGAGCCGCCTACAGCGCCGCGCCCAGGACGCGCAAAGGTGCTGTAACACTTTGATTCTGCGCATGACCCCGGAAATCGACTCGATTTCGGGCATGCACGTGGGGGAATAGCAGAGACCCGCCAGCCCCAGGGCCTCGAATCAATCACATTGCCGCGACCTGATTACCGCTGATATCGCGCATATGCCATATAGTGCGCAATCGCGGACGGCGCATGCTCGAAATTCGGGTTCGATTCGCGATATATAAATCAACCGCAGGATCGAGCCGCCGCGGCCTCCCTTGGCGACCACGGGAAGCGTGGCGTCGGAAGGGTCGAATGGAGATCAGAGAAGGAATGGCTGAGACGACCATCAGACCGGTGACGAACGAACCGGTCGAGCCGGCGATCGTCGTCGGCGCCGGTGCCGCCGGGCTGGCCGTCGCACATGCCTTGATGAACGCCGGCGTGCCCACGGCGATCCTGGAAAAGGAAAGCCGCCTGGCCGAGCCCTGGCACCGGCGGCATCGGCAATTGCATCTCAACACCCATCGCGATCTGTCTTCTCTGCCCGGTCTTGCCTATCCCCAGGGCACGCCTGCCTTTCCGCATAAGACTGTCGTCATCCGCCATATGAATGATTTCAGGGAGGAGAACCGGCTCCCGGTGCAGTTTGGCGTTGCTGTCGAAGAAATCGTCTTCAAGGGCGATCACTGGGCGCTGCTGACCAGCGCCGGACTGCGCCTGGCCCGCCATGTCGTCATCGCCACCGGCCGCGACAGGCAGCCCTTCATTCCCGAATGGAAAGGCATGACGGGTTTCGCCGGCCGCATCATCCACGCGGCGGATTTCGGCGACGCACGGGACTATGCCGGCAAGAAAGTGCTGGTCGTCGGCGCCGGCAATTCGGGCTTCGATACGCTCAATCATCTGGCCGGCATAAACACGGCCGCCATCTGGCTGTCGGCCCGCAACGGCCCCGCGCTGCTGCCCAAGCGGTTCGGCAAGATCGCCGTGCACCGGCTTTCGCCGTTTATGGCACGCTTGCCCTTGCGCGTCGCCGATGCGGTGATGGCGGCAACGCAGCGCCTGGTTTTCGGCGACCTGACCAAATTCGGCATGCCGCCCGCGCTTTCGGGTGGCGCCAGCCGCCTGACCTCGGACTACACCGCGATCGCCTCCGATGACGGCGCCGTCAGCGCCATAAAGGCCGGCAAGATCGTTGTGGTGCCGGCGATACGGGAATTCGCCCGCGACGGCGTGATCCTTGCCAATGGCAACCTGATCCATCCCGACATCGTCATTGCCGCGACAGGCTACCGCACCGGCCTGGAGCCCATGGTCGGCAAGCTCGGCGTCCTCGACAAAAAGGGCGTTCCGCTCTTCAACGGCGGGCAAGGCGATTCGAGATGGCCCGGCCTGTGGTTCACCGGCATGCGGCCGAGCATTCGCGGCTGCTTCGCCAATGCCGGCATCATGGCCAAGGCGATCACCAAACGGATTGCCAGCTCCGCTGGCACCTCTCACCAAACCGGCGATTCACGCTGATTTCGGCTCGAGCCTCCGGAAGCCGACTGCCTCCTTCAGCATGTCCTCTTCGACCATGCCGGCATTGTGCAGCGCCAGCAGGGTGAGAGCCAGTTCGCGCGCCTCGGCCGATTCGGGATGCGCTTCGCGGCGCCGGCAGGCTTCGTCGAACACGCGTTGCAAGGTGGCGACTTCGGCAGGTTTGAGCAGGCCACGGTCATAAACGGACTTCGGCATGGCAATCTCCTGGTAATGACCTAGGGCGCCATGTGTAAATTGCCAATCTTTCCCGGGGCTTGAAAGATTTGACGCAAAAAAGGAGGGGCTTCGGCTCGCCTTACCCCCCTGAGATTGCAGTGCCTGTTATCAAACAGCGATCTTGCCGCCGCCCTGTTTGGTGATGGCGACGACCGCCGGCCGCACCGGCATGTCAGGCTTGAAGTCGGGCCAGCGCGTCGATAGGTCCTCATAGTAGGACGGGCGGCCGAACGCTTCCCAGTCCTCGCCGCCGTCACCCGGATGCTGGACGGCGACAAAGGCGGTCTGATCGTCAGGGGCGAACAGCGGGCCACACATTTCGGCGCCGATCGGCACGCGGAAGAACAGTTTCGAGGTTGCCCGCGCCGAGCCTTCGGTGTCGACCGCCCACAGCCCATCGGTGCGGCCGGTGGTCTTTGGGCTCTGGCCGTCGGTGGCGACCCACAGGCGTCCGGCTGAATCGACCGCGCAATTGTCGGGCATGCCGAACCAGCCATTGGCCGTCGTCGCCGTCGAGAAGGTGGCGCCGACATCGGCAACCGCCGGATCGCCACATTTCAAAAGCACTTCCCACTTGCCCTTGGTGGCAGTGAAATCGCCGCCGTCCTCGGCGATCTCGATGATGTGGCCGAAAGCGTTTTCGGCGCGCGGGTTGGCGGCATCGACCTGGTCTGCCTTGCGCTTCGAATTGTTGGTCAGCATGACATAGACCTTGCCGTTGACGGCATTGGGCTGGATGTCCTCTGGGCGGTCCATCTTGGTGGCGCCGAGCAGGTCGGCGGCGCGTCGTGTCTCGATCAGCACGTCGGCCTGGCTGGCAAAGCCGTTTTCGGCAGTCAGCGGACCCTGGCCGAAGACGATCGGCAGCCACTCGACGGAGCCGTCTTCGGCGAACTTGGCGACATGCAGCGTGCCGTCGTCGAGCAGATCCTTGTTGGCCGCGAGGTCATTGGGATTGAACTTACCGCTGGTGACGAACTTGTAGGCATAGTCGAAGCGCTCGTCATCGCCGAGATAGAAGACGACGCGGCCATCCTTGGCGACGATCGATTCGGCGCCCTCGTGCTTGAAGCGGCCCATGGCGGTGCGCTTCCTCGGCGTCGAGGTCGGATCGTTGACATCGACCTCGACGATCCAGCCGAAGCGGTTGGCCTCGTTCGGTTCCTTGGCCAGGTCGAAGCGGTCATAGTGCGCCGCCCATTCATAGGCGCCTTCGGGAATGCCGAGGCGCTTGTAGTTGGCGGCTTCCTTGTGGCCCTCGGGCAATTCTCCGGAGAAATAGCCGTGGATGTTCTCTTCGGCCATCACATAGGTACCCCACGGCGTGACGCCGCCGGCGCAATTGTTGAAGGTGCCCAAAACCTTCGTGCCGGACGGGTCGGCATTGGTCTTGACGCGGTCATGGCCGGCAACCGGGCCGGACAGCGCCATTTCGGTGTTGGAAGTAATGCGGCGGTTGAGCTTGCCGTCGCGCACCACTTGCCATTTGCCGCCGTCCTTGCGGATCTCGACGATGGTGCCGCCATGCGCCGCCATCTCGACATCGACCTGTTCCTTGCTGAGCGGCGCGACGTCGGCCGACTTCTTGCCGTCCTTCTCGACGATCTTGACGATGCCCGGGAACATCAGATGCGGGTTGGTGTATTCGTGGTTGACGACCAGCAGGCCGTGTTCGGCCGAACCGTCGATCGCGATGTAGCCGACATAGTCGTTGTTGTAGCCGAACTGTTTCGCCTGCGCCTGCGCCGATTGCTTGGTCGGGTCGAACTCCGGCGAATCGGCAAACAGCGGATCGCCCCAGCGCAACAGCACATCGGCATCGTAGCCCGGCGCGACATGGTGCTTGTCGTCGATGCCGGCCTCCAGCTCGTCGAACGCGAAGGCGGAGCCTTCGGCGGCCCGGGCCTGGTCGGCGCTGACCAGCGCCAGCGGGCTGACGGTGGCGGCGATCGCCGAGACGGCCAGCGAGCCTTTCAGGAAACCACGGCGCGAGAACCGCGCGGCGATGATCTCGCCCATGGTGCGGTTGTCGGTGGGATTGGTGGCCGGTCCGGCGTTTTCTTCGAGCAGGCTGGTGCGGAATTTGGCGTCGGGGGAGCGATGTTCGGTCATCTGGCTTGCCTCTGGCTTTGCGGGTGGCTGGAGCGTGTTGCCTGTTCAACCCCCTTATAGTCACCTGATCACATTTTCGTGACATCAAAAGCCTTTCAGCCGCGACAGCATTCTGAGACGTCGGCTAAGCACTCTGCGAGCAGCACGTAACACTGGGACAAAGGTCCCTTGTCAGGTCCGGCAAAGGTCCCTTGGCGGCACCGCATCGGTCGTGGGCCGGTTACGCGAGGCCGCCATGTCGGCGATGGTGGGTCCCTTGCGAAAACGCCGGCGGTGAAATCCGCCTGCCTGAAATCCGCCTGCCTGATCGAAGAGGAGACCAGGATGCGCAGATCGATCGCGACCCGCTGTTGCTGGCTGGCGCTGAGGGCGACCTCGGCACTGGCGCTGGCCATCGCCCCCTATCAACTCGCTTTCCACGGCTCTGGTCCGGGCATCGTTGCCGCAAGCGCGCATGCCAAGGATGGCGGACATGGCAGTGGCGGTGGCGGCGGTGGAAACGGCAGCGGCGGGAGCGGCGGCAGTGGCAACAGCAGCGACGGAAACGGTAACTCCGGAAACGCTGGCGGAGACAATGGCGCCGGCGACGATCACGGCGCAGCCGGCAATTCCGGGGTCGGCAAAGGTCACGACGATGATGGAGATCACGTCAATGCGAAAACCGGCGACAGGGTCGAAGTAGACGGCAACACAATCGAGGTCGAGCATCCCGACGGCATCACGGAAGAGATCGAGAACGGCCGTTTCCAGATGAAGGATGCACTCGGCCGCACGATTGTCGAACGTCCGGCGACTGCAAACGACATCAGTCGTCTTCGGGCCTTGTGAAGCAGAAGGCCCTGTGAGGCAGGTCAACCGGGGAACGACCAGTTTGACAAGTCACCTCCGCCGCCCCCGGCGGAGGTGACTTGATGTTCGGCGGCATCAGGTAAGCCAGCTTCCAGTCGGCGATGGCGGTCGCCGCCGTCCATACAACGCATATATTAGCACAAGCTTGGGACTTTAGTCCAATCTTGCGCTTGCAAAGGTCCTGGGTGACAAGCGCAACGGTCGGATACGGCTTTCGGGTATCTTTTCTTTCGGCGATGCTGGTGCAACTCCAACGTCGACGGTGGCACGCCAGCTCAATCGACGGAGATCACCATGCATAGATCGATCACGACCCGTTGTTGCCGGCTGGCGCTCAGATCGGCGGCCGCGCTGGCGCTGACCATCGCTCCCTATCAGATTGACCTCCACGGCTCCGCTCCTGGAATACACGCAGCTAGCGCACAGGCCGGTAAGGGCGGCGGTGGCGGCGGCAATGGTGGTGGCGGAGGCAATGGTGGTGGCGGCGGTGGCGGAAACGGTGGCAACAGCGGCGGCAACGGAAACGGCGGCAACAGCGGCGGCAATGGAAACGGCAACAGCGGCGGTAACGGTAACGGAAACAGCGGCAATAGCAGCGGTAACGGAAACAACGGCACCGGCGACGGAAACGGCAAAGGAAATAGCGGAACCGCCAGCGGCAACTCCAAATCCGACCAGGGGCAGAACGAAAATGGCAACGGTCGTCATGTCAACGCCAAGACCGGTGACGAGGTCGACGTGGAGGGCAAGACGATCACGGTCCAGCATCCCGACGGCATAATGGAAAAGATCGAGAATGGCCGTTTCAGGATGGAGGATTCGCTCGGGCGCACGATCATCGATCGCGGAGCCACGCCGGCGGATTTCAGCCGCCTCAAAGCGTTGTGAAGTTGGCCAACAGGCAACGGCCGGCTTCACACGTCACCTCCGCCGCCCCCGGCGGAGGTGACCTCTCTTTTGTCACCCGGTTTCCGGCTGATGCGTGTCGCCCAGAAGTAGAGGCAACGACAAAGACTTAAAGCGCGCCTGATAGAGCTGTTCGGCGTTTCCGTGAAACGGTGAGCCGCTCTCGAGATGGCCGAAGCCTCTACGAATGGTTCCGGTCCCGGTCGCGCGACTCACGCATCATCAAGGCTGCTTCGGTGCGGTTTCGCACATTGAGCTTCGACAGCACGCCGGTCATGTGATGCTTGACGGTCTTCTCCTGCAGCTCCAGCCGCAAGGCAACTTCCTTGTTGCTTAGGCCCTCCGCCACCAGTCGCAGAATTTCTGCCTGTCGCTCGGTGAGTTGCCGCAGCCGGTCCACTATGCCGTCGGTCGGCTGCAGGGACTGGAGATCCGAAAGCAGGCGGGCTGACAGCGTCGGCGAAAGATAGCTTTCCCCGGCCGCCACGCTGTGCAGGATGTCTGCGAGCGCGCGCGACCCGACACCCTTGAGGACATAGCCACGCACCCCGGCGTTCAGGGCCCTGGTCACGTCGGCATTGGCCTCCGAAACGGTCAACATGACGATCTTCTGGGCGGGATGGCTGGAGAGGATGCTTGCAACCGCGGTCAGACCGCCGCCCGGCATGGAGATATCGAGCAGCAGAATGTCCGGCCGTACGGTCGAGACGATGCGCTCGGCATCCTGCGCCGTGGCGCCCTCGCCAACCATCTCGAAGCCGCCGATTTCCGTCAGGCTGCGCGTCACGCCCTCGCGAAAGAGGGGATGGTCGTCGATAATGGCAATGCGAATGGCGCCGATCATGCTTGCTCCTCGACCGATAGGCGGATCACCAATCGCGTGCCGTGCGGCCCGGTCAGGGTTTCAAACTGGCCGCCAATGCTTTCGACCCGCTCTCTAAGCCCGGCGAGCCCGAGACCCTCGACGCGTGCCGGATCGAAGCCCGGCCCGCCGTCCGAGACTTCAACGAAAAGCCTGCTGCCTTTCATCCCCGCACTCACCGCCTGATCCTTGCCTCGCCCGTGGCGATAGGCATTGTTCAACCCTTCCTGCACGAAACGATAGATGCTGATCTTCTCGGAGGCGCCGGGCTCTGGCAAGTGTCCGGCCAGCGTGAGTGTAACCGACGTTCCCGTCCTCATCTCGTGTTCGTTGACGGCCAGCCGCAGGATGTCCGTTGTGGCTGCCGTCTCGATCTGCGGCAGGACGAGGCCAGTGCAGATACCGCGTATTTCGCGCATCGCATCCTCCAGCGTCTTGCGGATCATCGCAACCTCGGTCGAGCGGCTTTCGCTCGAATGGCCGTCGCCGGAAAATACCGGACTGTCCATGCGCAGCGCCGCCAGCGCGACGAGTTGGGCCGGACCGTCATGCAGGTCGGCGCCGATGCGGCGCAGGTATCTTTCGTTGAGCGCGGTGGCACGGCGGGACGCCCGCTGCACGCGAACCCGCAAGGCGTTGTTTTGCGCCACCAGGCCCTGCAGCTCCGACACCTGGCGACGCAGCGCCCCGCGCTGGTCGTCGATGGTGCGGCTGCCGCGCAGGACGATGCCGGACAGGAGCACAAATGCCGCCAGGGTCGCGCCGGCCACGATCAGCCAGCTAGACAGCAGAGCGGAAGCCAGGGTGGTCTTGAAGTCGTCGGCGACCTCATAGAATTCTGTGACGGCCACCACTTCGCCGGACCACGGTTCGCGCACGGGATTGTAGATCTCGAGCAATGGCAGGCCGATCGCCTCCGCCTGGCTTTCGTTCTCGTCGAACGTATCGAACTGGGCGACGACATTGCCCTCGAAGGCGGAACGCAAACCGGGGCTCAGATCGAAGCGGTGGCCGATCAAACCCGCCTCCTTCGCATAGAGAACCGTGCCGTCACGGCGCCAGAGCCTGAACGATACGATGCGCTTGCCGAGCGCGCCCTGGCCGAGCGTCTCATCGAGCGCTTGTTTGACGCTATCGCTGAGTTCCTGGCTCTTGCGCAGGTCGGGCAGCAGCGGCGCAATCACGCTGTCGACATAGAGCGCCGTCGTGGCAGCCGAATTACGGATGACGCCGTCCCGGATCTGTGTCGTCACCCAGGCGCCCACCACCAGCATGACGGCCAGAAGGCCAAAGCCGCCGGCAACGAGGAATTGCAACGCGAGAGAAAGCTCGCTCCAGCGTCGCAACAAGTTTTGCAGAATGCGAATCATGGCCCCCGACCGCCCTTCAATCGACAGCCTGGGCGATACCGGCACTTTGAGCTTCGATCTTGCCGTTGCCAAGGCCTTCGTTTGATCAACGTCGCTTGACGTCCCGGCGCGCTTCGGAAACAAGTCCGCGATACACGCGGCGCGATCCGCTTCGAGAGGGGACAGGACGTTGAGTTTTTCGGGGTTGCTGCAGCTTGGCTTTTCGACGGTGATCTTTCTGCTGGCGGCGATGGCGGCCAAGCAGTGGGGCATGGCGCCGAGCCTGGGCAAGATCCTGCTGACGCTGGCGCTCTATTCGCTGGGCAATCTGGTCATGCTGCGGCTGATCCGCGAATTCGGCATGTCGGTGTCGTTCAGCCTCTCGGCCGTCATCCAGCTGGTCTCGGTGAATGTCGTCGCCCTGATGTTCTTCGGCGAGCGCGTCAACACGCTGCAGGCGACCGGCATCGTGCTGGCGATCGCCGCCGTGGCGCTGATCACGCTCGGACCCTATCTGCAAGGGCGGTTGTAACGGGCCAGTTGCCGATGAAGAACGCCGCCAATGCGCTGCTGAACCGGGTCGAATTCCCGGTGCTGCTGGCCGGCCTGGTCGTCGCCGGCTGCCTGTGGGGGTTCGAGGAGTTGATGGAGGTGGCGCGGGCCACCACGCCGCACGCCTTCGACACCGAAATCCTGCTCGCCTTCCGCCAGCCGGGCCAGCCGGGTGTGCCGATCGGCCCGCTTTGGCTGGAAGGCGCCATGCGCGATATCACCAGCCTCGGCAGCTCGGCCGTGCTGGTGCTGATCACGGCGGCGACGATCGTCTATCTGTTGTTGATCCGCCGTCCGGCAACGGCGCTGCTCATCTTCGTCGCGGTGGCGGGCGGCCAGGTGCTGTCGAGCCTGCTCAAAGTCGGCGTCGACCGGCCGCGGCCCGAACTCGTTTCGCATCTGGTCAACGAGACTTCGCTGTCCTTTCCGAGCGGTCACGCCATGCTGTCGGCGGTGACCTATCTGACGCTCGGCTCGCTGGCGGCGAGTTTCCTGCCGGGAAGGGTGACGAAGATCTATGTGTTGTCGCTCGCCGTGCTGGTGACGCTGCTGGTCGGCGTCAGCCGCATCTATCTCGGCGTCCACTGGCCGTCGGATGTGCTGGCCGGCTGGTGCGCCGGCTTCGCCTGGGCAATGCTATGCTGGTTGACGGCCCGCGCGTTGCAGCGGGGACGCGGACGGCCCCTGAACGACGAAAGCGAAATTGCAGATTGACGGCCCCGAGCAGAAATCAAATCAGTCGGTTGATCAGCCCATGCCCACAGCCTGCCAGCAAAAGAACCACCGACAGCAAGCATGCCGATGTCATGAAGCTCCTGAAAAGATTCAACCGCGCTACCCCCTGCCCCAGATGGAACACCCTAGCTCGAAGTCCCCGGGAAGTATCTGACAAAATGGACAAACAGGCGATTACGTCTCAGACATTCATGTTGATGCTTGAAACATCACAATGATGGTATTATACGCTATAGCCGCAGACTCAGACGGGGATTTCGGCCGATGATCACTGCCGCGCAGATGCGCGCCGCAAGGGCGCTGGCCGGCATCGATCAGAAGTCGCTCGCCGAACGCGCCGGGGTTTCGCTTCCGACCATCCAGCGGATGGAGGCGAGCGACGGCGTGGTCAGGGGCGTGGTCGATACGCTGATGAAGGTCATCCAGGCTCTCGATGAGGCCGGGGTGGAGCTGATCGGCGAGAACCAGACCAGCGAGCGCGGCGGCAGGGGCGTGCGCCTCAAGCCTGTCGTGCTGCCGGATCCGAAGGCTGAGCCGGCATAAAGTCGCGACGGCGACCGCCGACAGTCCTGCCGACGATCCCGCCGCCTTCTGGAGCGGAAACCAGTCCATGTATCAGGCGCAGCAGGCAGTGCATCAACCCGGCCAGAAGTCGGCCCAAGGGTCGGCAAAGCCGACATTTTCCGAATTGTTCACGCCAAAGCTGGTGACGGTCTGGCGCGAGGGCTACCATCTGCCGCAGTTCAAGGCCGACTTCATGTCCGGCCTGACCGTCGCCATCGTCGCGTTGCCGCTGTCGATGGCGATCGCGATCGCCTCGGGCGTGACGCCGGAGCGCGGCCTCTATACCTCGATCATCGGCGGTTTCATCATTTCGGCGCTCGGCGGCAGCCGCTTCCAGATCGGTGGGCCCGCCGGCGCCTTCATCGTGCTGGTGGCAGCAACGGTGGCCCGGGTCGGCGTCGACGGGCTGTTGCTGGCGACCATGATGGCCGGCGTTTTCCTGCTCGCCATCGGCTATCTCCGCCTCGGCACCTACATCAAGTTCATCCCCTATCCAGTGACGGTCGGCTTCACCGCTGGCATCGCCGTCATCATCTTTTCAGGACAGATCGTCGAACTGTTCGGACTGAAACTTACCGGCAAGGAGCCTGGACCGCTGGTGCCGAAGCTGATGGCGATCGGTGAGGCGGCCGGCACCATCAACCTCGCCGCGACCTTCGTGGCGGTGTTGACCATCGTCACCATCGCCGGCCTGAAGCGCTGGCGGCCGACATGGCCCGCCATGCTCATCGCCATCGGCCTGGCGTCGCTGGTCGTGGCGCTGTTTGCGCTGCCAGCGGAGACGATAGGCACCCGCTTCGGCGGCATCCCACGCAGCCTGCAAATGCCTGCCTTGCCGCCGGTCAGCCTGGGCAGGATGATTGACGTGCTGCCGGATGCCATAGCCTTTGCCTTGCTCGGCGCGATCGAATCGCTGCTGTCGGCGGTCGTCGCCGACGGCATGACCGGGCGGCGGCACCGTTCCAACTGTGAGCTGGTGGCGCAAGGCTTCGCCAACATCGCCTCGGCCCTGTTTGGCGGCATCTGCGCCACCGGCACCATTGCCCGCACGGCGACCAATGTGCGGGCCGGCGCGCATGGACCGATTTCTGGCATGATCCACTCCGCCATCCTGCTTGCGCTGATGCTGGTGGCCGCGCCGCTCGCCAGCTACATCCCGCTTGCCGCCCTTGCCGGCGTTCTGGCGGTGGTGTGCTGGAACATGTTCGAGAAGCAGGCTTTCGCCACGCTGCTGCGCGCGTCGCGCGGCGACGCGCTGGTGCTGATGGTGACCTTCCTGCTCGTCGTCTTCCGCGACTTGACCGAGGGCATCGTCGTCGGCTTCGTGCTGGGGTCGATCCTGTTCATCGACCGTATGGCCAAGTCGATCGCGGTCGAGGCGGACTTGCCCCTGGTGCAGGAGGATGTCGCCGACAGCAGCGGCAGTGCCTATGATGCCAGCGAGGCAAGCGACGTCGACACCGTCGTCTACCGCATCTCGGGCGCCTTCTTCTTCGGCGCCGCATCGACTGTCGGCACCGTTCTCGACCGCATCGCCGACCAGCGCAAGAATTTCATCCTCGACTGCTCGGCCGTGCCGTTCCTCGATTCGACCGCGGCCAATGTCATCGAGGGCGCCGCCCACAAGGCCAGGCGCGCCGGTGTCCGCTTCATCATATCGGGCGCCTCGCCGCAGACACGGCGAATACTGATCAACCACGGCGTCAAGCGGCCGCTGGTGACCTATGCCGCCTCGATCCGCGACGCGCGGGCGCAGCTGAACGGGAAACGAGAGACGCAGTCGTGGTCGTGATTTGCCGGCCGGGAGCCACTTGGTCAGTTGAAACTTGTCCGCCGTCAGCGCCGATCGCCAGGCCCCGTTTTTGACCCGAAGCGGCCACTGGCCCAATCCCCGATTTGGAAGATCCCACTGGACCGCCGCCGGGATCGAACACAGAGTGGAACGACAGGGGAGGAGGGCTGTCGTGGCCGACGAGGTGGTTATTCGTGAACTCAATGGGCTCGATGAGATGCTCTCGATCTATCCGGTGTACAGGCTGAGCCACTCGCACCTGGACGAAGCAGCGTTTCGGAAACGGCTCTCGGCAATGCTCGCGCAGGGCAACACCGCTGTATCGCGGCCTATGTCGGCGATCGGATGGTGGGTGTCTCCGGCTTCTGGACGGGCATTCAGCTCTGGTGCGGGAAGTACATCGAAGCCGACCATGTAGTGGTCGACACGACGCTGCGCCGCCTTGGCACGGGCAGCAGGCTGATGGCGTGGATCGAGGCGGAGGGCGAGCGGATTGGATGCGCTGTCTTTCGTATCGCCATGGTGCTTGGCAAGGAACCCACGCACCAGTTTTACGTTCGAAACGGCTTCTTTGATGACGGTCTTCTCATGGTGAAGGCCCTGAGCCGAGGCGCCGCGGAGTTTCCGGAGTATGTATCGCGACCTGCCGAGTCAGGCCTGGGGGGCTAGCGGTTCGCAACCATTCTCTTCGGGCTGTCCGCTTTTGGCTTTTGACCATTGCCGACTTCCTATGTGCAGTATTGGCTGTTCCCTACGCGCCGCATCTCGGTCGTAGCGCCATCGCGATCCCGGGCCTGGAGGCGGCTCTGCGCCCTACGCGGCAACCGTCGAAGAAATTTGCGGGACGATGTCGATTTCCGTAAACCCCGTTCGTCGTTTCGATGCGAGGCCGATGAGGCCGGCTCAAAACAGGAGACAGGCGATGCGTGTGATGGTGTTCGTGAAGGCGACCGAAGACAGCGAAAAGGGCTTTGTCCCCACGCCCGAGACGACGGCGATGATGGAGGCGATGGGCAGGTACAATGATGAGCTGCGCAATGCCGGCATCCTGCTCACCGCCGATGGCCTCAAACCCTCCTCGGAAGGCAAGCGTATTGCGTTCGATGGTCCCGGCCGCAGGGTCATCGACGGGCCTTTCGCCGAGACCCGCGAGCTGGTCGCCGGCTTCTGGCTTTGGGAAGTCAAGGACATGGACGAGGCGGTGGCCTGGGTGAAGCGCTGCCCCAATCCCATGCCGGGACCGAGCGAGATCGAAATCCGGCCGCTGTACGAGATGGCTGATTGGCAGGAGTAGCTGACGCCGGAGGTCATGGAAATTCATGACCGGACCCACGCGAAGCTCTGCGGCACCAGCGACTGTCGGCCGTAGCCTGCTTGCCTGCCTTGTGACTTTGGCCGACAATGCGGCGGCATGACAGCAGGCGAGACGCACCAGGCGATCGAAGCGATTTTTCGCATTGAAAGGGCCCGGCTCATCGCGGGTCTGGCCCGCGTCGTGCGCAATGTCGACCGTGCTGAGGAACTGGCGCAGGACGCCCTGGTCATTGCCCTGTCGCAATGGCCGGGGACCGGTGTCCCGGCCAATCCCGGTGCCTGGCTGATGACGGTGGCCAAGCGCCGCGCCATCGACGCGATCCGTCGCGACAAGATGCGCGCGCGCAAGCATGAGGAGATCGCGCGCGAGCTGGACGGCGAGGTCGACGACACGCCCGGGATGATCGAAGCGGCCATGAACGACGATCTAGGCGACGAATTGCTTGGCCTCATTTTCACGGCCTGCCATCCCGTGCTTTCGGCCGACGCCCGCGCCGCGCTCACGCTGCGTGTCATCGGCGGTCTGACGACGGACGAGATCGCCCGTGCCTTCCTCTCGACTGAGGCGACGATCGCCCAGCGCATCGTCCGCGCCAAGAGGACGATCGGCAAGGCCGGATTGAGTTTCGAGGTGCCGCGCGGCGCCGAACGCACGGCGCGGCTCTCCTCGGTGCTGGAGGTCGTCTACCTCATCTTCAATGAAGGTTATGCCGCCACGGTGGGCGACGATCTTGTACGGCCGGGCCTGTGCCGGGAAGCGCAACGGCTGGGCCGCATGCTGGCGGGGCTGATGCCCGAGGATGCCGAAGTGTTCGGCCTGCTGGCCCTGATGGAAATCCAGGCATCGCGCCTGCCGGCACGCATTGGCCCGGACGGTGCCCTGGTGCCGCTGACCGAGCAGGATCGCGCACGCTGGGACCAATTGCTGATCCGCCGGGGCCTTGACGCGCTGGCTCGCGCCGAGGCGCTCGGGGGCGATGGCCCCTATGCACTGCAAGCCGCACTCGCGGCCTGCCATGCGCGCGCGCGCAGCCCGGCCGATACCGACTGGCCCCGCATTGCAGCGCTCTACGACCGGCTGCGGGCCGTGATGCCCTCACCGGTGGTCGATCTCAATCGAGCGATCGCCCACAGCATGGCCTTCGGGCCCGAAGCCGGCCTGCGGCTGGTGGACGAGATTGCCGACGCCGCCGCGCTGCGCAACTATGCGCCACTGCCGGCGGCGCGGGGCGACTTCCTGTTTCGGGCCGGCCGGCTGGCCGAGGCCCGCTCCGAATTCGAGACCGCGGCCACGCTTACCCGCAACATGCGGGAAGCCGCCTTTCTCCTCGCCCGCGCGGACGCTTGCGCTGAGAACAGCTAGGCCGAGAGAGACGGATTGGTGTTGGGCGGCAGCGCCTCTTCCGCCTCATGATCGTCCGGAAGAGTATCGCCGTTCACGGCCAGAGGCCGGCCTATCCAAACCGGATCGACCAGATGGTCGCGCCGGGGGTTGGTCGTATTCGGGTGGATGAGTATGCTGAGCCCCCTATGATTCAGCATCAGCCACGGGACGAGTGAGGCGAAAATCTCGCTCGCAAATGAGACCTGGTACATTGCCTGATCATGCGGGCCAACCTTCTGTTCATGCCAATTGCCCAGGCGTACGCGGAAACGTTCCCCGATGCGAAGGCGCAGCCATTCGGCATGCTGTCGCTCGCTTTGCCCGTCGTAGTAGATGTGGGCATGATAGCTGGCAATCTCCGCGAGCGGCCTTGGGCTGGCGGCGTCTTCGTTCACCTCGATGGCCTCCTTCGATTATTGTCGCTTCCGGCAGAATTGTACCCGAAGCACGGGCGCCTTGTCTGCAACCGGTGCGGGTCTGTTCGAGTTCGGTCCAGTCGTCTGTTTCTCGCAGGATAGCACATCGGGCCTAGGATTTTTCCCTTAGGTGTTGACGGCACGCGGGACGAGCATCGGGTTCACTGGGGGTGTGCGATGACAGGCGTATCGATACGCCGCGCGGACTTCATGATGGTCCTGGCCCATGGTGACTGGGCGGCGGCGGGGGTCGGCTTCCTGTTTCGGGCCGGGCGACTGGACCGGAAGCCGCAAGTTCCCGACCCTGGGCTGCCTGTCTGAAAAGCGCCTCGTTTCAGACATTTTGGGATCGACTGCGAAGACTTGGAAGCGGACATAGGTCCGTGCATTAAAACCACCAAACTATTGCCCTTCATGCCGAGCTCGGCAGGACGAGAACTCATGATGCATGACGATCAGGTGGATATCGACATCGATGTCGCCCGCCAGATGATCCGCGATCAGTTTCCCCAGTATCGTCTTGAGGACATCACCCCAGTCCGATCGTCGGGAACCGTCAATGCCATCTTCCGCATTGGCTCGAAGAGCACTGCGCGGTTCCCACTGCGGGCGATGAGTCCGGCCGAATGCGCCGATATGCTTCGGTCGGAGGCCGCTGCCATGGTCGAGATTGGAGAACATTGCCTGTTTCCGACGCCTCAACCGATTGGGCTCGGGGAGCCGGGTCCTCACTATCCAATGCCATGGGCATTGCAAACGTGGATCGAAGGCGAGGTTGCCACGCCGCACGGGCTCAGTGGATCGACGACGTTCGCCCTGGACCTTGCACACCTCGTGGCATCGTTGCGCAAAGCGGACACACGGGGCCGACGCTTCGACGGTCAAGGACGTGGTGGACATCTCTCCGATCATGACAATTGGATGAATGTTTGCTTTGAAAACAGCGAGGGCCTTCTCGACGTGGCTCGCCTGCGCGACTTGTGGGCTCGCTTCCGCGAGTTGCCATCCGCTGGGCCTGTCGTGATGAGTCATAAGGACCTTATCCCACCAAACCTTCTCGTGCAGGGGGAGCGTCTTGTCGGAGTGCTTGATGGTGGCAGTTTCGGACCAGCCGACCCGTCGCTGGATTTGGTCGTCGCGTGGCATCTTCTGGACCGCGAGCGAAGGGCGACCTTTCGGTGGGGCCTTCAAGTTGAGGACCTTTGGTGGCAGCGTGGTGCGGCTTGGGCATTCCAGCAGGCGATGGGTCTCGTCTGGTATTACCATCGCACCAACCCCGCCATGAGTGCGCTGGGGCGCAGTACGATCTCTCGCATTCTCGATGATCCCGACACCTGAACTCTGGTAGTCGGGGCGCGCGCCATTCCAGAACTCGCTCTGGCACAACCGGCTCCGGATTGACCGCCTTTGTCGCTTGGCGGAAGTTTCGTTGCGTGTGTTATGCAGAACGCAAGCGGAGGCCGACAACGTGACCCTGACCAATCGAGACATCGTCGAGCTCACGGCATGGCGGCGCCAGCTGCACCAGCGCCCGGAAATCTCGAATGAGGAGGAGAGGACGGCCAAAGAGGTCGTCGACTTCCTCGCCGATACGGGACCGGACGAGGTGCTGACCGGCTTGGGCGGGCACGGCGTGGCGGCGGTCTACGAAAGCGGCGAGGCGGGACCGACGCTGTTGTTCCGCTCGGAACTCGATGCGCTGCCGATCCACGAACTTTCGGGCGCGCCTCATGCATCGCTGGTGCCTGGCAAGTCGCATATGTGTGGCCATGACGGACACACCGCGATCCTGGCGGCGCTTGGCCGTCAGCTGGGGCGCGAGAGGCCGGCTCGCGGCCGTGTCGTGCTGATGTTCCAGCCGGCGGAAGAAACCGGCAACGGCGCGGCCGGCGTCGTCGCCGATCCGCGCTTCGGCGCGATTGCGCCGAATTTCGCGTTTTCATTGCACAATCTGCCGGGCGTGCCGCTCGGCGAGGTCCGGCTCAAAACCGGCGTGGTGAACTGTGCCTCGCGCGGCATGCGCATCGTGCTGGAAGGGAAGACGGCGCATTCGTCGATGCCGGAGACCGGCATCTCGCCCATGGTGGCAATCAGCCAATTGATGCAGGCCCTGCCTGCGCTGGGCATCGGAACCTTTGCCGACGACGACTTCAGCATGGTCACCGTCACCCATGCCGAGATGGGCGAAGCCGTGTTCGGCATTGCGCCCGGCCAGGCCGAGATCTGGGCGACGCTGCGCACCCGGCGCGACGATCGCATGGCAAATTTGTGCGCCGCTGCGGAAGCCTTGGTCACTCGCATCGCCGCCGAGCATCGTTTGTCGCCCCGGTGGGACTATCATGAGGTGTTCGTGGCCAGCGTCAACGCACCGGAGGCGGTGGAGCATCTGCGGCGAGCGCTCGACGAGGAGGGCGTCCCGCACGGAGAGGAAAACCTGCCGATGCGCGCCTCGGAAGATTTCGGCGTGTTCGGCCACAAGGCGGCATCGGCGATGTTCTTCCTTGGAGCGGGCGAACGGCACCCGGCGCTGCACAATCCCGATTATGATTTTCCGGACGACCTGATCCCGATCGGGTCGAAGGTGTTCATGCGGACGCTGCGCAACCTCCTTGGCTAACGCCGGCCACGGTCGACCCGAATGCAGAAAACCCGGTCCACAGGAACATCGTTTCGTGGGCGGAACATCCGGTGGCATGAGCGCATTCTGTGTTCGCACCGTCGAGGCTGACTGTGAATCGCCGTGGGGTGCGTGGGAAACCGGGCCGCAATGGTTTCAAAAGGGAAAGGGACAAGCAATGGCAATTGCCAAGAACACGATCTGCGTATGGTACGACAAAGACGCCGAGGCTGCAGCCCGCTTCTACGCCGAAACTTTTCCCGACAGCGCGGTGAGTGCCGTCCATCGTGCTCCCAGCGACTATCCGTCCGGCAAGGCGGGCGATGTGTTGACGGTCGAATTCACGGTCGCCGGCATCCCCTGCCTCGGCCTCAATGGCGGGCCGGTGTTCAGGCACAACGAAGCCTTCTCGTTCCAGATCGCCACCGACGATCAGCATGAGACCGACCGCTACTGGAACGCCATCGTCGGCAATGGCGGCCAGGAAAGCGCGTGCGGCTGGTGCAAGGACAAATGGGGTGTCTCCTGGCAGATCACGCCGCGCGCGCTGATCGAGGCGATGGCTGCCGGCGGCGATGAAGCAAAGCGCGCCTTTGATGCGATGATGGACATGAAGAAAATCGACGTCGCCGCGATCGAGGCTGCGCGGCGCGGCTGACGACAGGCACCGTCAGACTGTCGCCTCGATCGGTTCGGCAAGCTTTGGGTTTGCGCGCGCCGCGATCAGGCATCCGGCGACGATCAAGCATGCTCCGGTCAGCGTGGTCCAGGTCGCCGCCTCGTCGAAGAAGAACCAGCCAAGCGCGATGGCCCAGATGAAGGCTGAGTATTCCGTCGGGATCAGATATTGCGCTTCGGCGCGGGCGTAGGACCAACTCATCAGGAATTGCCCGGCAAGCGACAGCACCGTCACCCCGGCCAGGGGAAGCCAAAGATTGGTCGGCAGCGCCACCGCCAACCACGGCGCGGCGAGGCCCAGAATGATGGCCACGCAAAGGTTCTGGAACAACATGATCTCGATTGGCTTGGCCAACTGCGCCTGCTGCCGAGCCAGGATCAGATTGTAGCCGTAGAACACCGTCGATACGAGCACCGCCGCCGTGCCCAGCATGGCATCGTGCGAATAGCTTTCCCGCCCGAACTGGCCGGCCATTATGATCGCGACGCCGGCGATGCCGGCCAGCGATGCCCATATCGTCTGCCGCCGGATTCGCTCGCCCAGCAACAATGCGGCGAGGAAGAGGGCGAACAGGGGCGCGATGAAGCTGAGCCCGATCGCCTCCGCCAGCGGCAGCCTGGCCAGACCCCAAAAGAAGCATATCAGGACGATGCCGACGACCACGGCACGCAGCGCATGCAGCCGCAGCACCGCAAGGGTTGGCTTTGAGCGCGCCCCTGCAGACCAGGCTGCACCGGCGACGACAGTCGCGACCATGCTGCGCCACAGCACGGTGTTGTAGACGCCGACGGCGATAACCAGCGTCTTCATCGCCGCGTCCATCCCCGACAGCAGGAAGATCGCGAACGCGCATACCAGCACCGGGGTCATCGGGGAAACGGTGCCGGCCAGGCTGGATGTCTTGACGGCTTCACTCATGTGCAGCCGGATATCCCGGAGCGAACGGCAGCACCAGATGGCAGCCCCGTCGATATGGCGGTCCAATCCGCAGGGATGGGTGCGTTCGCTAACGCGAACGGGGGTTCGGATCCTGCCGGCCTTCAGGAGGCCGGTGTGGCCCCTTATTCGTTGAGCGATCTCGGCCCGCTGACGAACGGGCTCCCCCTGACGTAAAATCGCAGCAGGCGGCTCGCGTCCCGCGAAATGCCGATCCTGGTGCTCTGCCCGATTTCGTCGGGCTCGTCGTCCTCACCATGTCCGAGCCACAGCGGGCCTTGCCGGCAAAGATCGAGCCCGTCGAGCGAACGATCGATCCGCAACGCCGTGGCAAGCCTTCCCGGTCCTCGCGCCAGGTCGCGCAAGCGCTCGATGCCGCGATTGAGCCGCATGATGGCGATGCCTTCGAGCGGCTCGAGCGCCCGGATCAGGACGCCGGTCCCGATCCCAGGCACGTCGCTAGAGACGTTCAGCATGTATGAGATGCCGTAGGCGACATAGACATAGGCGTGGCCGGGCTCGAGAAACAGCGAGCGGTTGCGCGGGGTCATTCCCCGATAGCCATGCCCGGCGGCATCGCCGACGACATAGGCCTCGGTCTCGACAATGCGGCCGCTGGCGACGCCTTCCGGCAATTCTCGCACCACCATTTTGCCAATGAGATAGCGGGCGAGAGCGGGCGTATCGTTCGGCAGCTCCGGGCGGGCGAGTGGACGAATGACCATCCTTATCGCGGCCTCGTTTCAGGGGATCCGCTCGACCCATTGCGCGCGCGAGGGCCCCGGCTCGAATGGATCGCCGAAATACTGCGTCTCGCGGGCCACCTTGCCATCGAGGAACTCCATGATGCTCACCGTGTAGGACGGCCGCCCGTCATAGGCCAGGACATATTCAGTGACCCAGAGGTCGCCCGCGCCGGCGATCCGACGCACCGTGAAGCGCTTCCGGTTCGGCTGCACGGCGCGGGACGATTGGATGTTCTGCCGCCCGCGGATGCGCTCGCCCGATTGCGGATAGTCGAGCACCGCATCCTCGCGATAAATCTCGTGCTCGGCCTCGAAATCGCTCGCATCGGAGGCGGCCCAATGGCGATCCAGAGCCGCGCGAATCTCCCCGTCTTCCATATCAACCTCCTTCGCCGCCTATGCCGGGCCAGCGTACCATACGCCAGCCTGGAAGTCGGGACGAGCCGGCTAACAATGCCGGAAGAGAGCCCTCAGTCGAGTGTCAGCGCGGCCACTTCGCCCTCGTTCATCAGCGGCACGAAAATGGTCGACTTGCCGTCGGTGCCGATGTCGGCGCTGCCGGGCTTGAAATGCGCCACCACTTCCGGCGCGGCGCCGGCACGGTAGCGGTAGAGCGTGCCGGTCATGTAGGCGGTGGCGTAGATGGTGTCGCCGATGGCGATGACGCCGTCGAGATCGGCGAATTTCTGCGCGCCTGGCAGGGGCGAAACCACCTTGCTGGCGAGATCGACCGAAAGCAGGCCGCCCGGCTCCACCGTGCTGAAATCGGGCTTGATGCCCTTGCCCCAGGAGGCGACGATCAGCCGGTTGCCGTCGGCGAAGACGCCGTTGGGCGAAGCCAGCGCCGCATCCCTGACGAACAGCTCCGGCCGTCCGCCGTCGATGCGGTAGATAGCGTCGGCCAGCATGTCGGTGACATAGACCTTGCCGGATCGGTCCGATGTCATGTCGTTGAGGAAGACCGCATTCGGCACCGTGATGCTCGAAACCAGTTTGCCGCTGGCGAGATCGACGACGCGGACCTTGGTGATGTCGGCGACATAGAGCTTGCCGCCCGATATCGCCATGCCCTTGGGGGCGTCCATGCCGTCGGTCCAGTGCTGGGTGATCGTCTTGCCGTCGCTGGACAGCACCGAGAGATAGCCATTGCCGTCGGCATCGCCGGGATTGCCGACGATGTTGGAGACGATGATGCGGTTGTTGGCGGCGTCGAACAGCGCCGATTCCGGCTGTTCGAGGCCTGTCGCGCGCCAGAGCTCGCCAGCCTGGGCGGCGGGTGCTGCCATGATGCCGATGACTGCGAAAAGGGGGATGAAGCGGTTCATGAGTGCTCTCCTGTGATGACGGGGAAGAGCTACGGTTTTCGATACTTTCAGAAAAGGCCGATTACCGCTAGTATCGTAAATCGATACCAAACTGCCGGCAAGAGGTGCATCCGATGAACGGTCTGATCTTCGAGGCGCTGAAGCGGACGCTGAAGGCCAAAGGCGTCACCTATCGCCAGCTTGCCGAACGCATGGGCGTTTCCGAGCCGACGGTGAAGCGTATCTTCCACGAGCGCAACTGCAAGCTCGACCGGCTGATGGAGATCTGCACGGCAGCCGGGGTCGAACTGGAAAACGTACTCGGCTCGATGAACCGCGGGCCGGGGCAGGTCAACCACATCGCGCCGGACATCGAGCGCAAGCTCGCCGGCCGGCCGGCGCTGCTGTTCATCTTCGTCATGCTGTCGGAAAAATTCACCCCCGAAGGCATCATGCGCTCGCAAGGCCTGAGCGAGGCCTCGATGTTCCTCTATCTGCGCGATCTGGAGGAGCTCGGCCTGATCGCGCTCGGCCGGGGTCTCACGGCAAGATTGCTGGTCGAGACGCCGATCCAGTGGAATTTCGAAGGGCCGCTGAGGCCGCTGTTCGAGATGACCAACAAGAATTTCATCGGCTGGGCCATCACCCATATCGACAACGAAGCGACCTTCGTCAGCTTCTCCAGGCGGATGCGGCCGGAGACGGCGGAGATGGTGCGGCGCGAGGCGGAGGAGCTCGCCGGGCGTGTCAAATTGCTTGCCCACCACGACCAGCACACCACGCCGGAGGATGGATTGGTCGGCTACAAATGGACGTTCGCGTTTGGTGCAACACCGTTTCCGGCGATCATGCCGATTGGGCCGCATCCGCGCGATGCCGGAGCGTTCGATCGGCCCGCCGCCCCTGCAAAGGGACGCCGCCCGTTACCGGCCTGACACGGCCAATCATCCCGAGCAGGATAGGGCGCGTTGGGATAGAACAGATCCGGCACCAACACGGTATAGCCCTCTGCAGCCAAGCGTTCCGCCATGCCGCCCAGCGCCGGCCGAACGCATCCATGCAGAGAATAACGCCGGGCGCTGCGGTTTTTTGGTGACCTGAACAGGGAGCTTCCGCCTGTCCTGCTTCGGTTTTCACCATGAACTTTTTTCCGGATATTTTCGCTCTCTGCAGCCGCGTTTCAGAATGAAATCACATTCATGATAGAGTTCGCGCACTGATTTGTCAGACCGTAGAGGGCGCGTTTGCCGAATGCGTGGCACGTCCCCCCGTGAAATCGAAGTGATCCTATGCCGACCGCGCCAACACTTGAACTTCGCCGCTATTCGCGCCTGAAAAATTTGCGGGCGCGCGCAGAACGCCAGGGTGCTGCATTGCAGTTCTGGGCGCGTACGGCATCGCTCGCTGTGATCGCCTGCTTCTTTTCATTGATCAGCCGCTGGGATGCTTCGCTGCTCTTCGTGCTGACAGGCCTCGTGCTGTTCCAGCTCATCGGCCTGATCCAGTTTCTCTTTGCGCGCCGTCGCACGACGGCGCGATGGTGGATCGGTTACCTCGTCGGTACGCTGGACATCATTCTGTTGACCGTTCTGCTGGTAACGCCCAACCCGTTTTCCCTGGAGGTCGCGCCGGCCGCGATGCAACTGCGCGAGGGCAGCTTCAAATTCCTGCTGATTTTCGTATGCCTTGGCGCGCTGACCCTTTCGACACGATTGGCGCTCTATCTTGGCGCGCTCGCGGCCTTGACATGGGCGATCGGGGTGGAATGGGTGATTTATCATCCGGGAACCGTCATTCCGGCGACGGACCTCTATTCGCTGCCGATGACAGAGCGACTGAACCTTTATCTCAACCCCAATTTCGTCGATACATTTGCGCAGGCGACCAACGTGTTGGTTGTGCTGATTATCGGCGCGATCATGGCACTGGTCGTCTTTCGTTCCCGACATCTGTCGGAAGACTTTGTGAAGGCAGAGCGCGCCCGCGCCAATCTCGCCCGGCATTTTTCGCCCAATGTCGTCGACCAGCTCGCCACCGACGACGAGCCCTTCGGCCCGGTCCGCCGGCAGGATATCGCGGTGCTGTTCGCCGACATCGTCGGCTTCACACACTATTCCGAGGATCATCCGGCCGAAGCAGTGTTCGAACTTCTGCGTCAGTTCCACCGTCGCATGGAACAGGTCGTTTTCGACCACCATGGCACCGTCGATAACTATATCGGCGATTGCATCATGGCGACATTCGGGGTTCCGCAAGCCAGCCATGACGACGCGACTCGGGCCATCCAGTGCGCTGAAGCGATGGTCGCCGCTCTCGAAGACTGGAATGTACAGCGGGTGTCCAGGGGATACCCGCCGCTGGACGTTCGGATCGGTGCACAATATGGCGCAGTTGTCATCGGCGCGGTCGGCAGCGAGCGCAATCTGTCCTTCGCGGTGGTTGGCGACACCGTCAACGTCGCCAGCCGTTTGCAATCACTATGCCGTGAGCTCCAGGCGAATATTTGCTTTGGGTCACAACTGATTGACGCCGCGAAGGCGGAATCGCCCACGACACAGTTGAATGCGCGCGATCATGGACCGGTGAGCATCCGGGGCCGGGACGAACCGGTCCATGTCTGGATCGAACCCAGAACCGAAAACCAGGGTGCGGTTTCGGCGTGATGTAGGCCGCCATGTGAAACGCCTGCACCCCGGCTGGATGGCGGTAGGCCGCGCCATAGGGGCATGTGTATCACGTGTCTGAGGCGATTGCGCCAGCCTTTGCGGCTGAGCTTGCCTTGTCGTCCCACGTCACCGCCCGGTAGTCGAAACCATATTCCAGCGTCGGCTTGACGATGCGGAAATAGGGCGACAGGTCGAAATCGCGCGGCGTGTACAGCGAGTGGTGGCGGATATGCAGGATTTCCCTGCGTGAATAGTTGGACTGCGCCGACGCGCGGCCGGGCGCGCGGGTGATTTCGGGCAGGATCGGATAGCGGATCTGGCCGTAGGCCTCGGCGATCAGCGAGGAACAGATGGCCCGTGTCGGGTCGCCGGAGCCGAATGCCAGCATGCGGCGGCGCCAGCGCACCGGCACCGGCGGCGCCGGCAGGAAATAACGCAGCATGTCGAGGATGTTCTTGAGATCGTATTTCAGGCCGAGCTTACCGATCATGAAGGCGACGACCCTGTCGCGGTCCTCCGGCGCCAGGCCGCTCGCCCGGCAGATGCGGGTGTTGTAGGTGCGATAGCGCGACAGCGGCACGGCGACGCAGCCTTCGCCCATCGAGACTTCGATCAGCCGCGGCCGCTCCGTTCCGTCTTGCGGCTCGGGCAACGCATCACCGACATAAAGGGCCGCGTGCGACCAGGTCGACTGGGTCAGGTACTTGATCACCGCCGAGATCTTCTGGTTGCCCTCGATCAACAGGATGTCGCCGGGCTCCAGCGCACGGCGCAGCGTCTCGGCATCGGACGGGGTATACGGTTCGTAGCCGGAAGACTCTTCCTGCAGCGCGCCGGCGAGCCGGCGGCCAAGTCGATCCAGAAGCGTGTCTCTGAGCTCGGTCATGCCAAATGCCGATTAGCACGGGCAGGCGCTGGGTGCCAGCGGGAGGGTGGTTGCGCCGACGTCAGCTCCCCCTCCACAAGGGGAGAAGGGAGAGGACAGCTCCGTCAGCCGGCGGTTGCGATCAGATCGTCCTGGGCTGCCTCGGCCAGATCGCCGCGCGCCTTGCGGGCCAGTTTGCGTGTCGAGCGTTTGGGACTGTCGCCGAACAGCTCGGCCGCCTCGGCCAGACAGGCCTTCTTCAGCTGCTTTTCCGACCGCTTCAGAAGCTTGCCCAGGAGCCTGGTGTCTTCGGGCGGTCCGAGCGGACGGTCATCGGCCTCGAGCAGGTCGCGCATAACGAACAGGTCATGCAGGTCGCCCAGCCGCTCACCCAGTGCGTCGACCGCCTTGCGCCTGGCCTTGATCGGCGTCGGCCACAGCCGGCCGAGCAGCGACAGATGCATGCCGTGCGTCTTGGCCGCCTTGCGCAGATCGTGGAAATCATTGGCCGCACCGCGCGATCCGGCCCAGTCGAGCGCTTTCCTGGCCCGGCGCAAGGTGGCGCGGGCGCCTTCGGCAAGCACGTCGGCGGCCTGTTCCGGCTGATCCGGCAGAGCGAGGGTTTCGATCCGGTGCAGGCCTTCCTCGCAAGCGGCGGTCGCAGCAGCGATTGCCGCGTCGAGCCCGGCGCCTTCGTGCAATTCATGCTGGCGGGCGATCAGCCTGTCGCGCACCGCTGCCAGCCCGTCGTTGGCGCTCTCCTTGGGAAAGCTTGCCGCCAGACGGTCGATGGTCTCGATCAGCGCCGTCGCCTCCCGCGGCCCGGCAAGCAGGCCAGCCACGTTGCGGTAGCATTGGTTCTCGGTCTCGCAGAATGTTCCGTCACCGGAACGAACAAGCCGCAGCAAGGCGCGCGCGCTCTTCAGCCGCTTGCGGCATTTGTGCAGCCCCTGTTCCGGCCGGCTGCGCGCGGCGTCAAGATGGGCCATTGCCTTGCCGATTTCCTCGGCAAGGATACGCCTGACCTCGCCGGTCAGCGGCAGGCGCGGATCGATGCGAAAACTCATGCGGCGATCTCCGGAATCCCCCCGAGGGCGAGCGACGCGTTGTAAAATTCAGACTCGCCCGTGACCTCGCGGCCGAGCCAGTCAGGCAGCATTTCGTCAGGCACGTCCTCCGGCGTCTCAAGTTCGGCGACCACAAGTCCCGCAAGCGGGCCGCCAAAGACATCGACCTCATAGAGATAGCCGCGATGCCTAACATGGTGGCGTGTCTTCTCGATGACACGTCCAAGCGCGAATGCCAGCATCTCCTTGGCCTCCGCCAGCGGGATCGGATATTCGAATTCGTCGCGCACGCGCGCCCTGCTGCCGAATTTGAGTGTCAGCTTGGCGGAAGTGTCGTCGCTGATGCGGATGCGCAGGGTTCGGCCGGGGGTCGCGGCAAGATAGAACTGGCGAATGCGGATATCCGCCTCGACCAGATCCCGCCATGCTGTGCCGGAGACCAGGAATTTGCGTTCGACTTCCTTGCCCATGGCCGCGCACTAAAGCGTTAACAGCCGGCCGTGGCAAGATGGTCGCGTACGCAAGTTTGACTCATCGATTGACTTTAATCAATCGATTGATTAAATGGCGCTCATGACCAAGTTGCCCGACACCGGAAGCCCCCGCCGCGAGACTTCGCCCGCCGAGATGACGCGCGCGGCTCTCGTCCAGGCGGCCCTGAAACTGTTTGGACGGCAGGGTTTCGACGGCACCTCGACGCGCCAGATCGCGGCCGAGGCAGAGGCCAATATCGGCTCGATCGCCTATCATTTCGGCGGCAAGGAGGGCCTTCGCGCCGCCGCCGCCGACTTCATCGTCGAGACCATCCAGACGGTTGCCGGCCCGGCGCTCGGAAATGTGCCGGCGACAGCGGCAGGACCGGCCAATCCGGAGGCGGCGCAAGCGCTGCTCTTCGCGGCGCTGGAGCGGATGGTCGGCTTTGTCGTTGCCAGCCCGCAGGCCGGCGAGATCGTGCAGTTCGTGCTGCGCGAGCTTTCGCATCCGACGGCAGCGCTCGACCGCATCTATGACGGCGTGTTCGAGCCGACGCACCGCCGGCTGTGCCAGCTCTGGGAGCAGGCGACGGGGGAACCGGCCGAAAGCGAGGCCACGAGGCTCACCGTGTTCACGCTGATTGGCCAAGTCATCTATTTCCGCATCGGCCGCGAGGCGGTGATGCGCCGCATGGGCTGGAACGACATTGGCGCCGCCGAGGCAGCCAAGGTGGTGGCGGTCACATCGGGCAATCTCAAGGCCATATTGGCTGCCCGCAAGGGCCAGGGATGAAGGGGCAAAGACCATGAGCTTTCTGTGTTCGCTGCCACTCGCCGCGCAGCTTTTCAGCGCCTGCGCGCCGGCAGCGCCGCTGGCCGTCGGCTATGTCGAGGGCGACTATGTGCTGCTGGCGCCGATCGAGGTGGCGCAGGTCGAGACCGTCACCGTCAAGCGCGGCGATCGTGTCACACCCGGGACGACCGTGGTGACGCTGGAAAGCGCCGATGCCAAGATCGCGGTCGCGCAGGCCGAGGCCGGCCTGGCCCAGGCCCAGGCGCAATTGGCCGACCTGCAGATCGGCAAGCGCCCGGAAGAGATCGCGGTGCTCAGGGCCGAGGTCGACATGGCCAGCGCGCAGGCCGCCGACGCCAAGCGCAAATACGACCGCGCCGCCGATCTGTTCAAGCGCGGCGCCGGCACGCAGGCCGATTTCGACACCGCTTCGGCGACATTGGAGACAGCCAACGCGCAGGTCGGCCAGGCCAATGCCAATCTCGCTGTCGGCGGCCTGCCGGCGCGCCCCGAGACGATCAAGGCCGCCGACAACCAGGTCAAGCAGGCGCAGGCGACCCTGGAGCAGGCGCGGTGGCGGCTGTCGAAGCGGGTGCTGGCGTCGCCGTCGTCGGGCCGCGTCAACGATGTCATCCGCAATCCGGGCGACACCGCCGGCCCGACCTCACCGGTCATTTCGATCCTGCCCGACGGCGCCGTAAAACTCAGCGTCTACATCCCGGAAGCCTCCTTCTCCTCGGTCAAGGTCGGCACCTTGCTCGGCGTCCATTGCGACGGCTGCGGCCCGGACGTGAGGGCACGGGTCAGCTACGTCTCGCCGGATCCCGAATTCACCCCGCCGGTGATCTATTCCTTGGAGAACCGGCAGAAGCTGGTCTATCTGGTCGAGGCACGGCCGGAGGGCGACGCCGGCCCGCTGCAGCCGGGCCAGATCGTCGATGTCGATCTCGCGGATGGCGGAAAATGAACGCCATCGACGTCCATGGTCTGGTCAAGCGGTTTGGCGACAAGACTGTCGTCGACCATGTGACGATGACCGTCGCCGAAGGCGAGATCGTCGGCTTCCTCGGCCCCAATGGTTCGGGCAAGACCACCACCATCCGCATCATGTGCGGCCTGCTGACGCCCGACGAGGGCGAAGGCACGGTGCTCGGCTTCGACATCCGCACCGACAGCCTGCGCATCAAGCGCGAAGTCGGCTACATGACGCAGAAATTCTCGTTCTACGAGGATCTGACGATTGGCGAGAATCTCGAATTCGTCGCGCGGCTTTACCGGTTGAAGCCGGTCGAGGAGCATGTGGCGCGTACGTTGGAGGAGCTCGGCCTGACGACGCGCCGCAACCAGTTGGCTGGCACCTTGTCGGGCGGCTGGAAGCAGCGGCTGGCGCTGGCCGCCTGCATCATGCACAAGCCGAAGCTGCTGTTGCTCGACGAGCCGACGGCCGGCGTCGATCCAAAGGCGCGACGCGAGTTCTGGGACGAGATCCATCGCCTCGCCAGCGGCGGGCTGACCGTGCTGGTCTCCACCCACTATATGGACGAGGCCGAGCGCTGCCACCGCATCAGCTACATTTCCTACGGGAAGATGCTGGCCACCGGCACCGTCGCCGAGGTGGTGAAAAATGCCGGGCTGACCACTTTCGTCCTGCAGGGCCCGCGGCTCGACCAGGTGGCGGAAGCGCTTCAGGGCCGGCCCGGCGTCGACCAGGTGGCCCCGTTCGGTGCCACGCTGCATGTCGTCGGTTCCGACCGGAAGAAGCTGGAAGCCGCGCTCGCCGATGTCGAGAAAGAGCACAAGGGCGTGAAGGTGGCGCCGGGCGAAACCAGCCTCGAGGACGTCTTTATCCAGTTCATGTCCGGCTCGAAGGACAACATGGCATGAACAGTGTCTTTTCCTTCGCCCGCCTTGGCGCGCTGCTGATCAAGGAGTTCATCCAGATGCGGCGCGACCGCATCACCTTCGCCATGATGCTCGGCGTGCCACTGATGCAGCTCGTGTTGTTCGGCTATGCCATCAACAACGACCCGAAGAGCCTGCCGGCCGCGCTGGTTGCGACGAGCAGCGACCCCTACACGCGCGCCATGGTCTCGGCGCTGCAGACGACAGGCTACTACCGTTTCGACCATGTCTCGCAAAGTGCGGCCGACGCGGAATTCCTGATGTCGCGCGGCGATGTCGCCTTCGTCGTCACCATCCCCGCCGATTTTGCCCGGCGGGTCGAGCGCGGCGACAGCCCGCAGATCCTGATCGAGGCCGACGCCACCGATCCGGCCGTCGCTAGCGGCGCCATCTCGACGCTCGGCACCGTGGCCAGCCAGGCCCTGCTCAGGGCGCGCGGCATGCAGGAGGCGGCCGCCGAGGCAGCACTTGGCCAGCTCGAAGTGGTGGTGCACCGGCGCTACAACCCGGAAGGCATTTCGCAATACAACATCGTGCCCGGTCTGCTCGGCGTCATCCTGCAGATGACGATGGTGATGATGACCTCGATCGCGCTGACCCGCGAGACCGAGCGCGGCACCATGGAAAACCTTCTGGCGATGCCGTCCAGCCCGCTCGAGATCATGATGGGCAAGGTGCTGCCCTATCTGGCGGTCGGCGGCGTGCAGGTGGTGGTGGTGCTGGCGGCGGCCAAGCTCTTGTTCGCCATCCCCTTTACCGGGTCGATGTCGCTGCTCCTCACCGCCGTGCTGATCTTCGTGCTGGCGCTGGTGCTGCTCGGCTACACGATCTCGACCATCGCGCGCACGCAGATGCAGGCGCTGCAGCTCACCTTCTTCTTCTTCCTGCCGTCGATCATGCTGTCCGGCTTCATGTTCCCCTATCGCGGCATGCCCGGCTGGGCGCAGGCGTTCGGCGAGATCCTGCCGCTGACGCACTTTCTGCGCATCATCCGTGCGGTGATGCTGAAGGGTGCAGAACTGCCGGCCGTGGCGACGGAGATCGGCTGGCTGGTGGTGTTCGTGGCGTTGTTTGCCGGCGTCGCGCTGGTCCGGTTCAGGCGGACGCTGGATTAAGGTCAGGCCGCTACTGCCCGGAGACTTTTGAGGTCGGCGGGACAGCGCCCCCCTCTGGCCTGCCGGCCATCTCCCCCGCAAGGGGGGGAGATCGGCAGTTTCAGCGCTGCGCTTGCTCCTGCGATGGCGGCGATTGGCGAAAGCAGAGATAACGGCCAATCTCCCCCCTTGCGGGGGAGATGCCCGGCAGGGCAGAGGGGGGTGGGAAGGATCGCTGCGGCTGTCACCCTGCGTGCTAAGTTTCTTCGTCTACGCCGCCGCCATGATCTCCGCATAAGTCCCGAAATCGACGTTGCCGCCGGACAGCACCACGGCGACGCATTTGCCGGAGAGCTCGATCTCGCCCGATGACAGTGCCGCCAGCGCGACGCAGCCGCCGGGTTCGACCACCAGCTTGAGATAGGCCATGGCATCGCGCATCGCCTGCGCCGTCGCCTTGTCGGAGACGGCGATGGCCCCGGCAAGGTTTCTGCGGTTGATCTCGAAGGTGATCACGCCGGGCTCGGCTGTCAGGATCGCATCGCAGATCGAATTGTGGCCCGGCTCGTTCGAAACCCTGGCGCCGGCGGCCAGCGAAAGGCGGGTGTCGTCGAAATGCTCGGGCTCCACCGCCCAGACCGAAGTGCTGGGAGAGGCGTCCTTGACGGCGATGGAAATGCCGCTCGACAGGCCACCGCCGCCGCAAGGGATGACCACGGCGTCGAGGCTGACGCCAAGCGCTTTCGCCTGGCGCATCAATTCGAGGCCGATCGTGCCCTGGCCGGCGATGATGGCCGGGTCGTCGAAGGGCGGCACCAGCACCATGCCTTTCTCGATGTAAGGGCGCACCACGGTCATGCGGTCGTCGCGAAAGCGGTCGAACGGCACCACCTCGGCCCCCATCTTGCGGACATTGCCGACCTTCATTACCGGCGCGTCGGCCGGCATGGCGATGACCGCCTTGACGCCGAACATCGCCGACGCCGCAGCGACGCCCTGTGCGTGGTTGCCCGACGAGAAGGCGACGACGCCACGGCTGCGCTCCTCTTCGCTGAGTGAGGAGAGCTTGTTGTAGGCGCCGCGGAACTTGAACGAGCCGGTGCGCTGCAGCGTCTCCGGCTTGAACAGGATGCGGGCACCGAAGTGCTTGTTCAACTCCTGCGATTCGATCAACGGCGTCTCGACGATCAGGCCGGAAAGCCGGGCTGCGGCGCGATGGATGTCTTCTATGCCGGGAGGGGTGGTCATGGCGGATCCTGCGAAAAAATGGCCAGGCCATGGTGCACGGAAACGGCCGCGCGACACCAACGAAAAAATGTGACGGTTACAAGGTTTGGGAGTCTTGCCGGCGTTTGTGCCGTGCGGCCAACCGCCACTTATCCCAACAACGCCCGTTGCCGCCTGGTGCCACCCAGCTTGCGCCAGCTGTTGAAGCGGTGGGTGGCGGCGGCGAAGGAGATTTTCATCTGCTGGGCGACCGAATAGCGCGACTTGCCTTCGTCGAACATGCGGTAGCAGCACTCGACGCCCTCTTCGGTCAACTTGCCGTCCGGGGCCTTGTTGTGGGGGTTGGCGGGGTCGAATTTCTCGACCTGCTGCTCGACCATGTCTTTCAGGCGCCGCAGATCGGCCTCGATGCTGGCGATGAGATCGAGAACGGGCTTGGGGTCATAGTGTTGCGGGGGCTGGTTTGCCGTCATCTGCGGAATCCTTTTCCTTGGCTTAGCCAAATATAGGTGAACATTCGCTGATAATGAAGGGGTGCGGCGCGCGCGGGCTTCAACAATTGTTGACCGCGACCCAGGCGCGCATTGACCTGGGGCATATCAAACCCTAGTTTAGAACTATTCTAAACTAGGGTGAATTCCTCATGCTTTCCCGTGTTTTCGGTTTCGGCCGCCGTCCCTTCGAATCGCTCTCCGAACAGGAGATCCTGGCACTGGCCATTTCGTCCGAGGAAGATGACGGGCGCATCTACCGGGCCTACGCCGACGGACTGGCGGAAAGCTTTCAGCAATCGGCAAAGGTGTTCGAGGAGATGGCCGAGGAAGAGGATGGTCATCGCGACTCGCTGATCGAGCTTTTCCGCAAGCGTTTCGGCGATCGCATTCCGCTGATCCGGCGCGAACATGTGAAAGGCTACTTCGAGCGCAAGCCTGACTGGCTGGTGAGACCGCTCGGCATCGAGCATGTGCGCAGCCAGGCCGAGGCGATGGAGCGGCGCGCCTATCTGTTCTACGTCGAGGCGGCCAAGCGCACCACCGATGCTTCCACCCGGAAACTGCTCGACGATTTGGCGGTGGCCGAGCAGGGCCACGAAACGCTGGCGCAGCGTCTGGAACAGAAGCACGTGCCGGGCGAAGTCAAGGACGAAGAGGCCGTTGCCGAACAGCGCCAGTTCATCCTCACCTATGTGCAGCCGGGGCTGGCCGGGCTGATGGACGGGTCGGTGTCGACGCTGGCGCCGATCTTCGCCGCGGCTTTCGCCACGCATGATACCTGGCAGACGCTCCTTGTCGGCCTCGCCGCCTCGATCGGCGCCGGCATTTCGATGGGCTTCACCGAGGTCGCATCTGACGATGGCAAGCTGTCGGGCCGCGGCTCGCCGATCAAGCGCGGCCTCACTGTGGGCATCATGACGACGCTCGGCGGGCTCGGCCACGCGCTGCCCTATCTCATCCCGCAATTTTGGACGGCGACGGCGGTCGCCGCAGTGGTGGTGTTCTTCGAATTGTGGGCGATCGCCTTCGTCCAGAACCGTTACATGCAGACGCCGTTCCTGCGCGCCGCCTTCCAGGTGGTGCTAGGCGGCGCGCTGGTGTTCGCGGCCGGCGTGCTGATCGGGAATGCTTAGTTTGACGACAGAGGTCGGCGCCGCCCCTCACCCTTACCCTCTCCCCGTGAAGAACGGGGAGAGGGGGTCGCCAGCGTTGGAGCGCTTCCCTTCTCCCGTCCCTTACGGGGAGAAGGTGCCGGCAGGCGGATGAGGGGCAACGCCGACACCTACCCGTAACCTTCATCCATTCACTGCGCGGCTATCCGCCGGCGCCTCGGCCCTCTCCGTCAGGCCGTAGTCACGCACGACATGGACGATACGCAGACGGTAGCCGGCAAAGATACCGCCACGGCCGGCCTTCTGCGCCTGCCGGTGCTCCTCGGTGTTGCGCCAGGCCTTGACCGCCTCCTCGTCGCGCCAGAACGATAAGGACAGGATGCGGTTCGGGTCGGAGAGACTCTGGAAGCGCTCGATCGAGACAAACCCGTCGATGCCGTCGAGCAGAGGGCGCAGGTCAGCAGCGATGCGGAGATAGGCATCGCGCCTGCCCGCCGCCGGTTCGACCTCGAAGATGACGGCGATCACGGCAGCACCAGTTTCGCGTGTGGGCCGGAAGCCAGTTTCAGGAACATGCGATCCTCCCTACGGATGAACTTTTCACGGCGGGCGAACTCGTAGTTTGCCTTGCCGGCAGGGTCGGCGGCAAGCCGGGCGCGGTAGGCCTCGTAGGCCGCCAGGTTGTCGATGTTGTAGGCCGCGTAGGCCGTCGTCGCCGAGCCCTCATGTGGCGCGAAATAGCCGATCAGGTCGGCGCCGCAGCGCGGAATGACCTGGCCCCAGTTGCGGGCATATTCCTCGAAGGCCGCCTTGCCGAACGGGTCGATTTCATAGCGGATGAAGCAGGTGATGGTCATGGTGGTCTCCTTGGCGGGTTGATGTCTTCTTGCGGCGACGTTTCGAGCGGGGTCGAAGCATCCCCAGGGTCGATGTGCTAAGCAATTCCCTTGCGGGTCATGCCTGCCAGAAGGATTTCGCGCATTCACGGCGCACGTCTTCCGGCGTCAGGCCGAGGTCGCGCAGCAAATGATCGTCGATCTCGGCGAGGTCGAGGCGCTGCACATGGCGGTCATGCCACCGGGCCAGCAGCCGCAAACGGAACCAGGTGACGAACGAGAACGATCGGCGGCTGGGGAGCGGTGCGGAGGTGGAAGCGGTTGTCATCGTCATCTCCTTGATCTGGTCGGAGAATAATGCTTATCTGACAAGGATGCTTCGATGAGGAACGAACTATGCGTGAAGGACCCGACATCGCCCGCATCGCCAGCCTGGTTGGCGATCCGGCGCGGGCAAACATGCTCAACGCCCTGATGGGCGGCACGGCTTTGACCGCGAGCGAACTGGCGCTCGAGGCCGGCGTGTCGCTGCCGACGGCGAGCTCGCATTTGTCCAAGTTGATGGAGGGCGGGCTGCTGACATTGGCGAGCCAGGGAAGGCACCGCTATTACGGCCTCGCTGGACCCCAGGTGGCGGGCATGATCGAGGCCATCACCGGTGTCGCCGAAGCCGTTGGCCCAAAGCGCGTGCGGCCGGGCCCGCGTGACGGCGCCATGCGCGTGGCGCGCGTCTGTTACGATCACCTCGCCGGCGAGCAGGCGGTGGCGATGCTCGATCGTCTCGTCGAGAAGGAAATCCTGCTGCGCGACGACAAGGAGATCAGGCTCGGGCCTTCGGCGGCACCGCATTTCGCCGCCATCGGCATCGATGTCGATGCCAAGCCGCGCCGGCCGGTCTGCCGCGCCTGCCTCGATTGGAGCGTGCGCCGTTCGCACCTCGCCGGCACGCTGGGTGCCGCTATCCTCGACAAGATCCTCGCCGAAAAATGGGCTCGCCGCGAGAAGGACAGCCGCGCGGTCATCTTCTCACCGCCGGGCAAGCAGGCTTTCGAGAGGGTTTTTCTGGGCTGAGACGTTGGCGGGACAGCCCGCGCGTATGCGGCTAACTACCCCCGCCCCAGCACTTTCCCTTGCCTGAAGAAATCCACCCACGGATCGGTTTCGGCCAACTGCTTCAGCGTCGTCTTGTCGCCGATCGGGAAAGCGTTCGGCGCCAGTCCCGCCTCGATCTCGGCCCAGGTCACCGGCATCGACACGGTGGCGCCCTTCTTGGCGCGTGACGAATAGGGCGCGACCGTGGTCGAGCCTCGGCCATTGCGCAGATAGTCGACGAAGATCTTTCCCGTGCGCGCCTTTTTCGACAGCGTCGCCGTGTAGCGGTCGGGCGAGGCCTGTTCCAGCGCCTTGGCAAAATCATGCGCAAAGGTTTTCACTGCGTCCCAATCCGCCGATGGTTTCAGCGGCATCACGACGTGGTAGCCCTTGCCGCCTGAGGTCTTGACGAAATTCGGCAGCGACAGCTCTTCAAGCTTGCCTCTGATATCGAGTGCGGCCTCGCGCACGGCTTTCACGTCGACGCCCTCATCGGGGTCAAGGTCGAAGATGATCTGGTCCGGCTGTTCCAGCGCATCGACGGTGCAGCCCCAGATGTGGATCTCGACCACGCCGTACTGGACGAGCGCTGCGACGCCGTCGAAATCGCGGATGAACAGGATCTCCTCGCCGTCGGTCGGGTCCTTCATCCGGGCGATCTTGTCGCTCATGCCGGCCGAGGCATGTTTCTGGAAGAAGCGCGGGCCGCCGACGCCGTCCGGCGCCCTGACCAGGCTGAGCGGTCGGTTGACGATGAACTGTTCCATGCGCGGCCACACCAACGCGTAGTGGTCGAGCAGGCCCTGCTTGGAAATCTTTTCCTCGGGCCACAGCAGCTTGTCGGGGTGGGAAAGCTTCACGCTGGTCGTCGTCACTCCGGCAGGTTTGCCAGCGCTGCCTGATACCGGCTTCGCCTTGGCCGGGCTCTTGCCTGCCTTCCCTGTCGAAGCCTCCCCTGACGAAGACTTCCCTGCCGCAAACTTGGGCTTTTCCTGCACGACTTCCTCCGCCGGCTTGTCCTCGCGCAATCCCTGGAACGAGGCATGGCGTATTATACGGTCGGATGTCCAGCTGCGGAACTCCACTTCGCCGACCAGTTCGGGCTTCACCCAGACCAGGCCCTTGCCTTTCGGCACGGCCTTGTCGAAGGGCGAATGCTCCGCCTTCAGCGCATCGAGTTTTGTCTTCAGGTCGGTGGCCGTCTTGGCCGAGAAGCCGGTGCCGACGCGGCCGGCATAGTGCAGTCCGCCACCCTCGTGATAGCCGACCAGCAGCGAGCGCAGCCCGCGTCCGGTCTTGTCCGACGGCAAATAGCCGCCGATGACGAATTCCTGCCGCGCCGTGCATTTCGACTTCACCCAGGAAGGACCGCGCCCGCTGCGATAGGGCGCATCGGCGCGCTTGGAGACGACGCCTTCCAGCCCCATGCGGCAGGCATGCTCCAGCATGATCTTGCCGGGCTCGGCGAAATGGTCGCTGAAACGGACGGCCGAGTTCTCCGGCTCCTTGCCAAGCAGGTCCTGCAGGGCCTGCTTGCGCTCGACCAGCGGCTCGCCGCGCAAATCCTTGCCATCGAGCCGCATCAGGTCGAACACATAGTAGATGAAGCGATCTGTCCGTTTCGCGGAGAGGTCGGCCTGCAGCAGCGCGAAGGACGACACGCCGCTGTCGGCCAGCGCGACGATCTCGCCATCGATGATGGCGTCGCTGCATTTCAAGCCGGCGAGTTCCGCGGCAATTTCGTCGCCGAACTTTTCCGTCCAGTCGAGGCCGGTGCGGGTGAGAAGCCGCACCTCCGTGCCGGCAATCTGCGCCTGCATGCGATAGCCGTCGAACTTGACCTCGTGCAGCCAGTCCTTGCCCGGCGGTGCGTCCCGCTCCAGCGTCGCAAGCTGCGGTTCGACGAAGGCCAGGCGCCTGCCGGTCTTTGCCTTGCCGGCGGCCGGCTTGCTGGAATGCCAGACATCGGGCTTCTCGCCTTTGGCCGTCTTGCCTTCGCCGACCTCCTCGATCGTCAAACCCGACTTCACCGATTCCGGCGCCTCCTTCAGAATGTCCTCGCCAGGGCGCGCCGCGGCATCGTCCGATTTGATCAGCAGCCAGTTCTCGCGCTTTTCGCCCGCGCGCGGCCTCAGCCGCACCAGATGCCAGAGACCATGCAGCTTGTGGCCTTTCAGCTCGAAACTGATATGGCCCTTCTTCATCGCCTTGGCCGGGTCGATTTCGGGAACCCAGGTACCCTCGTCCCAGACGATCACCGAGCCGCCGCCATATTCGCCCTTGGGAATGGTGCCCTCGAACGGCGCATAGTCGATCGGATGGTCTTCGACATGCACGGCCAGCCGTTTCTCATGCGGGTCGAGGCTCGGGCCGCGCGTCACCGCCCAGCTCCACAGCACGCCGTCCTGCTCCAGGCGAAGGTCGTAGTGCAACCGTGTCGCAGCATGCTTGTGGATGACGAAGATGCCGCCCGCCTTGGCGTTCTCGCCGCGCCCGACTTTGCCGGCCGGTTCGGACGTCTTCTTGAAATCACGCTTGGAATGATACTGTTCGAGGCTGGCCATCTGTCTCTGATCCTCAGACCGATTTGCGCTTGGACGCGCCGGCTTTCGGCTTGGTGCGTCTGGCCGCGGGTTTTGCTTTTGCCGGCGTGGAAGCCTCCGATGCGCCGGCATCCGAAGACAGGCTCTTCTTCAGCGCGTCGAACAGATTGACGACGTTTGACGGCTTGGGCTCTGCCTTGGCCTTTGGCGCCTTCCTGCCGGCCTTCCTGGCGCGGATCAGCTCCAGCAGCGCGTTCTCATATTTGTCCTCGAACTGAGAGGGATCGAACTTCGCCTTCTTCTTGTCGATGATCCGTTCGGCCAGATCGGTCATCTCTGGGTCGGTCTTCACATCCTTGATGTCGCCGAAGACGGAGTACGGTTCGCGCACCGTGTCGTCGTAGCGCAGCGTCGTCAGCACCATGCCCATGCCGCGCGGTTCGATCACCACCGGGCGTTCGCGGTTGTAGAGCACGATGCGCGCCAGCCCGGCCATCTTCTTGTCCGCCATCGCATCGCGGATGACGGCAAAAGCCTCTTCCGACACCTTGTCGGCCGGCGTCACATAGTAGGGGGTGTCGAGATAGATCTGCTGGATCGAGGATTTGTCGACGAAACCGTCGAGCGCCATCGTGTGCGAGGACTCGATCTGCACCGCCTCGATCTCGTCTTCCTCGATGCGGACGAAGTCGCCGTCATCGACTTCATAGCCCTTGATCTCATCCCCCTCGCGCAACGGCTTGCCATTTTCTGCGTCGACATAGATGCGCTTCACGGTGTTGCCGGTCTTGCGGTTCAGCACCCGGAACGAGACCTTCTCGGCTTGGGTGACGACGTTGGTCAATTCGACGGCACAGGTGACCAACGACAGCTTCAGATAACCCTTCCAGGCCGGACGCGGCGCCATGACAATTCCCTTCGCAACAGGTCTCGAAATCCAGAACGACTGGAGCCTGTTCCAGTTCCGTCACCGATCCCTGTCGGGATGCGAGGCTGGGATTTCCGGGGCTGCGTCGGCCAGCAAGGAAATTTCGCCAGCGCGGCAAGAATTGAAACAGAACCGCGCGCAGGCGACATTCAAACGAAACATATGTGATGCAAAAGTCACATTGGCCGAAATGTCGACGGACCACACGGAAAGACCCCGAATCAGCCGCATTCCGGCCACGAACCAAGGCCTTTTCGACCAGATATTAACATCGTGTTCACCGACTATTCACGCCTCGACGCTATGATGTCCGCAATTCGGAAGGGACATCCGAAAATCGGGACAGGGACAGGTAAAATGAACTTCCTCACGCACCTCCTCGGCTATGCCGCCGCCATCCGCGAATTCGTTGCGCCGACCTATCGGCCGGAGCGCTACTACATGCGCGGCCCCGGCCCGGCCAGCGCCCGTCGCGGCAATTCGTTGAGCGCGCGCTGACCATGACCTTCGAGAGCCGCCACGACAGCCGGATCTGCCGGCCGGCCGCCGAATCCCGCGCCACCACCTATCGCGCCGAGCGTCCCGCTCTGACCGACAGGCGGCGTGCGATATCGCCTCGGCTTTGATACCGCCTCCGGCTGGCTTAATGTTCTAGGGCATAAGCAGCCGAGGCCCGCGTGACTGACCTTCCCAACCCAAGTCGTCCCCATTCAAGTCGACCCAAGTCCGTCCGTCCCTCCGACCCCCTCGATCGCAGCCATCCGCTGATCGTCTTCGACGGCGTCTGCGTGCTGTGCTCCGGCTTCGTGCGCATGGTGGTCAGGCTCGACCGTCAAAGCCGCTTCCGCTTCGCCACCGTGCAGTCGCCGTTCGGCGAAGCACAGTTCAGGCAACACGGGCTGCGCACGGATTCCTACGAGACCAATCTCGTTCTGATCGACGGCATCGCTTTCACGCATCTCGACAGCCTCGTTGCCGTCATGGCGGAGCTCAGCTGGCCGTGGCGGGCGGCGAAGGCCCTGTTGCTGCTGCCGCGCACGCTGCGCAACTGGCTTTACGACCGCATCGCCGAAAATCGCTACGCCCTGTTCGGCAGGAAAGACAGTTGCGGCATTCCTCCTGCCGAACTGCGCGAGCGGTTCCTGGGCTGAAAGCGCGGCTCTGGGAGCAGCGAATGAGGCGTCTCATTGTCGGCTACGGCACCTCCATGGGTGCGGGCGATCACAAAACAGTTGGCGGCTTGCGCAAAAAGCCGCCGCAGCCGAGAGTTTTTTCCGCAGCCTGTCGAAATCGGGCACTGCCGCGCGACATACGTCCGGCTCGCAATGACGCGGCCCTCGAAATAACGGGAGAAGACCATGCAGTATCTGCTTCTTATCTATTCCAACGAAGCCGGAATGGCGGCCGCGCCCAAGGAGGCGCTCACCCAGATGAGCGCCGCCTATGGCGCCTACACCGAAGCGATGAAGAAGGCCGGTGTGTTCGTGGCCGGCGAGCGATTGAAACCGACGAAGATAGCAACCACCGTACGGGTGGCCAGCGGCAAGACCAATGTGATTGACGGCCCCTATGCCGATACCAAGGAGCAACTCGGCGGCTACTATTTGATCGAGGTGCCCGACATGGACGCGGCTATCTCGTGGGCGGCACGCTGTCCCGGTGCCAGCGCCGGCACAATGGAAGTGCGGCCGATCTGGCCGATGGCCGAATACATGCCAACATACGCTGCATGAAGGCTGTCGGGTCAGACGCCGCCCGGGCGGTCGCCGAGGCCGCCGCCCGGCAGAGCTACGGCAAGCTGGTTGCCTGGCTCGCGGCGCGCACGCGCGACGTGGCTGCGGCCGAGGATGCGCTGGCCGATGCCTTTGCCGCAGCGCTCGAACACTGGCCGCGAACCGGCGTGCCTGAAAAGCCGGAAGCCTGGCTGCTGGCCGTGGCAAGGCGCCGGCGCGTCGATGCAGTGCGGCGCCGGCTGACCAGCGAGGCCGGCCGTGATCATCTCAAGCTGATTGCCGAGGAGGCGGAAGCGCGCATGACCGACGAAGAGCTGCCCGACGAACGGCTGCGGCTGATGTTTGCTTGCGCGCATCCGGCGATCGAATCGGGTGTGCGGGCGCCGCTGATCCTGCAGACGGTCCTGGGGTTGGACGCCGCCACCATCGCCTCTGCCTTCCTGGTCTCGCCCGCAACCATGGGCCAGCGGCTGGTGCGCGCCAAAACCCGCATCCGGGAAACTGGCATTCCGTTCCGAGTGCCTGAACGGGCCGAACTCGGCGAGCGGCTGGACGCGGTCCTGGAAGCCATCTACGCCGCTTTCGCCGAAGGCTGGTCCGATCCGGCCGGCACCGAGACGCAGCGCCGCAACCTGGCGACCGAAGGCATCTGGCTCGGCCGGCTGGTGGCTTCGCTGATGCCGGATGAGCCGGAGGCGCTCGGCCTGCTTTCGCTGATGCTGTTTGCCGAGGCACGCCGCCCGGCGCGGCGCGATGCGGCCGGAGAGTATGTGCCGCTCGCCGAGCAGAAGTGCGCGGAATGGGACGCTGCCTTGATCGAGGAAGCGGAATCCCTGCTGCGCCGCGCCGCCACCATGGGCGTCATAGGCCGTTACCAGCTCGAAGCGGCCGTACAATCCGTCCATGCGGCGCGACGGCTGACCGGCCTGACCGACTGGGCCGCGATCCGCAATTTCTACGATGCGCTGTCAGTCATTGCAGGATCGCCGGTGGTGGCGATCAACCGCGCGGTGGCGATCGCGGAAGCTGAGGGCGCTGTGGCGGGGCTGGCGGCTCTTTATGTGCTGGGCGACGACAAACGGCTCAACGACTATCAGCCTTATTGGGCGGCGCGTGCCGGTCTCCTGTCCAGGCTCGGTCAGGTGCCGCAGGCGATCGAGGCCTATGACCGGGCGATCGGCCTTGAGCGCGACCCGGCGGTGCGCCGGTTCCTGCAGGGAAAACGGGCAGCCCTCAGACATTAAGCCTCGCCGTCGGCAGTCGTTCAGGCCGGCCACATCTCATGGGACGTGTTGAGCGTCTTCATCACCGGATGTTCGCGCAGTCCGGCCCACAGGCGTTCGACATTCGGCCACGCCGCGCGAGCCCTGTCGGGGTCGGGATGCCAGGCCACTAGCATGACGAGGTAGATGTCGGCCACGGACATGCGGTCGCCCACCAGCCAGTCGCGGCCCTTGAGCGCCGCATCGAGGACGGCGAAGCCGCGATCCATTTCGGCGATGGCCGCTTGCTTGACGGCCTTCGTGCCTTCGGCATCGGTCGTATAGCGATGGGCGTAGTAGAGCCGCAGGATTGCCGGATAGAGCACGGACGACATGAAGGCCATCCAGCGCAGGAAGTCAGCGCGGGCCGGCGCGTTGACCGCCGGCGCCAGGCCGGCATCGGGGTGACGCTCGGCAAGGAGGATGCAGATCGCCGCCGACTCGGTCATCGAGCTGCCGTCCGGCAAGGTCAGCGCCGGAACCTGGTTCAGGGGACTGATTTCGACAAATGCCGGATCGGGCCTGTCCGTCTTCGGCACGTCGATCTGCTCGAACGGCGCGTTCGCCAGCGCCAGTGCCGCCTCAACGACGAAGCCGCCGCTGCCCGGACGGGTATAAAGCTTGTACATGAAATTTCTCCCCGGCCTGCGCGCTAAGCAGGCCGGTGACGATTTGCACGGGAAGCAGGTTCTGCTCAAGCCGGTGCCGGCCGCCACCAGAGGTTTTTCCAGCGGTCCAGGCCGAACGGTGCAGAACCCTTTGATGTCGGCGCGAAGGATCGCGCCGGTTCTATCTCGAGATAGCGAGACCCTACGCCCCCAACCCCTCGAACAGGATCGTCGACAGATAGCGTTCAGCGAAGGACGGGATGACCACGACGAGGTTCTTGCCCTTGTTCTCCGGCCGCGAGCCGACGACGATTGCCGCCTGCAGGGCGGCGCCCGACGAGATGCCGACCGGCACGCCTTCGAGGCGGGCGACGAGGCGGGCATTGGCGACCGAATCCTCGTTCGAGACCTTGACGATCTCGTCATAGATCGTGGTGTCGAGGATTTTTGGCGCAAATCCGGCGCCGATGCCCTGGATCTTGTGCGGGCCGGGCTGGCCACCCGACAGCACCGGTGAGGATTCCGGCTCGACGGCAACGACATGCACCGAGGGCTTGCGCTTCTTCAGCACTTGGCCGACACCGGTGATGGTGCCGCCGGTGCCGATGCCTGCGACGAAGATATCGACCTCGCCATGCGTGTCGTTCCAGATTTCCTCGGCCGTCGTCGTGCGATGGATTTCCGGGTTGGCCGGGTTTTCGAACTGCTGCGGGATGATCGCATTGGGGATCGTCGCCGCAAGTTCGTCGGCCTTGGCAATGGCGCCCTTCATGCCTTTCGGACCTTCGGTCAGCACCAGCTCGGCGCCGAGCAGCGCCAGCATTTTCCTGCGCTCGATAGACATCGTTTCCGGCATCGTCAGGATCAGCTTGTAACCCTTGGCGGCCGCGGCGAAGGCAAGCGCGATGCCGGTGTTGCCGGAGGTCGGCTCGATCAGCGTGGTCTTGCCGGGAGAAATCTTGCCGGCGGCCTCCAGCGACTCGATCATCGCCACGCCGATGCGGTCCTTGACCGAGGCGATCGGATTGAAGAATTCGAGCTTGGCGATGAGATTGGCGACGATGCCCTTTTCCTTGGCGAATTTGTTGAGCCGCACCAGCGGCGTGTCGCCGATCGTGTCGGTGATGGAATCGTAGACGCGGCCGCGACCGGGCACGCGGGCAGGGGTGACGGGCTTGTTCATTGGTTTCGCTCCCAGAACTTCAGGCAAGTGGAGGACTTCAGGCAAGTGGCACTGCAACCGCCAAGATAGGACCTTCGGTCGCGCAAGATAGACTGTCGGCCGAAAATATCGAGTGGGACCCATGTCTAAAACATAGGGCTCCCGGAAAAGCGTTTCCCGGAGAAGCCTGTCCCTGGAATGATTTGGCCGAAAGGAGCCTACTGACGGGCGGCAATCGCCGCCGCGGCGCCGACCATGAAGCCGGCGGCGGTGCGGTTGAGCGCCTTGAGCGCGCGCGGCGATTTCAGGAACCAGCGCGCCTTGGCCGCCAGCGTCAGGTAGGGCACCAGCACCACCAAAAGCACGACGATCGTCAGCGCGACGAGAATGCCGTAGTCGGCCAGCGTGATGGTCCTCAAGTCGACGATGGTCGGCGTGATGGCGAGGTAGAAGATCATCGTCTTCGGGTTGCCGAGCGTGACGGTGAGGCCGGCGAGGAAGCTCGAAACCAGCCCGCCCTTGCCCTTCTTCGCCTCGACCGTTTCGGGCGTGATGCCGCTGATCCAGAAGCGCCAGCCCAGGAAGGCGAGGTAAGCGACACCAAGCCATTTGATGGCGAGAAACACCATGCCGAAGGTCTGCGCGACGAAGGCGAGGCCCAGCACCACGGCGGTCAGATAGGTGAGGTCGCCAAGCATCAGGCCAAAGGACATGGCCAGCGACGAACGGAAGCCTGAGCCGAGCGCCCGCGCGACGAGCGCGGTGACGCCGGGGCCGGGAATGGCGGCGGCGATGCCGAGGGCGGCACTGTAGGCGAGGAAGCCGGTAAGGGTCATGGTTGCGGCCTTGCGCGACGCTGTTGCAACGACGCCTTATGGCACAAGGTCAGCCATGCGGGAATTCCCTGAAGCCGGATTCGATTGCACCACGCCGGCGTGCGACCATGCTGTCAGGAACGGCCGCCACTATAGGTGACGCGCCAGATGGTTCCGTTGCCGTCCTCGGTCACGATCAGCGCGCCGTCCCGGGCCACCGCGACGCCGACCGGTCGTCCCCACACCTCGCCGTTGGAGACGACGAAGCCGGTGATGAAGTCCTCGTACTCGCCGGTCGGCTTGCCGTCCTTGAACAGCAACCTCACCACCTTGTACCCGGTTCGGTTGCCGCGATTCCATGAACCGTGCAAGGCGACAAAGGCATCGCCTTTGTATTCGGCCGGAAAGCCGGAACCGAGGGCCAAGTCCTTTCTGTCGTAGAAGGCGATGTTGAGCGGCGCCGAGTGCGCCTGCATCAGCACATCGGGAATGGTCGCCTTGCCGGCAAGATCGGGGCGCTCGCCCTTGTGGCGTGGATCCTCGTTGTTGCCGATGTAATACCAGGGCCAGCCATAGAAAGCGCCGTCCTTGACCACAGTCGCATATTCGGACGGCACATTGTCGCCGAGTGCATCGCGCTCGTTGACGACGCACCACAGCGCCCCGGTCGCCGGCTGGACCGTCATGCCCGAACAGTTGCGCAAGCCGGTGGCGACGATGCGGCCATTCTTGCCGTCGGGGTCGAAGGCCAGCACGTCGGCACGGCCGTCCTCGGACCCCCAAGCAGCACCCAGCGGCTGCGACTTCGTCCAGGCGTCGAGGCCGCCATCCGGCTCCTTTGCCATGTTCTCGGCGACGTTCGATCCCGAGCCGACCGACAGATAGAGCGTTTTGCCGTCCGGCGAGAAGACGATGTCGCGGGTCCAGTGATGATTGGCAGGGATGTTTTCGACGATGGTTTCCGGATCACTGGCCGCCTTCAGGTCACCATCGCGATAGGCAAAGCGCACGATGCTGTCACTATTGGCGACATAAACCCATTGCGGGTCCTTGCCCGGCGGGTAGAAGGCGATGCCGTAGGGCTGGTTGAGATCGCCGGCAAATATGCCGTCCTTCGCCGGCTTCGCGCTGCCCTCGGCAAGGCGATAGACGCGGATCTGGTTGGCTTCGCTGTCGGTGACGAACAGGTCGCCATTTGGCGCGGTGCGCACGACGCGCGGATTGTCGATGCCCGACGCGATCAGCTCGGCCGAAAAGCCCGGTGGCAAGATCGGCTCGGCGTCCGCCGGCCTGTCGGCGAGGCCGGCGCCGTTTGAGGCGGATTTAGTGACGTAAGGCCTGGGCAGATCTTGCGGCTTGATCAGGCGGCGCACCCCCGGCCTGTCGGCACGCCAGTCGCCGAAGGCGGCCGCGCCTTTCAGCACTGGCTGCTCTGCCTGCTGGGCCAATGCCGCGGTCGTGAGAAACAGTGCGGCGGGAAACGCCAGCCCGGCCAATCGGATCATTTCGTCCTCCACCTTGTCGCGAAGGAATCAACGGCCTGTTTGTTCCTCGGTTCCGCCTCACATGATGAGTTGAGGTGAAACGGTCTCCAGCCTCAGGTGCCGGCGGCGCAGAAATCGTCGTCGAGGCGCTTTTCCAGCGCGACGAGATCGGCCGGCAGCGGCAGGCCCATGGCGCGCATTTCCTGCAGTTTCTCGCGCAACTGCTCCTGGATTTCGTGCTGGTCCTCCGGCTGGTTGACCATTTCTTCGAGCAACAGACTGATCCGGGCCTTGAATTCTTCGAGCGCCATCGTCGTCTCCTCGGTTACCCAGTTCAACGCAGCATGCGGGAAATCAGCTGCGCCGTATAGTCGACCATTGGCACGATGCGGGCATAGTTGAGCCGGGTCGGGCCGATGACGCCCAGTGCGCCGACGACGCGGGCGTCCTTGTCGCGATAGGGCGCGACGACCAGCGACGAGCCCGACAGCGAAAACAGCTTGTTTTCCGAACCGATGAAGATGCGCACGCCCGATCCCTGTTCGGCCAGGTCAAGCAGCTGGATCAGCCCATCCTGCGTCTCCATGTCCTCGAACAGGTGACGCAACAGTTCGATGTCGGCCTGGGCGGTGACGTTTTCGAGCAGGTTGGCGCGGCCACGCACGATGAGCCGCGCCGGCAGGCCGCTCTCGGCGCCGGCCCACACCGCCAGCCCCTTCTCGACCAAGTCTTGCGACAGCGTGTCGAGCGCGGCCCTGGTCTCCTCCTTGATGCGGGCAATCTCGATCCGCGCCTCGGCCAGCGTGCGGCCGCGAATATGGGCGTTGAGGAAATTCGAGGCTTCATGCAACTGCGAGACGGTGATGCCGGCCGGCAACTCGACGACGCGGTTTTCGACGTCGCCGTTTTGCGACACCAGCACCGCCAGCGCCTTGGTCGGCTCGAGCTGGATGAATTCGATGTGCTTCAGTGCCACCTCGTTCTTGGCGGCCAGCACCAGGCCGGCGCCTCGCGACATGCCCGACAGCATCTGGCTGGCCTCGGTCAGCATGTGTTCCAGCGTCGCACCCGAGCCGGACGCGCGCACCTGCGCCTCGATGGTGCGGCGCTCCTCGTCGGAGAGGTCGCCGAGTTCCATGAAGGCATCGACGAAGAAGCGCAGGCCGGCCTGCGTCGGCAACCGGCCGGCGGAAATGTGGGGGGCATAGATCAGGCCGAGATGCTCGAGGTCGCTCATCACGTTGCGGATGGTGGCGGGCGACAGTGAGGACGGCAGGATGCGCGACAGGCTGCGTGATCCCACGGGTTCGCCGTCCTTCAGGTAGGAATCGACGATGCGCCGGAAGATGTCGCGCGAACGCATGTCGAGCGACTGCAGCGCAGGCGACAGCAGACTGGGTTCGGCAACTGCCTTGGTCATTGCGCCAAAAACCTCCGGCCCAAGGATATAGACTTCACCATGGTCCGCGCAACCCAGGTGTCTGAAGTCAGATCACCGGCCATTTTCCTTTGCGCCACGCGCCCCATGTGGTTACAAGCCGGCCAAGAATCCGAAAAATGACGGGAAAGAAGCCTGAATGCGCCCCTCCAAACGCCAATTCGACGAAATGCGCGCCATCTCCTTTGAGCGCGGCGTCTCCAAGCATGCCGAAGGCTCATGCCTGGTGAAGTTCGGCGACACCCATGTCCTGTGCACCGCCAGCCTCGAGGAGAAGGTGCCGGGCTGGATGCGCAATTCCGGCAAGGGCTGGGTCACGGCGGAATACGGCATGCTGCCGCGCTCGACGGGCGAGCGCATGCGCCGCGAGGCTTCCGCCGGCAAGCAGGGCGGCCGCACGCTGGAAATACAGCGGCTGATCGGCCGCTCCTTGCGCGCCGTGGTCGACCTGCAGGCGCTGGGCGAGCAGCAGATCACCGTCGACTGCGACGTCATCCAGGCCGATGGGGGCACCCGCACGGCCTCGATCACCGGCGGCTGGGTGGCGCTGTATGATTGCCTGCGCTGGATGGAAGCCCGCCAGATGGCCAGCGTCGCCAAGGTGCTGAAGGACCATGTCGCGGCGATTTCCTGCGGCATCCATGACGGCCAGCCGGTCATCGACCTCGATTATCTCGAAGATTCCTCGGCCGGCACCGACGCCAATTTCGTCATGACCGGCAAGGGCGGCATCGTCGAGATCCAGGGCACCGCCGAGGGCGAGCCCTTTTCCGAGGACCAGTTCGCCGACCTGATGGGCCTGGCCAAGAAAGGCATCCAGCGCCTGATCAGCCTGCAGCAGATGGCGGTGGTTTAGGCCTGGTTTGTATTGATGAGGTTGGCGATCCTTCCCACCCCCCTCCGGCCTGCCGGCCATCTCCCCCGCAAGGGGGGAGATCGGCTGTGGTCCTGGGTTTCGCCAACCACCAACGTTGCAAGCTGCGAGCCGGCGTTGACGCTTCCAATCTCCCCCCTTGCAGGGGAGATGCCCGGTAGGGCAGAGGGGGGTGCCTCGTGATTCCTTCCGCCATCCTTGAATCAGCCCTCTACGTCACCGACCTTGACGCTGCTGAGAAGTTCTACACCGATATCCTCGGCCTCGACCTGCTCGGCAAGGTCGACGGCAGGCACCTCTTCTTCCGCTGCGGCTCCGGCGTGTTGCTCATCTTCAACGCCGAGGCGACAAAAGTGCCGCCCGCGCCCGATGCGAGACTGAAAGTGCCGCCGCACGGTGCGGTCGGCGAGGGTCATCTCTGTTTTGCGGCCAGCGCCGACGAGATCGAGCGCTGGAAAGCGCATCTCGAGGCGAAGAAGATCGCCATCGAAAGCGAATTTGAATGGCCGCAAGGCGGGCGTTCGATCTATATACGCGACCCCTCGGGCAATTCGATCGAATTCGCCGAGCCACGGATCTGGGGCATATGATGCATTCGCCAACCATTCACTCGCTCGATGGAAAAAAGATCGTCGTCGCCAGCCACAATGCCGGCAAGCTGCGCGAGTTCGCCGACCTGATGGGGCCGTTCGGCTTCGAAGCGAAATCGGCCAAGGACTATGGCCTGCCGGAGCCGGACGAGACCGGCACCACCTTCGAGGAGAACGCGTACATCAAGGCATTTGCCGCCGCCCAGGCCACCGGCCTGCCGGCGCTGTCGGATGATTCCGGCCTGTGCGTCGACGCGCTCGACGGCGCGCCCGGCGTCTACACCGCCAACTGGGCCGAAACCCCTGATGGTTCGCGCGATTTCGCCATGGCCATGCAGCGCACCGAAGTGGCGCTGCAGGAAGTCGGCGCCGCCTTGCCGGAACAGCGCAAGGGGCGCTTTGTCGCCGTCATCTGCCTGGCCTTTCCCGACGGTGACGCCGAATATTATCGCGGCGAGGCCGAAGGCACGCTGGTCTGGCCGCCGCGCGGCGACCTCGGCTTCGGCTACGACCCGGTGTTCCTGCCCAACGGCTTTGAAAAGACCTTCGGCGAGATGAGCGCCGAGGAAAAACATGGCTGGAAGCCCGGCGAGCCGACGGCGCTGTCGCACCGCGCCCGCGCTTTCCAGAAATTCGCCAAAGCGAGATTGGGCTCGGCATGAGCATGCTGCTCGACCGGGCGCCCGGTTTTGGCGTCTACATCCATTGGCCGTTCTGCGCGGCCAAATGCCCTTATTGCGACTTCAACAGCCATGTCCGCCACCAGCCGGTCGACCAGGAACGCTTTGCCAGCGCTTTCGAGGCGGAGCTCGAGACCATGCGCCGGCGCACCGGGCCGCGCGAGGTGACCAGCATTTTTCTCGGCGGCGGCACGCCGTCTCTGATGAAGCCGGAAACCGTGGCCAGGGTTCTGGACGCCGTCGCGAAGAACTGGACGGTGCCCGATGGCATCGAGGTGACGCTGGAGGCCAATCCATCCTCGGTCGAGGCGGAACGGTTTCGCGGCTATCGGGCAGCAGGCGTCAACCGCGTCTCGCTCGGCGTGCAGGCGTTGAACGACAAGGATTTGCGCTTCCTCGGCCGGCTGCACAATGTCGAGGAAGCGCTGCACGCCATCGGCCTGGCGCGCGAGATATTTCCGCGGCTGTCCTTCGACCTGATCTATGCCCGGCCCGGCCAGACACCGGAAGCCTGGCAGGCCGAGCTCGAACAGGCGATCGGCCATGCCGCGGATCATCTGTCGCTCTACCAGCTGACCATCGAGGAAGGCACGCCTTTCCATGCGCTGCATGCGGCAAAGAAATTCATCATCCCCGACAATGACCAGGCCGCCGACCTCTATGCGCTGACGCAGGAGATCACCACGGCGCACGGTCTGCCGGCCTACGAGATTTCGAACCACGCCAGGCCTGGCGCCGAAAGCCGGCACAATCTGACTTATTGGCGCTATGGCGAATATGTCGGTGTCGGACCCGGCGCGCATGGCCGCTTTGTTGAAAACGGCCGCCGCACGGTGACGATCGCCGAGCGGATGCCGGAAACCTGGGCCAATCTGGTCGAAGCCAAGGGCCATGGCGTCACCGGCGGCGAGATCCTGACGCGCTCCGAGGAGGCCGACGAGTTCCTGCTGATGGGCCTGCGGCTGGCCGAAGGCATCGATCTCTCCCGCTACGAGGCGTTCTCCGGGCGCGGCCTGTCGAGCGCACGGTTGGCGGTGCTGCAGGGCGAGGGGCTGGTGGCGCCGATCGGCAACGCCCGGCTCCGCGCTACACCGGCCGGCATGATCGTGCTCGATGCCGTGGTGGCGGATCTGGCGCGATAGCCAAGGCCAAATGGCTGGACTGTGGTGGACGATTTATCCACTCGAACTAGGATGTTAGACGTTCGGCTTGCTTAGCCGGAGGCGTCGCGCCGCATCCAATATGGGGTCTGCCATGAAGTTCCTGATCCACGAGACGCTGCGGACATTGAACACGGATGATGTGTTCGAGTTTGGATTAACCGAGATATCGAGATCTCCGGAACACGACGATCTCTTTGAGGCTGAGGCGATCTTCATCAGAAACATGAAGGTCACATCCAAATTAAAATTGACCCACTTGAGCGAATTTAACGTTATTCTTAGTTTCATAACGCATATCGGAAGTAAGCTTCGAGGGATTGCCAAGGATAATTTGGTAGAGTTTGATTTGAACGGGCTTACGTTTGATCAGTACATCCCTATGAGCAAAAATCTGCGTGAGATCTGGGATGAGTAATCCTTGAAAAACGTCCTCTTCGTCTGCAGCCAGAACCGCTTGCGCAGCCCGACTGCCGAGCAGGTGTTTTCCAAACGGCGGGACATCGAGGTTGCGTCGGCCGGGACAAACCACGATGCCGACACGCCGCTGACGCATGAACTCGTCGCCTGGGCCGACATCATCTTCGTCATGGAAAAGGCGCACCGCGCCAAATTGCAGAAGAAATTCAAGGCCAGCCTGAAGAAGGCCAGGGTTATATGCCTCGACATTCCCGACGACGATCAATTCATGGATCCTGTGTTGGTCCAGCTTCTCGAGGCGAAGGTCCCGCGATACCTCGGCTGATGAGGTGGCCGGAACCACGCTTCGTCATCCTCGGGCTTGACCCGAGGATCCATGCCGCAACACCTGCCGAGGCATGCGACGGCAGAATTCTGAACCGTCACAACCAGTTGCGCTAGGCGTCGTGCTTGTGGCGGTGTTTGGCGCGGTCCTTCTCGGCGTGCGACTCTCCGGAGCGAACCGGCTTGGCGTCGTCCTTGTCGCGGCGGGCGCGATGCTGGTCGCCTACTTGGGATAGCGGCACGCCGTTACGGGCGTTTTTCGTTTCAAGACGGGTGATGAAGATATCGAAGCGATTGGGCATCGTTCGGTCAGTGCTCCGTCGTGCTGTCTGGTTTGTTGTCGGAAAGCCTGACATTCGTCGGCAAGGCGCTCGTGGTCCGCTTGGTCAGGCTGGTGTCGGTCTTGGCAGGCAGGCGCTTGTCCCTGGCTGCGGCAACGCGCTTGCGGCCGGCATAATAGGGTTCGAAAGCGTCCTGTATTTTTAGGCTGTCCATCCTGTCCTCCTCCTCCGGAATCAGGGGATAAATCTGCTGAACCCGGTTTCGTTCCCTACTGTGGCAAAGGAATGGCAGGCGGACCCAGCGTGAGCTTTTGCAACCCGGCGTCAGCCGTGCCAAACAGGGTTCGAATGGAGATGCATCGGTGACCGGCGAAACGGGCAAGCGCAGCTATGTGGTCGGGCAGACCGAGATCGCGGCCCGGCCGCTCGAGGCGGCGCTCTATCTGGTGGCGACGCCGATCGGCAATCTCGCCGACATCACGCTGCGCGCGCTGGAAACGCTGGCCGCCGCCGACATCGTCGCCTGCGAAGACACGCGGGTGTCGCGCGTGCTGCTCGACCGCTACGGCATCCGCCGCCGCACCACGGCCTATCATGAGCACAATGCCGGCGAGGCCGGACCCAAGCTGATCGCGGCACTTCAGGCCGGACAGAGCGTGGCGCTGATTTCCGATGCCGGCACGCCACTGGTGTCCGATCCCGGCTACCGGCTGGTCGGCGAGGCGCTCGACCATGGCATCCGCGTCGTGCCGATCCCCGGCCCGTCGGCGCCGCTTGCCGCGCTGACCGCATCCGGCCTGCCGTCGGACGCCTTCCTGTTCGCCGGCTTTTTGCCGGTCAAGACTGGGCAGCGGCTGACGCGGCTCGAAGCCCTGAAAGCCGTGCCGGCGACGCTGATCTTCTTCGAATCGCCGCGCCGGCTGGCCGAATCCCTCGGCGCCATGGTCGAGGCCCTCGGCGGCGAGCGAAAGGCGGCGATTGGCCGCGAGCTGACCAAGACCTTCGAGGAGGTCCGCACCGGCACGCTGCAAGTGCTGGCCGACCATTATGCGGCGGCCGATACGCCGAAGGGCGAGATCGTCGTCTGCGTCGGTCCCGCCGAGGCCAAAGCCGACGAGCCTGAAGACATCGATCGCCTGCTGTTGTCGCTCGCCGCCGAAATGCCGGCCTCCAAGGCGGCCGCTGAAGCCGCGAAAATGACCGGCGGCCAGAAACAGGCGCTCTATCGGCGGCTGCTCGAACTTAGGGATGCTGCCGGAGAGAGTGGTGGCTGAGCGCCCGAGCGCAGGCCGCCAAAAAGCCTATCGGCGCGGCCATCGCGGCGAATGGCTGGCGGCGGCAGCGCTGATGTTCAAGGGCTACCGGATTCTGGCGCGCCGCCACCGTACCCGCTTCGGCGAGATCGACCTGATCGCGCGGCGCGGCGATCTGGTCCTGTTCGTCGAGGTCAAGGCACGCCGCACGCTGATCGAAGCCATGGAGGCGATCGGCCATGAATCGGAGCGCCGCATCGAGGCGGCGGCCGACATCTGGCTGTCGCGCCAGTCCGACTATGGCAGGCTGTCGATGCGTTTCGACATGGTCGCGGTGCTGCCCTGGCGCTGGCCGGTGCATGTGGAGAATGCGTTTTATGGAAGGAACTGAGAGGAGCGGTGCTCGCCCTTCGCAGGCTCACGGCGTTCGTCGTTCGGAAGGCCAAGCAATTGGCTTTCCGTCCGCTTCTCGGACCACGCCTCACCCCCAGATCATCAACGCCACCAACCCGACAATGCCAACCACCAGCCGCCACCAGCCGAACAGCGAGTAGCCGTTGCGCGAGACGTAATCGAGCAGGAAGCGCACGACGATGAGCGCCGTGACGAAGGCGGCGACGAAGCCGATGGCGATGATCGGCAGGTCGGCACTGCTCAGCACGTTGCGGTTCTTGAACAGGTCGAAGGCGAAGGCGCCGACCATCGTCGGAATGGCGAGGAAGAACGAAAATTCCGCCGCCGCCCGCTTGTCGACGCCCAAGAGCAGCGCGCCGACGATCGTCGATCCCGAACGCGATGTGCCGGGGATCAGCGACAGGCACTGGAAAAGGCCGATCTGCAGGTAAAGCCGGGTCGGGAAGCGCTCGACGTCGCGGTAGACCGGCTTGAGGTTCATGCGGTCCACCACCAACAGCACGACGCCGCCGATGATCAGCATGATGCAGATCAGCCTTGGCGATTCGAACAGCACCGTCTTGATGAAATCATGCGCCAGCGCGCCGATGATCGCCGCCGGCAGGAAGGCGATCAGGATGCCGATCACGAAATGCCGTGTCAGCCGGTCATGCGGCAGGTCGAGCAGCATTTGCCACAGGCGGCGGAAATAGACGCTCAGGATCGCCAGGATGGCGCCGAGCTGGATCAGGATCTCGAAGGCCTTGCCGGTCGAATGGAAGCCGAGGAAATGGCCGGCGAGCAGGATATGGCCGGTCGACGAGACCGGTATGAACTCGGTCAGCCCCTCCAGCAGGCCGAGTAGCAGGGCTTCGACGATGGTCTGGCTTTCCATGGCTACCTCGGCATTGGCGTGACGGCTAACAGAACGGCTTGCTTGTCATGGCCTGCAAGTCCCCCTATAGGTCGCAACACCCTGACGGCCCGCTAGGCGGGCGGCCAAGACTTACCGGTGCGACCGGCGATTCGCCAGTGCGCTTTATCATCGCGGAACCATGCTGACGCTTTTCCACCACCCCATGTTCGCCACCTGCCGGTTCGTCCGCCTCGCTTTCGGCGAGTATGGCGAGGAGCTGGCCCTGATCGAGGAAAAGCCGTGGACCCGGCGCAAGGAGTTCCTGGCGCTGAACCCGGCCGGCACGCTGCCGATCCTTTTGGCCGAAGGCGACGTGCCGATCGTCGGCGCAACCGTCATATCGGAATATCTCGATGAGACGCGCGGCGTCTTGAAGCGCGACAAGAGGCTGTTCGCCGAGGACCCGATGCAGCGCGCCGAAATCCGCCGACTGATCGACTGGTATCTCAACAAGGCCGAAAGCGAGGTCACCCGCCATCTGGTGCGCGAACGCGTGCTGAAGCCGGTGATGCCGGAAACGGCGGGTGGCGGCTCGCCCGATTCTGGCGCAATCCGCGCCGCCCGCGCCAACATCCGCCAGCACATGAAATACACCAACTGGCTCGCCGGCACCCGCCATTGGCTGGCCGGCAGCAGGGTTACCTATGCCGATCTCGCGGCCGCCGCGACGCTGTCGGTGCTCGACTATCTCGGCGAGATCGACTGGCGCGAGCACGCCGCGGCGCGCGAATGGTACACGCGGGTGAAGTCGCGGCCCTCCTTCCGGCCGCTTTTGACCGACCGGGTGCGCGGCCTGTCGCCGGTGTCGCATTATGCGGACCTCGACTTCTGACGCCGCAAAACTGCGCGCTCTGATCGACGCAGAGGCGCATCGCGCCGGCTTCGATGCCGTCGCCGTCACCACTCCCGATGCGATCCCGCTGGCGCCGGCCCGCCTGGCCGAATTCGTTGCTGACGGCTTTCACGGTTCGATGGGCTGGATCGCCGAGACGCTAGAGCGCCGCAGCGAACCGACGGCACTGTGGCCGCAAGTGCGCTCGATCATCGTGCTGGCGATGAATTACGGCCCCGATCATGATCCGCGCGGCGTGCTGGCCAAGCACGATCGTGGCGCGATCTCGGTCTATGCGCAGAACCGCGACTATCACGAGGTGATGAAGGGCCGGCTGAAGGAAATCGCCGGCAAGCTCGTGGCGCGTTCCGGCGGCGACGTGAAGGTGTTCGTCGACACGGCACCGGTGATGGAAAAGCCGCTGGCCGAGGCCGCCGGGGTCGGCTGGCAAGGCAAGCACACCAACCTGGTCAGCCGCGAGCACGGCTCCTGGCTGTTTCTTGGCACCATCTTCACGACTGCCGAACTCGTGCCCGACCGGGCGGAGATCGACCATTGCGGTTCCTGCCGCGCCTGCCTCGACGCCTGCCCGACCGATGCTTTCCCGGCACCCTACCGCCTCGATGCGCGGCGCTGCATCTCCTATCTCACCATCGAGAACAAGGGGCCGATCCCGCATGAATTCCGCGAGAAGATCGGCAACCGCATCTATGGCTGCGACGACTGCCTCGCCGCTTGCCCGTGGAACAAGTTCGCCCGGGCGGCTTCAGAGGCAAAGCTTGCCGCGCGCGACGATTTGCGCGAGCCGCCGCTTGGCCAGCTGTTGCAACTCGACGACACAGCCTTCCGCGCCTTCTTCTCCGGTTCGCCGATAAAACGCATCGGCCGCGATCGTTTTGTTCGCAACGTGCTGATCGCCGCCGGCAATTCCGGCGATGCAGCACTTGCCGGCGCCGTGCGCGCCTTGCTGGACGACGCTTCGCCGCTGGTGCGGGGCGCGGCAATATGGGCGCTGGCGCGGCTGGTGCCCGATGCCGAATATTCCGAACGGGCAGCTATCGGCCTGAAAACCGAGGACGACAAGGCCGTGTGCGACGAATGGCGTCTGGCGCGGCCAACCAGGGTGCATGCATGAGCGAAAAGCAGATCTTCATCTTCGGCGCCGGCTATTCTGGCCAGGCCTTTGCCCGCGCCAACAAGGGTGCCGCCAGGATCTTCGGGACGACGCGTTCGCCGGATAACCTCGAGACGCTGCGGCAGGCCGGCATCGCACCGCTGCTGTTCGACGGCGCGCTGACCGGCGAAATCGGCGATGCGCTGGAAAAGACAACGCATCTGGTGGTTTCGGTCGGCCCGGAAGAGGCGGGTGATCCCGTGCTGAATGCCGCCCGCGCGGCGATCGCGGCCGGGATGCCGGCGCTCGCATGGATCGGCTATCTCTCGACCGTCGGTGTCTACGGCAATTATGACGGCGCCTGGGTCGATGAAACGGCCGAATGCCGCCCGGTGTCGAAGCGTTCGGTGATGCGCGTGGCTGCCGAGCAGGACTGGCTGGAATTGGGCCGCGACATCGGCCGGCCGGTTGCGATCCTGCGCCTGTCGGGCATTTACGGCCCCGGCCGCAACGCCCTGGTCAATCTGGAAAACGGCACCGCAAGGCGGCTGGTCAAGCCGGACCAGGTGTTCAACCGCATCCATTGCGATGACATTGCCGGCGCGCTCTGGCATTTGGCGGAACGCGATCTCGGCGGCATCTTCAATGTCACCGACGACCTGCCGGCGCCGCCACAGGATGTCGTCGCCTATGCCGCGGCGCTGATGGGCATCACACCGCCGCCCGAAACTCCCTTCGACGCCGCCCAACTTTCGCCCATGGCGCGCTCCTTCTATGGCGAGAACAAGCGTGTCGCCAACGCGGCGATCAAGGCGGCGGGCTATTCCCTGCGCTTTCCGGATTACCGCGCCGCCTTCGACCATATGTGGGCCAGCGGCGATTGGCGCGATGGTGAGCCGCGCAGCCCGATGAAGCGCTAATCATCGAAGCGGCGCGCGTAGCGTGCTATGATTCGGCCTTGGATTGCGGTGGGGATCCGGTTTCATGAAAACAGCGACGCGGCGATCTCTCGGCAGGAAATCACTGCTGGCCACAGCGCTCGGCCTGTTCGCGCTGGCGGGGCTCGCCGCGCAGCCGGCAGCGGCCGAGGAACGGGCGAAGGATCTGTTCGGCGCCAAGAAGCTGCCGGCGGCGACCGCAGCGCAATCCATTGGCTTCTATTCCAAGGGCTGTTTTGCCGGCGGCGTCGCCATTCCCATGGATGGCCCGACCTGGGAGGTGATGCGGCCGTCGCGCAACCGTCGCTGGGGCCATCCGGCGATGATCGCGGTGATCGAGAAACTGTCGCGCGACGCCGCGGCCGATGGTTGGCCGGGCCTGCTGATCGGCGACATTTCGCAGCCGCGCGGCGGCCCGATGATGACTGGCCACGCCTCGCACCAGATCGGCCTCGATGCCGACATCTGGCTGACGCCGATGCCCAGCTCTCCGCTGTCGATGGCGCAACGCGAGAGCATCAGCGCCACTTTGATGGTCGACGAGAAGACCCATCTGGTGAAGGACGCCTTGTGGACGCCGGCACATACGAGGCTTTTGAAGCGTGCTGCGAGCTATCCCGAGGTCGAACGCATCCTGGTCAATCCCGGCATCAAGAAAAAGCTCTGCGACACCGTCAAGGGCGACCGCGACTGGCTTCGCAAGATCAGGCCGTTCTGGGGCCACGACTACCATTTCCACATGCGCATCGGCTGCCAGCCGGGCTCACCCAACTGCAAGGCGCAGGAAGCGACGCCTGCCGATGATGGCTGTGGTAAGCCGCTCGCCTGGTGGTTTACAAAGGAGCCTTGGCGGCCCAACAAGAACCCGGATGCGCCGAAGGCCCGCGACCTGATGACGATGGCGAACTTGCCGAAGGAATGCCGCGCCGTGCTCGACGCGCCGGGGCCGGCGTCCGCCGAGGTGGCAACCTATTATGGCGGCGCTGTGCCTGTCGCGGCCGCGGCGCCTGAACCAGAAGCGCCTTCGCCTCCCGCCACCACGGCCAATGGTGCAGCCGGCTTGCCGGCCTCGGTGAATGCTATCACCGAGACCCCCGAGATCGGCATCCCGCTGCCGCGGCCACGGCCGGGAAACTGACCGCTGCAGCTTTTATCCAGGGTTGAACCGGTTTAGCCGGGCCGTTTTTGCGAAATAGTGGCCGTTTGGCCGCAGAACCTGTCTCACCGTGACAGCGGCCTCGAAAACCGTTTCCCTTTTCAAACTCATGCGCTAGTCAACGGGAGAACGGCGCTACGCCGTCGTGGGCGCCGGGGACGGACGAGAGCATGCCAAGCACGGGCGATGACGATACTTTGTTGCGGTTTCCGATCCTGATCGGCGACATTGGCGGCACCAATGCGCGCTTCTCGATCGTGCTCGACGCCAACTCCGAGGCCGGCGAGCCGACCATCGTCCAGACCGCCAATTACAACACCATCGACGAGGCGATCCAGGCGGCCGTGCTCGACCGCTCGTCGGTCCGCCCCAATTCGGCGGTGCTGGCGGTGGCCGGCCCGGTCGACGGCGACGAGATCGAGCTCACCAACTGCCCGTGGATCGTCAAGCCCAGGCAGATGTTCGCCAGCCTCGGCTTGAGCGACATCGTCGTGCTCAATGATTTCGAGGCGCAGGCGCTGGCCGTCGTCGCGCTCGGCGAGGAGCACATGGAAAAGATCGGCGGCGGCACGCCGGAGCCAAATGCCGGGCGCGTCGTGCTCGGCCCCGGAACCGGGCTCGGCGTTGCCGGGCTGGTCTATGCGCTTCGCCACTGGATACCGGTGCCTGGCGAAGGCGGCCATATGGACATCGGCCCGCGCACGCCGCGCGATTTCGAGGTTTTCCCGCATATCGAGAAGCTCGAGGGCCGCATTTCGGGCGAGCAGATCCTGTGCGGACGCGGCCTCGTCAACGTCTACCGGGCGGTGGCCAAGGCGGACGGCAAGCCTGCCCCCTTCACCACGCCGGCGGAAGTCACCGCCGCGGCACTGGCCAAGACCGATCCGGTTGCCGAAGAGGCGGTGGAGACCTTCGTCACCTGCCTCGGGCGCACCGCCGGCGATCTTGCGCTGGTGTTCATGAGCCGCGGCGGCGTGTTCCTCACCGGCGGCATCGCGCAGAAGATCGTGCCGGCACTGAAGGCCGGCAATTTCCGTGCCGCCTTCGAGGACAAGGCGCCGCACAGCGCGCTGATGCGCACCATGCCGGTCTATGTGATCACCCACCCGCTGGCAGCGCTTTTGGGCCTTGCCGCCTATGCCAGAAACCCGTCGCTGTTCGGGGTCCAGACCGCGGACCGCCGCTGGCGCGACGAAGTTAGTCACCCCAAGGCATAGGCAAGCCGGCCCCTTGGCGCTAAGAGAAGTGCCGAATCGCAACCCGGCCACGGGAAGCAGGAACCTGTGAAGCGCTCCGATTTGACATTTCAGATACCCAACAAGCCGAAAGTCACGCCCCGTGCGGTCACGGCGGTGCTCCGCCGCATTATCGCTGAAAACGGCCGTGATTACCGTTGGTCCTATGCTTTTGCCGCTGCCTGCCTGATCGCGGTGTCCGCGACAACCGCCTTCACCGCTTGGGTCATGAGCCCCGTCGTCAACTCGATATTCTATGAACGACGCGGCGACCTGATCGTGTGGATTTGTGCCGCCATCATGGCGGCCTTCCTCGTGCGCGGTTTCGCCGGTTACGGCCAGGCGGTGACGCTGGCCAAGGTCGGCAACAATCTGGTGGCGCGCTACCAGAAACGCCTCTTCGACCATCTGATGAAGCTCGGCGTCGGCTTTTTCAGCGACACGCGTTCGGGCCGGCTGGCTGCCCAGATGAACGAGAACGTCAACGGCATCCGCGACCTCCTGTCGATGACGCTCACGTCGATCGCGCGCGATGGCGTGACGTTGCTCGGCCTTCTTGGGGTCATGATCTACCAGGATCCCGTTCTCTCCCTGAGCTCCCTGCTGATCGGACCGCCGCTGATCTGGACTGTCACCTATCTGATGCGCCGGGTGCGCCGCATCACCCGCGAATCGGTGCAGATCAATTCGCGGCTGATCGGCGCCGTGCAGGAGGCCACGCAAGGCATTGCCATCGTCAAGGCCTTCACCATGGAAGAGGAGCTGTCGCGCCGCATCGGCGCGCTCGCCGACAGCGCCGAGCAGCGGGGAAACAAGATCGCCCGCGTCTCGGAACGGCTGGCGCCGATCTCCGACATGCTGGCCGGTCTTGCCGTCACCGGTGTCATCGCCTATTCCGGCTACCGGGCGATCGTTCTTGGACAGCCGCCGGGTGCGGTCTTTTCCTTCATCACCGCGCTGTTGCTCGCCTATGATCCGGCACGGCGGCTGGCGCGCATGCAAGTCGGCATGGAACGCGCGCTGGTCAATGCGCGCATGATCTACGAACTTCTCGATCTCGAGCCGCAGCAAGGCGACAGGCCGGGAGCCGCCGAGGCCAGGTTCACCACCGGCGAAGTGCGCTTCAACAACGTGTCCTTCCGCTACGTCGAGGAGGCGCCGGTGCTGCAGGACCTCAGCTTCGTCGCCGCAGCCGGCAAGATGACCGCCATCGTCGGCGCCTCCGGCGCCGGCAAGACGACGCTGGTGGCGCTGCTGCAGCGCTTCTACGACGTCGAGGCGGGAACGATCGAGATCGACGGCCAGGACATTTCCAAGGTCACAAAGCACTCGCTGCGTAGCTCCATCGCCTATGTCTCGCAGCAGCCCTATCTGTTCGAAGGCACCATCCGCGACAACATCCGCTATGGCCGGTTGAATGCCACCAACGCCGAAATCGAACAGGCCGCGCTGCAGGCCGAGGCCGACGGCTTCATCCGCCAGCAGCCGCAGGGCTACGACACGCCCGTCGGCGAAAACGGCGTGACCTTGTCGGGCGGCCAGCGCCAGCGCGTGTCGATCGCCCGCGCCATCGTGCGGCAGGCGCCGATCCTTCTGCTCGACGAGGCGACTTCGGCGCTCGACAACGAGGCCGAGGCGCGGGTCCAGGAAGCGCTGATCCAGGTCATGGAAGGGCGCACCACCATCGTCATCGCACACCGGCTGTCGACGGTGGTCAATGCCGACCACATCATCGTGCTTGAACAGGGCCATCTTGTCGAACAGGGAACGCATGCCTCGCTGATGGCCGATCCGCACAGCGTCTATGCCCGCTTCCACCGGGTACAGGGCAAAAAGGGGCTGGGGCTTGTCGACGACGCCAAGCCAATCCAAACTCCGTCGCCGCGCAGCCGCGCGAAAAAGGCGGTCGGGAGACCTTCATGAGCGATATGGGCCTGGTCGTGGTGGGTGCTGCCGGCCGCATGGGGCAGACGCTGATCCGCGCCATCCACACCATTCCCGGCGTCCGCGTGATCGGCGCCGTCGAGCGTGCCGGCTCACCCTATCTGGGCAAGGATGCCGGCGAACTTGCCGGCGTCGGCCGCATCGACGTGCCGATCGGCGACGATCCGCTGCCGGTCTTCGCCAAGGCCGACGGTGTGCTCGATTTCACCACGCCGGCCTCGAGCGTCGAATTCGCCGGCTACGCGGCGCAGGCGCGCATCGCCCATGTCATCGGCACCACGGGCTGCTCGGCCGCCGATGACGCCAAGATCGCGGCGGCGGCGCGCCACGCGACGATCGTCAAGTCGGGCAATATGAGCCTCGGCGTCAATCTTCTGGCGGTGCTGGTCGAACAGGCGGCACGAGCGCTCGACGCCGACGATTTCGACATCGAGATCCTCGAAATGCACCACAAGCACAAGGTCGACGCACCGTCGGGCACGGCGCTGCTTCTCGGCGAGGCCGCCGCCGCCGGGCGCGGCATCGCGCTCGCCGGCAACGATGTGCGCGTCCGCGACGGGCACACCGGCGTACGCAAGACCGGCTCGATCGGCTTTGCCTCGCTGCGCGGCGGCTCGGTGGTCGGCGACCACAGCGTGATTTTGGCCGGCACCGGCGAGCGCATCACCCTGTCCCACCACGCCGAGGACCGCGCCATCTTCGCCCGCGGCGCCGTCAAGGCGGCGCTATGGGCGCGCAGCCGCAAGCCGGGACTGTATTCGATGCGGGACGTGCTCGGCCTCAGCTGAGCGGCCAGTCTGCCAACCTGCCTATCTGGCAATTTGAAGGAGCAAACATGTCGAGAACCCTCGTGCTCGTGCGCCACGGCCAGAGCGAATGGAACCTGAAGAACCTGTTCACCGGCTGGCGCGATGTCGACCTGACCGAGCTGGGCCACGCCGAGGCCAAGGCCGCCGGCCAAAAACTCAAGGCGCGCGGCCTGAAATTCGACATCGCCTTCACCTCGGCGCTGGTCCGGGCGCAAAAAACCTGCCAGCACATTCTCGACGCCGTCGGCCAGAGCGATCTGACGACCATCCGCGACCAGGCCCTCAACGAGCGCGACTATGGCGACCTCTCCGGCCTCAACAAGGACGATGCCCGCAAGAAATGGGGCGAGGGGCAGGTGCATGTCTGGCGCCGCTCCTACGACGTGCCGCCGCCCGCCGGCGAAAGCCTGAAGGACACCGGCGCGCGCGTCTGGCCCTACTACCTGCACGATTTGCAGCCGCACGTGCTGCGCGGCGGCACCGTGCTGGTCGCCGCGCATGGCAACTCGCTGCGCGCGCTGATCATGGCGCTGGACGGCAAGTCCGGTGAGGAGATCGTCAAGCTGGAACTCGGCACCGGCGTGCCGGTCATCTACACGCTCAACGCCGATTCCACGGTGGCTTCCAAGGAAGTGCTGGAGAGCTGAGCCGGCAAGCAGCGAGCCTTTCTTGATTGGGCATGATCTCTTCCGAAAATTTTCGGGATCATGCTTTGAAAAAAGCGCGTTGACACACATCGCTTGCCCGCTTACATGAGCCCGCACCAGCCCAGATGGCGGAATTGGTAGACGCGCACGGTTCAGGTCCGTGTTCCGCAAGGAGTGGAGGTTCGAGTCCTCTTCTGGGCACCAAATTCCCGTTTCGAACCATTCGACGGTTCAGAAACCCAAAGAAAAAGCCCGGTTCGTCCGGGCTTTTTCTTTGCCGCCAGCCTCTCCTCCCGGCTAGGCGCTGAACAAACCGCTTCAAACTGTGCCGCCGGTTCGGTACGGTCGAAACCATGTCTCAATCGACCACCAACCCGATCTTCGGCGCCCGTCGCGATCAGGCGTTTCCCACCTTGGCTGAAGCCGACATCGATCGCATGCGCCGGTTCGGCGAGGCCAGCGCCTACGCCACCGGCGAGTACATCGTCACGGCCGGCGATGTGGCGCCCGGCCTGATCGTCGTCCTGTCGGGTAGGGTCGACATTATCCAGGACGGCGGGCTCGGCCGGCGCGAAACGATCGTGACGCATGGTCCGGGCAGCTTTGTCGGCGAACTGGCCCAGCTTTCGGCCCGCCCCTCGCTGGTGGATGCGCGGGCCGCCGAGCCGGTGAAGGCGTTCGTCATAGCCTCGCAGAGGCTGCGCGACCTGATGGTGCAGGAGGCCAATCTCGGCGAGCGCATCATGCGGGCGCTGATCCTGCGCCGTGTCGGGCTGCTGGAAAGCGCAACCAGCGGGCCGATCATCATCGGACCCGTCAACAATGCCGACGTCTTGCGGCTGCAGGGATTCCTGGCCCGCAGCGGCCAGCCGCACCGCGTGCTCGATTCCGACAGCGACCCCTGCGCCAAAACCCTGGTCGAGCGCTTCGATGTCGACCTCCACCATCTGCCGATCGTGCTGTGTCCCAGCGGCCGGCTGCTGCTCAATCCCGGCGAGAAGGACCTCGCCCGCTGCATCGGCCTGCTGCGGCCGATCGATGCCGACAAATTATACGACGTCGCCATAGTCGGCGCCGGACCGGCGGGGCTGGCGGCGGCCGTTTATGCGGCGTCCGAAGGTCTGTCGACCATCGTCCTCGATTGCCGGGCCTTCGGTGGGCAGGCCGGCGCCTCCTCGCGCATCGAGAACTATCTCGGTTTTCCGACCGGCATTTCGGGCATGGCGCTGATGGCGCGCGCCTACAACCAGGCGCAGAAATTCGGCGTTGAAATGGTGATACCCGACGAGGCGAAGCTGCTGAGCGCTGGGACCGACGGTGCCCGTTACACGCTTGATGTCGGCGATGCCGAGACCGTGCGGACGCGCACCGTGGTGATCGCCAGCGGTGCGCGCTACCGCCGCCTCGATGTCGCCAATCTGGCGCGGTTCGAGGGGACGTGTGTGCACTATTGGGCCTCGCCGATCGAGGCGCGGCTTTGCCAGGGCCAGGAGGTGGCGCTGGTCGGTGCCGGCAATTCGGCCGGACAGGCGGCTGTCTACCTGGCCAGCCACGTGCACAAGGTGGCGCTGCTGGCGCGCGGCGGCAGCCTCGATGCCAGCATGTCGCGCTATCTGGTCGAGCGCATCAAGGCGCAGCCGAACATCGAGGTGCTGACCGGGACCGAGGTCCAAGCGCTGGAAGGCGACGAAGGCAATCTTGCCACCGTGCGGTGGCGCAACCGCGCCAGCGGCGTGGAAACGACGCGCCCGATCCGCCATCTCTTCCTGTTCATCGGCGCCGACCCGAATACGGACTGGCTGGCGCACTGCAACGTGGCGCTGGATGCCAACGGTTTCGTGCGCACCGGATCCGACCTGGGATCGGCGCATGGGGTGATGGAGACGAGCCGCAGCGGGGTGTTTGCCATCGGCGACGTCCGCGCCGGCTCGGTCAAGCGCGTCGCGGCGGCCGTCGGCGAGGGTGCCCAGGTGGTGGCGGCGTTGCACGCCTATCTAGCGCAAGACGGCAGCCACGCCGTCGCGCCTCAATTGATCGGGAGAGTGTGATGGCGGATGAATGCAGACATGCGGCTGAGATCAAGGACGTGACGCCGAGCGCGCTCGGCTGCGAGGAATGCCTGAAGAGCGGTTCGCAATGGGTGCACCTGCGGCTATGCCGCACCTGCGGCCATGTCGGCTGCTGCGACGACTCGCCCAACCGTCACGCCACCAAGCATTTTCACGCCACCCGTCATCCGATCATCGAGGGCTATGATCCGCCGGAAGGCTGGGGCTGGTGTTACATCGACGAGGCCTTTCTCGACCTCGGCGACCGCACCACGCCGCAGAACGGTCCGATCCCGCGATTCTATTGAGCCAGCGCCGGGCGCATAGGGGCTGGAGCCCCAAAGGAAAAAAGCCCGGTTTTCCCGGGCTCTTGCCTGATCGTCAGAGGACCGGATTTCGCGCTCAACCTCGCTTTGGCGATGCAGAGGCGGGCTCCTGGTTGTCCACGCTGTTCTCGTTCACCTGGAAGGCTATTCCTTCAACCTTCTTTTTCTTCGGGGCGTCGCCGGTCTTTGGTTGCGGTGGCCTGTCCGAATTTGGCGCGGTGTTGTCGTTGACGTCGAGGGCTCTGGTCATCATGTCCTCCGGTTGCTGTCCTGGAACACAATGTTCGGCGGTGCACGGGGTTCCCGGCAAAACAGGCGCCCGTCGCGATCGGGCCTCTACAACGGGGCCAGGCCGGCAGTCCGGCTGTCACGCCGGCCGGTGCTGTCGCACGACTTTCCACTCGTGCCAGATCAACACCATGACGACCGCATCGAAGACGGTGAGGACGAGCAGGCCGACCGAATGAGTGTATGAGTAGCGGTAGATCTGATAGACCATGAATGCGCCCAATGCGACGAGCGAAGCCGGATACGACCAAAGCTTGCCCCGCAAGAGCCCGACAACCAGCAGCAGCTTTATCAGGCCGTGGCTGAGCAGGTAGAAAGCGTAGAATTCCTTGCTGGCGATTGAAAAATGGCTTGCCGCCTGCGACAGATGGCCGGCTATGAAATCATTCGGATCTTCGATCAGTTCATCTTGGGTGAAGGCATTGACCCAGGAGACGATGGCATCGGTGGTGACGAGATAAAGCAGAATGCCGCCGAGGCATTCGATCAGGGCATGGGCCCCCTTTAGCCAGACGCCGACTTCGAAAATCTGATGGATGCGGCGTTCATCGACGGCCTTCAAAAATTCACCTCACGATCAATCATGGAAACCGACGCCAAATGGATGCTGCTTTAACGCGCTGGATAAGCGCCGCGGCCGGTATCAGCCCTGTTCTTGATAAAGCACTGATCGGCGTCTCACAAATCGGCGTTCCCCTCATGGTGCTGGCCGTGGTCCTGCAATGGTGGGCTAAGGTTGACCGCCATCATGTTCGTCACGCGGCGGTGTCGGCCGGCCTGGCGTTCCTGCTGGGTCTTGCAATCAACCAGTTCATTCTTCTGTTCGTGCATCGGCTACGGCCCTACGACGCAGGCGTGACGCATCTGTTGGTTGCGCCCAGCGCCGACTGGTCATTCCCGTCCGATCACGCGACGGCTGCCGTTGCGATTGTTGCGGCCTTCGCGATGCAAGGCCTTCCGCGCCGGACGATTGCGCTTCTTGTGATGGCATTGCTGATCTGCTGGTCAAGGATCTATATCGGGACGCACTACCTGACCGACGTTGTCGGTGGGGCCATCACTGGCGTCCTGGGTGCGGTCGTGGTCAGGCTGGTTTACCGCGAGAACTCCCGCCTGGACAAACTGGTGACCAAAATTCTTTAGGGGCAGCTCTGTTTGATAGACCGGTGAACAGTTCCAACCAAGGCTCGACCTCAAAATCTGCCAGCGAAATATCGATACCCCAGCCATCCCGCCAGCGCGACCGAAGCAACCCAGATACAGGCGATGATTACCGCGGCGCTGCGGCTCACGGGCCTGTCAACGGCAAGGGCGGCGGCCTCCCTGTGTTCCGCCATCACCTCAGGCGGGATTATCTTGACCACAGCAAGGATGCCCAAGGGGACTAGGATCGCATCGTCGAGGTAGCCAATCACCGGGATGAAATCGGGTATCAGGTCGATTGGGGATAAGGCGTAGCCCGCGACACACACGGCAAGCGCCTTGGCATACCATGGCGTTCGGGGATCGCGCGCGGCGAGGTAGAGCGCATGCACGTCGCGCTTGATTGTCCGTGCCCATTCCTTCAGTGCCATGGGGCGACTTTAGCGCCAAATGGCAACGCGCCGATAGCGCGCGCCACGCGCCTGGCCCTTCCTCGTTGTCGGCCGGCCCGAAGAGCTGACGACCGCCGCCTTATCGCACGGAGCCTGTTACGGTCGGGTCGATCGTGCTGGGAACGGATTTGCGTTCGTTGCCGGCAAGCGCGGCTATGATCAGCAGGCTGACCACAACCGGCACGAACAGGATGGCAACGCGGGCTTGCACGTAGAAGATGGCGCGCCATTCGTTGCGCTTGTCGGGGCTGTTGCTCATCATACTCACTTTGTCAGACCCCCCGGGCGTGACATAGCCGGGAACGGTTAAGCAACTCCTTCCGACTTCGTTAACCCGGCGGAATTGAGGCGAAGTTCCGGGCCATGATCCCCGGCTTCAGCCCAGCCCGAGGCGTCTAGCGCCTTGCCGGAACAGTGCCGCGGCATCCGGATCGAAGCGGAAGGTGCCGATGAAATCGTCGCTTGAATAGTTCGGCAAGGTCTTGCGGATGGCGGCGGCAAAGCCCTGCGCCTCGTCAAGCCGGCCCGCCAGCGCCAGGCAGTGTGCGGCGATCGCCAGGATGATGGCGTGAGCGTTGGGTCGTGCCGCTGCCTTCAGCGCCCATTCGGCCGCCTCCTCGAACTGGCCGAGCCGGACATGCGCCATCGCCCGCGCCCCCAGCATGCCGAACAGCAGCGGGTCGAACGGGCTGAGATGGCGCGAATGGTCGGACGAGCCGATCGCCGCCTGCGGGTCGCCCGACTGCGAGTGGACGAAGGACAGCGCGTAATGGCCAAGCGCGAAGTTGGGGCTGAGGTCCACCGCCCGTTCCAGTTCGAGCAGCGAACCGTCCTGTTCGCCGCGCAGCCACAGCGCCCGGCCCATCGCCCAGTGCGCGGCCGGATTGTGGTCGTCGACCAGCAGGCTGTGGCCGGCGCTCTCGAAGGCCAGCGCGCTTTCCCGGTCGCGGTCGCCCCAGCGCTGGAAGGCGTTCTGCCAATGAGTGAAGGACAGCCCGGCATAGGCGCGGGCAAAGGTCGGATCGAGCCGCAGGGCCATGTCGAAGAAATGCCTCGCCTGCTCGTTTTCGACCTGGGTGAAGCGGTACATGTGCCAGAGGCCGCGGTGATAGGCCTCCCAGGCGTTGAGCGAATTGGGCGCCTTGAGCATGGCGCGGTTGCGCTCGACCGTTTCGATCTCGGCCGATATCGACGAGACGATGCTGTTGCCGATATCGTCGAGCAAGCCGAAGATGTCGTCGGACCGGCGCTCGAACGTCTCGGCCCAGACGATCCTGGCCGTGCGCACCTCGATGAGTTCGACGCTGACAATGAGGCGGCCGGGCGGGCTGCGCACCGTGCCGGTGGCGACATAGTCGACATTCAGCCGGCGGCCGGCATCCTCGGGTGCGATGTTCTTCTCGGCCAGCGCAAACACCGATCCGCGCGCGATTACGAAGAAATCCCTGAGCTTCGCCAGGCGGGTGATGATGTCGTGGGTAAAACCGTCGGCAAGCCCGCCGCGTGCGCCGCCGGTTTCCTCGACAAACGGCATGACGGCGAGCGAAGCATGGCTCGGCTCGACCGGGCCCGTATGGCCGGGTGAGGCGACCAATTGCGATACCGCGGACAGGCCGGCCGGCAGCTGCAAGACGGCTGGCCGTTGCTCACGCATCGCCCGCCAGGCGGCATTGACCGGTCCGAAATCGATCGCCTCCGACTGAAATAACTGTTCTGCCGCCGCCAGATGCTGCTCGGCCGCGCCGATCTCACCGCGTTCCGCCAGATTGGCCAGCAACGCCAGATGCGCGCGCGTGTCGAACGGCGCCAGCTCGACCCATTTGTCGAGATGCGCGGACACATCCGGAGTGTCAGCCTGATGGTTTGCAACAAGATGCTCCAGTACGGCGACTTGGCATGAGTGAAAACGGCGGCGTTGGGCGACCAGCCAACTGTTGAAATGCGGGCTGCGTTCGAGCTCCAGCCCGTCGAGGAAATCGCCGGCAAACAGTTTGGCCAGCGCCCCTAGCCGCTCCGCGTCGAGGGTGCCGATCCCTTGCTCCGCAGCGCGGCTGACCTCCAGCGCATCGACCAGGCAATCATTGAGGTCAAGCGCGACCGTGTCGCCTTGCGTGGAGACGCGGCGCCGATCCGGCTCGTCGAGCGCGCCGCGCAGTTTGCTGAGGCACCAGCGCAGCTCGCCGCGGGGGTCGTTGGGCACGTCCCACAACAGCTCGCACAGGCGACTGCGGCCGACGGCGTGCGGCGCCAGCGCCAGATAGGCAAACAGCGCGCGCAGCTTGCGTGAGGCCGGCAGCGCCACCGCAACGCCGTTGCGGGAGATCGTCAGCGTTCCAAGCAGGCGCACAGACAGGCCGGTCGCTTGGCCGTCCAGTCTCGTTCGAGTGGATTCCACGTGCGTTTCCACGCCTGCTCCCACGCTGGCCTGTCGGCCCTTGCTGTATCACCGAAACCGACAAAGCGCATCCGGCGGCGTATTTCCGTGCCGGATGCCGCCATTGCCGCAATGCCGGCATGTCTGTCCTAGCGCGGCCAGGTCTCGAAACCTCGCCGCCCAACCCGCCGGTTTGTAACCGGCTTGTGATGGCAAACGATCGAGGAGATCAAAAGATGTTGCAGAAGCAGAAAATCAGGACCACCGCCGGGCGCGGACGCCTGTTCGACAGCATTCTCGACACTGTCGGCGACACGCCGGTGGTGCGTATCAACAATCTCTCGCCGGCCCATGCAACGATCTATGTGAAGGCTGAGTTCTTCAATCCGGGCGCCTCGGTGAAGGACCGCCTGGCGCTCAACATCATCGAGGCGGGCGAGCGCAGCGGCGCGCTGAAGCCAGGCCAGACGGTGGTCGAGGCGACCAGCGGCAACACCGGCATCGGGCTGGCCATGGTCTGTGCGCAGAAGGGCTATCCGCTGGTCGTCACCATGGCCGACAGTTTTTCCGTCGAGCGCCGCAAACTGATGCGCATGCTGGGCGCCAAGGTGGTGCTGACGCCGCGCGCCGAGAAGGGTTTTGGCATGTACAAGAAGGCGGTGGAACTGGCCGAGGCCAATGGCTGGTTCCTCGCCCGCCAGTTCGAGACGGCGGCAAATGCCGCCATCCACGAGGCGACCACGGCGCGCGAGATCATCAATGATTTTGCCGGTTCGCGGCTCGACGGCTTCGTCACCGGCTATGGCACCGGCGGTACTGTCGTCGGCGTGGCGCGCGTGCTGCGGCGGGAACGGCCGGAGACACGCATCGTGCTCTCCGAGCCGGCCAACGCGCAGCTCATCGGCAGCGGCAAGGCGCAGCAGCGCGCTGCCGACGGCGCTCCCGCCGCCACCCACCCGGCCTTCGAGCCGCACCCGATCCAGGGCTGGACGCCGGACTTCATCCCCAACGTGCTGCAGGAAGCGATCGACGCCAGCCTCTATGACGAGGTGATGCCGGTTGCCGGGCCCGAGGGCATCAAATGGGCCAAGGCGCTGGCACGTCAGGAAGGCATCTTCACCGGCATTTCCGGCGGCGCAACCTTCGCGGTGGCGCGGCAGGTCGCCGAACGGGCACCGGCCGGCGCGGTCATCCTGTGCATGCTGCCCGACACCGGCGAACGCTACATGTCGACGCCGCTGTTCGACGGCATCGAGGCCGAGATGGATGCCGACGAGATCGCCCTGTCGCGCTCGACGCCCGGCTGCCAGTTCCCGGCGGCTTGACGGAGACCCATCATGGACATGGCGCAAGAAACCCTTGGCGTGACCGAGGAAACGCTTGACCCCCGGGACTGGGCCGATGTGCAGGCCCTGTCGCACCAGGTCATCGACGATGCGGTCGATTACCTGCGCGACGTGCGCGACCGCCCGGTATGGCGGGAGATGCCGGCGGATGTGAGAGATGTCTTCGCGGCACCCCTGCCGCGATCGCCGTCGCCCCTTGCCGCTGTCTATGACGAGGTCTCCCGGACCGTGATGTCCTATCCGATGGGCAACATCCATCCGCGCTTCTGGTCCTGGTACATGGGGTCGAGCAATTTTGCTGGCGCGCTCGGCGATTTTTTGGCGGCAATCCAGGGTTCCAATCTCGGCGGCGGCAACCACGCCGCCGGGCTGATGGACAGCCAGGTGGTCAACTGGTGCAAGCAGATGCTGGGTTTTCCGGCTTCCGCCGGCGGCACGCTGGTCAGCGGCGGCTCGATGGCCAACATCATCGGGCTGACCGTGGCGCGCAACGTCAAGGCCGGCATCGACGTGCGCGAGCATGGCGTTGCCGCCATCGAGAAGCCGTTGCGCTTCTACGGCTCGGACCAGATCCACTCCTGCCACCGCAAGGCGATGGAAGCGCTCGGCCTCGGCAACCGGGCGCTGCGCCGCATCCCGACCGATGCCGGCCTGCGCATGGATATCGCTGCCTTGCGCGCAGCGATCGCCGAGGACCGCGCGGCCGGATTCAAGCCGGCCTGCGTCATCGGCACGGCCGGCACGGTCAACACCGGGGCGATCGATGATCTGCGGGCGCTAGCCAAACTGGCGCATGAGGAAGACCTCTGGTTCCATGTCGACGGCTGCATCGGCGCGCTGATCGCCATTGCACCCGAAAATGCCCATCGCGTCGCCGGCATCGAATGGGCCGATTCGGTCGCGCTCGATCCGCACAAATGGCTGCACGCGCCATTCGAGGTCGGCTGCGCCCTGGTCAGGGACGCCGTCGCACATCGCAAGACCTTCGCGGTGACGCCGGAATACCTGGAATCGACCCCGCGCGGTCTCGCCTCCGGCGAATGGCTGCACGACTACGGCCTGCAGACGTCGCGCGGTTTTCGCGCGCTCAAGGTGTGGATGGCGCTGAAGGAGCATGGAGCCGACAAGTTCGGACGCCTGATCGACCAGAACATAGCGCAGGCGGGTTACCTCGCCGGGCTGATCGAGGCCGAGCCGGAGCTGGAGTTGGCAGCATTGCCGACCATCAACATCGTCTGCTTCCGCTATCAGCCGGGGCTCGCCGGTGAGGCGCCGAAGGCGCTCAACACCGAAATCATGCTGCGGCTGCAGGAAGAGGGCATTGCAGCACTCTCCGACACCACCGTACATGGCCAGCACTGGCTGCGGGTGGCGATCACCAACCACCGCACCCGGCGCGAGGATCTCGACCTTCTGGTGCGTCAAGTGACGAGGCTGGGGCGGCAGATCGCGGCGGAGCACCCTGCGTCTTTCTAGTTCCCGGCAGGCATGCGATTCTGGCGCCATGATTCGGGAGATCGAGACCGTGACGCTGTTTCGCATGGCTGCATTTGCTGCTTTGGTCTTCACCACCTCGGCCGAGGCTGCCGAGATGGCCTTTTTCGTCAAGAACCTGCGCAAGGAAGCGGTTGCGGTCGAGCTGTTTAGCCGCGACCGCGAAACGGTCTGGCCGGGCAGCGATCAGGTATTCCTGATCGACCCCGCCTCGCAAAAATCGGTGCCGCTCTCCTGCAATCAGGGCGAACACATCTGCTACGGCGCCTGGGTTAACGGCAACGACAGCATCTCCGCCGGCGTCGGTCCGGACAACGACCAGCCCTGCGACACCTGCTGCTTCATCTGCGTGGAACACACGACCGAGACGATCGATCTGGTACCTTAGTTCCGATATCCCCAAAATCAGTCCGGAATTGTTGCAATCGTCCCTTTAGCGGCCGCGCACGGCGTGCCATGGTCGCCCCGCGGCCGGGTAGGCCGTGTCTTTCCAGGGGGTTACCATGTTTCATGCCTATGCGCGCCGCACGCTGGCCGCGCTGTCTCTCGTCATGCTGGTCGTGCCGTCGGCACATGCCGGTGACGTTACCTTTGCCATCAAGAACAGCCATCCCAATGCCATGCGCCTCGAGCTTTACAGCCAGGACCGCGACTATGTCTGGCCGGGCAACAACCAGGATTTCTACCTCAATGACGGTGAGACCAAGTCCTTGCCCATATCCTGCAACGAAGGGGAATCGATCTGTTACGGCGCCTGGGTCGACGGCGACGAAGAGACCTATTGGGGCGTCGGCCCCGGCAACAAGGAAAAATGCGAGGACTGCTGCTATACCTGCAGCGGCGGCGAGACCGAGGAAATCGATCTGGTCCCCTGACCGGTTTGCCAGCTTGACGGTTTTCCTGCTGGAGCCGTAGAGCAATTCCAGGAAAAGTGTGAAGCGGTTCCGACGGGAATTGCGTTAAAACATTGCCTGCACAAATACCCAAAGCGCGCCGCGTCTGTCCGTCTGGATGCGACGCGCTTCAGGCAACAGGAGCGTAGCCATGGCTGGTATGGTCGAAAGCGACAAGATCGACGTAGGGTTCTCCGGCAAGCGCTGCATTCATTCGCGCAACTGCGTGCTCGGCGATCCGCATGTTTTCGTGCCCAACGCGCCGGGGCAGTGGATCCATCCCGAGGCGGCCAGCGTCGAGAAGATCGTCGCTATCGCCGAAAGCTGCCCCTCTGGCGCCATCACCTACATCAGGAAGGACGGCGGCCCGCAGGAACAGCCGCCGGTGGTCAACACTGTGCGCTTGCGGGAAAACGGTCCGCTGGCCGTGCATGCCGAGATCGTGCTCGACGGCGAGACGTTCTATCGCGCCACGCTCTGCCGCTGCGGCGCTTCGGAAAACAAGCCGTTCTGCGACGGCAGCCACAACAAATCAGGTTTCACCGCCACCGGCGAGTCGCCGCTGAAGGACACGCCGGCGCTGGAAAAGCGCGACGGTCCGCTCAAGGTCACTCCGACGAAAAACGGCCCGCTCAAGCTCGAGGGCAATATGGAGATCGTCACCGGCACCGGCCACACCGTCGACCGCACGACAGTCGCGTTCCTGTGCCGCTGCGGCCACTCGGCCAACAAGCCGTTTTGCGATGGTACACACAAGAAGGTTGGGTTTGTGGGCTAAGGTGTCGATATTCAGGTGAGGCCGGCCTGCAAACGACGGTTTCCTGCGGTGCTCACGTACGAAAAGTACGCTCCGCTCCGGTTCTCGGAAGCTAGCATTTTCGGCTCGGCCTGACCTGAATCTCGAAACCTTGGCGGAACTGCCAATCCCCCTTGTCGGGGGAGATCGAACTCCACCGTGGCCCAGCGCTCGCGTCTTTATCGGCCGCTCCGTATCGGCTAAGGGCAGGGAAACAAAATTTACCCAGCCGGACCACCATAAGAAATGACCGCCAAGACCAAGCCAAAGCCGCTGTTCCTCGGGATCGACACCGGCGGCACCTACACCGACGCCGTGCTGTGGTCTGAAACGGAAGGTAAGCAAGAGGGGCCGAACAAGGGCAAGGTGCTGGCCAAGGCCAAGGCGCTGACCACGCGGCATGACCTGGCAGTCGGCATTTCCGGCGCGGTCGATGCGGTGCTGCAGAAGGCCGGCACCGATCCGACCGCGATCAAGCTGGTCTCGATGTCGACGACCCTTGCCACCAACGCGCTGGTCGAGGGCCAGGGCGGCCGCGTGGCGTTGGTGATGATCGGCTTTTCGGAGGCCGACCTCGCCCGTGACGGGCTGAAGGCTGCACTCGGCACGGACCCGGTGGTGTTCTGCCCCGGCGGCCACGACGTGCATGGCAATGCGGCCAAGCTCGACCTGTCGGGGCTCGAGGCAGCGCTGCCGGAACTCGGCGTGTCGGTCTCCGGCTTTGCCGTTTGCGCTTATTTCGCCACCCGCAATCCGGCGCACGAGATCGCCACCCGCGAGCTGATCCGCGAAAAGACCGGCCTGCCGGTCACATCAAGCCACGAGCTGTCGGCCAAGCTCGGCGGCCCGCGCCGGGCGCTGACGACGCTGCTAAACGCCCGGCTGATCTCGATGATCGACCGGCTGGTGGCGGCAACCGAAGGCTTTCTGGAACAACGCAACATCGCCGCACCCCTGATGGTGGTGCGCGGCGACGGTGCGCTGGTGTCGGCGGCGTTTGCCCGCCAGCGGCCGATCGAGACCATCCTGTCCGGCCCCGCCGCCAGCCTGGTCGGCGCCCGCCACATGACCGGGCTCGACAATGCCATGGTCTCCGACATCGGCGGCACCACCACCGATGTCGCCGTGCTCGACAAGGGCCGGCCGCGGCTCGACCCGGAAGGCGCCACCGTCGGCGGCTTCCGCACCATGGTCGAGGCCGTCGCCATGCGCACCTTCGGCCTCGGCGGCGATTCCGAAGTGGCGCTGGAGGATGGCGCGCTCAACCCGAAAATCCTGCTCGGGCCCCGCCGCCTGGTGCCCTTGGCGCTGGCGGGGATGGCCCATGGCGCCGCCGTCACCGCGGAACTCGAACGGCAATTGCGGGCGCCCAATCCCGGCCGCATGGACGGCCGCTTTGCGGTGCGCACCGGTGTGCCGGACCGGCTTGCCGCCGGACTGACCGGCGCCGAAGCGCGGCTCTACGAGGCGATTGGGGCCGTCCCGCTTGCCGTCGACAGGCTTTTGACGTCCAACGCGCAGAATGCGACCTTGAACCGGCTGGTGTCGCGCGGGCTGGTGCATGTCGCCGGCTTCACGCCGTCGGACGCCGCCCATGTGCTGGGCAAGCAGGCGAACTGGGATCCGGCCGCCGCTCGCCTTGGCGCAGAACTGTTCGCGCGCAAGCGCGACGGCCGTGGCCAGCCCATCGCCGCATCGCCGGAGGTGATCTCGGAGCGCGTGCTGGTAACGCTGACGCGCTGGTCGGCGGAATACATCCTCGAAACCGCCTTTGCCGAGGACGGTCTCGATGGCGCGTCGACGGTGGCGCATGCGCTGGTGCAGCGCGCCGTCGATTCTCACCCCGGCATTGCCCGGCTGAGCGTCGCGCTCGACCGCCCGGTCATCGGCCTCGGCGCTTCAGCGCCGCTGCACTATGCCGGCCTGCCGCCGCTGATCGGCAATGAGTGCGTGGTGCCGGAGGACACCGACGTCGCCAACGCACTCGGCGCCGTCGTCGGCCAGGTCAGGGTTTCGGCCGAAGCGCGGGTGAGCCAGCCGAAGGAAGGGCTGTTTCGACTTGCCTCGGGTGAAACCGTGCGCGATTTCCTCGATGAAGCGGCGGCGATCGCGGCAGCCGAAGCCGATGTCCGCACCATCGTCGCCCAGCGCGCCAGGGATGCCGGCACCGACACTGCCGAGATCGAGGTCGCGACCGAATTCCGCGTCTCGACCGTCGAAGCCCAGCGCATGTTCATCGAGGCGCATGTCGTGGCGGTGGCCTCGGGAAGGCCAAGGATTGCGGTGTAGATTCAGGTCAGGCCGGCCTGCAAATGGCGGCTTCCCGCACTTCCGGTGCTCACGTACCCAAAAGTACGCTCCGCTCCGGTTCTCGGAAACCACCGTTTTCGACTCGGCCTGACCTGAATCGCGCACGCTGTATGAAGCGATGTAAATGCCCGACCTTCACCCTAAGCTGAATTGACCCGGCAAACCTGACATGCCAAAGGCCCGCAAAGCCTTTCATCTGGAGAAGCCTGATGACCGATCGCATCGAGATCGCCGGATTGCGGATTGCCCGCGAGCTGCATGATTTTGTGGCTTGCGAGGTGCTGCCCGGCACCGGCATCGAAGCGGCCGACTTCTGGAACGGCTTCTCGGTCATTGTCCATGACCTGGCGCCGAAAAACCGGGCGCTGCTGGCAAAACGCGACGCCATGCAGGAGAAGCTCGACAGCTGGTATCGCGACCATGGCGCGCCCATCGACATGGAGGCCTACAAGACCTTCCTGAAGGAGATCGGCTATCTCGTCCCCGAGGGGCCGGCCTTCAGCGTGTCGACCGAAAATGTCGATCCGGAAATCGCAGTCGTTGCCGGCCCGCAGCTGGTCGTGCCGGTGATGAATGCCCGCTACGCGCTCAACGCCGCCAATGCGCGCTGGGGTTCGCTCTACGATGCGCTCTACGGCACCGACGCCATTCCCGAGATCGGCGGTGCAGAGAAGGGCAAGGGCTTCAATCCGACGCGCGGCGCCAAGGTCGTTGCCTGGGCTAAGGACTTCCTCGACCAGTCGGTGCCGCTCACCTCGGGCAAATGGGCGGGCGTCAACGGCCTTTCGTTTATCAACGGCATGCTGCGGCTGGGCGAGGGTGCCGGTGTCACGACACTCGCCAATACCAAGCAATTCGCCGGCTATCGCGGCGACGCCGCCAACCCTGAAGCCGTGCTCCTGGTCAAGAACGGCCTGCACATCGAGATCGTGATCGACCGCAACAACCAGATCGGCAGGACAGATCCGGCGGGGATCGCCGATGTCATCCTGGAATCGGCATTGACCACCATCCAGGACTGCGAGGATTCGGTCGCGGCGGTGGATGCTGAGGACAAGGTCGTCGTCTATCGCAACTGGCTCGGCCTGATGAAGGGCGATCTGGCCGAAGAAATCACCAAGGGCGGCAAGAGTTTTGTCCGCAAGCTCAACCCCGACCGCGCCTACACCGCGCCCGCCGGCGGCACGCTGACCGTGCCCGGCCGCTCGCTGATGCTGGTCAGGAATGTCGGCCACCTGATGACCAATCCGGCGATCCTGGATCGCGACGGCAACGAGGTGCCGGAAGGCATCATGGATGCGGCAATGACGGCGCTGATCGCGCTGCACGATGTCGCGCCAAACGGTCGCCGCGCCAACTCCCGCGCCGGCTCGATGTATGTCGTGAAGCCCAAGATGCACGGGCCGGAGGAAGTCGCCTTCGCCGTCGAGATATTCGACCGCGTCGAAGCCCTGCTCGGCATGGCGAAGAACACCATCAAGATGGGCATCATGGACGAGGAGCGGCGCACCACCGTCAACCTCAAGGAGGCGATCCGCGCCGCCAGGGAACGTGTGGTGTTCATCAACACCGGCTTCCTCGACCGCACCGGCGACGAGATCCACACCTCGATGGAAGCCGGCCCGATGATCCGCAAGGGCGACATGAAGCAGGCCGCCTGGATTTCCGCCTACGAGGCCTGGAATGTCGACACCGGGCTCGAATGCGGGCTGGCCCGCCACGCACAGATCGGCAAGGGCATGTGGGCGATGCCGGATTTGATGGCGGCGATGCTGGAACAGAAGATCGCCCACCCCAAGGCCGGCGCCAACACCGCCTGGGTGCCGTCGCCGACGGCGGCGACACTGCATGCAACACACTACCACAAGGTCGATGTCCACGCCGTGCAGGCGGCGCTGAAGAATCGGCCCAAGGCCAAGCTCGACGATATCCTGTCCGTGCCGGTGGCGGTGCGCCCGAACTGGACCCCCGACGAGATCCAGCGTGAGCTCGACAACAACGCGCAGGGCATCCTGGGCTATGTCGTGCGCTGGATCGACCAGGGCGTCGGCTGTTCGAAAGTCCCCGACATCAACGATGTCGGCCTGATGGAGGACCGCGCCACGCTGCGCATTTCCTCGCAGCACATCGCCAACTGGCTGCACCACGACGTCTGCTCGCGCATCCAGGTGATGGATTCCCTGCGGCGCATGGCGGCCATCGTCGACCTGCAGAATGTCGGCGACCCGCTCTATCAGCCTATGGCGGCCGACTTCGACAACTCCATCGCCTTCCAGGCCGCCTGCGACCTGGTCTTCAAGGGCCGCATCCAGCCCAACGGCTACACCGAGCCGGTGCTGCACGCGCGGCGGCTGGAGCTGAGGGCACGCGCCTCGGCCTGAGCCGAAGTTTCATCAGAGCCAAGGGCAAGGTGCCGCCGCTTGCGTTTCCAGCCCTTGGAGGGGGCGTCACGCCGCCTGCGCCACGCGCTCCGAACTCATGCGGTAGGAAATCGCCTCGGCCAGATGGATGCGGCCGACCGTTTCGCTGGCGTCGAGATCGGCCAGTGTGCGCGCCACTTTCAGCACGCGATGATAGGCCCGCGCCGAAAAGGCGAGCTTTTCGCTCGCGTCCTTGAGCAGCGACAGGCCGGCGGCATCCGGCATGGCGACCTCCTCGATGACCGCCGGCGCGCAATGCGCGTTGGTGGTGGCGCTGACGCCGAGCCGTTCGAAACGTTCGCGCTGGATGGTGCGAGCCCGTGCCACGCGCAGCGCCACGGAAGCACTCTTCTCCGCCCGGTCGGGCCGGATCAGGTCGCTGGCCGAGACCGCCGGTACCTCGATCCTGAGATCGATGCGGTCGAGCAGCGGGCCCGAGATGCGCGCCTGGTAATCGGTGCGGCAGCGCTCGCCGCGCAGGCAGCGATAGCCCGGCTCGCCCGCCATGCCGCAGCGGCACGGGTTCATCGCCGCGACCAGCTGGATGCGCGCCGGATAGGTGACGCGATGGTTGGCGCGCGCGATCATGCAGTCGCCGGTCTCCAGCGGCTGGCGCAGCGCGTCGAGCGTCTGCGGCGTGAATTCGGGAAACTCGTCGAGGAACAGCACGCCGTGATGGGCGAGCGACACTTCGCCCGGCCGGGCGCGGATGCCGCCCCCGACCATCGCCGCCATCGAGGCCGAATGGTGCGGCGCGCGGAACGGCCGCCGGTCGGTCAGCTTGCCTTCGCCGAGTTCTCCCGCCACCGAGGCGATCATCGAGACTTCCAGCAATTCCTTCGGCGCCAGCGGCGGCAGGATCGACGGCAGCCGCTGCGCCAGCATCGACTTGCCCGATCCCGGCGGCCCGATCATCAAAAGGTTGTGCCCACCGGCCGCCGCCACTTCCAGCGCCCGCTTGGCGGTCTCCTGGCCCTTGATGTCGGCAAGGTCTGGCAGGTCGCGCGCCGAGGCGTGGATGCCGGCTTCGGGGCGCGACAGCACCTGCGTGCCGCGGAAATGATTGGCGATCGCAATCAGGCTGCGTGGTGCCAGAATGTCGAAATCCTTGCCGGCCCAGGCCGCTTCCGGCCCGCAGGCGAACGGGCAGATCAGGCCCTTGCCTTCCGCGTTGGCGCCAATTGCCGCCGGCAAGGCGCCGGCGACGGCGGCAATCGTACCGTCGAGCGACAATTCGCCAAGCACGACATAGCCGGCCAGCATGTCGCCCGGAATGGCGCCCAGTGCCGCCATCAGGCCAAGCGCGATCGGCAGATCGTAATGGCTGCCCTCCTTGGGCCGCCGGATGGCATGTGCCTATGATGGCGGATGTTTTCTTGAACAGGCCAAAGTCATGTGATGCAATGCATCTGGTGTTTCGCAAGCTTTCCAAATAGGGCGGCGGTTTGCTCTTGTTTCCACGCTCGCGGTGAGCATATGGTGAGCCGACCCTTTCAAGGATGGCTCTCCAATGCCAAAACTCACCAAGGCTGTCGTCGACGGTGCCGAACTCCGGGATAAGCAATACACCATCTGGTGTTCGGAACTTAAGGGCTTCGGTGCCTACATCCATCCAACTGGCAGCCGGACCTACTTCGTCGACTACCGATCCGGCGACGGTGTGCGGCGGCGAATGACGATCGGTCGACATGGAGCCATCACCGCGGAACAGGCGCGCAAGCTGGCGATCGAGACGATGGGGGGCGTAGTGCTTCAGAAGGGCGATCCGCTGCTCGAGCGCAAGACCCGTCGGAAATCTCTAACCGTTGCCCAGCTCTGCGACCAGTACCTGAAGGCGGCGGACAAGGGCGCGATCCTCGGCCGGAGCCGACGCCCCAAGAAGGCATCGACGATTGAAATCGATAGGGGCAGAATCGAGCGCCACATCAAGCCACTGCTCGGCACGAAACTTGTGATCGACGTCACCCGCGCCGACATCGTGAAGTTCGTTCGGGACGTCACGATTGGCAAAACAGCCCGGCGCGATCGGTCCGGCAAGAATGGGAACCGCGTCCTAGTCACTGGTGGTGCCGGCACCGCCGCGCGCACGACAGGCTTTCTCGGCGGTATCCTTACCTATGCCGTCGGCGAAGGCATCATCGCAACGAATCCAGTCCAGGGGGTTCCCCTGCCCGCTGACAACGTTCGCGACCGGCGCCTGACTGCCGATGAATACCGCGCCATCGGCGATGCTCTCACCGGCGAGGCGGCAGATCTCGACACGCCTCAGGCAAAGGCTGGCGCCTGGCTGCTCGCGCTCACAGGCTGCCGGCTGGGTGAAATATCGACGCTCAGATGGGATGAGGTAGACGAGGCCGCCGGTTGCTTCCGGCTGAAGGACAGCAAGAGCGGGCCTTCCGTGCGCCCCGTTGGCCGCGAAGCATTCGACGTGCTGCGCAGGGCCATCCGCGTTTCCGGCAATCCCTACGTCCTCCCTGCCTTGCGCAAGACAGGCCACTACAACGGCCTGGCGGGTGCGTGGGTTAGGTTTATGGAGAGGGCCGAGCTGGTCGGTGTCACGCCGCACACCATGCGCCACTCCTATGCATCCGTCGGCGGGGATCTTGGATTTGCCGATAGCACCATCGCGGCCATGCTCGGGCACGCCGGCGGGACCGTGACCAGCAAGTACGTGCACAGGCTCGATACTGTTCTGATGGCGGCGGCCAATAAAATTTGCGGCGACGTCTACCGGCAGATGACTGGGAAGACCGCGGACCTGATCGAGATGCCGCGACGGGCTTAGTCCTTTTTCGGCAGATCGTTTGAAATCGAATCGTCGTCAGGGGTGGGCCCTTCAATCGGCCCTCGATAGCTTGGCTCCGGCCAGTTGCTATCGTCAAAGCGGTTCTCATGCAGATCGGACTGGTTTTCGGCTTCCTCTTCTTGCCACCGTTCCCACCGTTCTGACACCGCCCTTCTGAAATCTGTCGGCGCTGGGATTTTCTTATCCTCAATCTCGGCGATGGCGTCGTGAATCTCGTCAACAAGACGATCGATGCCTGCGGCCTTGTCGTCGTCACCCTTTAGAATCGCCACCATCTGGACAAGGTCGTCGATCTTTTGCTCCAGCGTTATGGGAGCGGGGAAGTATTGCTCCAGGCACCAGACCACTGCTTCGTTCATCGACATTCCGGCGCGATCGGCCTTGGCCTTGATTCGGTCGCGCATGCCTTCTGGAAGGCGGACGAGGAATTGATCTTGGTCCCTCACCAACGTTTTTTTGGCCACTTCGTCTATCCCCACACCATGCTATCACGCGTGCGATACAATTCGCTTGACTTAACCACCCCTGTCTCCAATATACCACTAATCGCACGCGTGATAGTATGATTTTGGAGATGGCCTCAATGACTGCTAGTGATCGCCCGCGCCTCCGCCGATCAGAGGTTCCGGCCTACATGCTAGAGAAGCACGGCATCCCCGTCGCGCTCGCAACACTGAACAAGCTCGCCACGATCGGCGGCGGTCCGAAAATGCAGTACGCGGGGCGCATTCCGCTCTACACGCCGCAGGCGCTGGACGCCTGGGCCGCGTCTCGGCTTTCTAAGCCGGTCGGGTCCACGTCGGAAAGGCCGGCAGAAAAGGCGGTGGCCTGATGGGCACTTACACCGCATCTCAATCCGATCTCGTCGCCGTCGTACCGAAGAATGGGAAACTGGAGATTCGCATCTCGCTCGACACGTTCAGTGACTACCATCTGTGCAACGACCGCGAATTTTACAAAGCCGGCGACGGCACCATGCGCCCCGGCAAGGGCATCGCCTTCGAGGTCGATAAGCTCGAGGCTTTTGGGCGTCGCCATGGCGCTATTGATGGCCGAAAAGAGTGGGCTCGGGAAAAATGAGCGACGCGGCGTCGACCCGCGACCTCCTAGCGCGCCGGTTCGTTTATGAAATAGTCGGCGCGGCGATCAAAGACGGCGCGACCTATGCCCAGATGAGTGGTGATCGTCGAAAGCTCACAGATGGCCGTCCTGGAGGTGTTGAAACTCCATTACGAGCTGACGCCACAGGTCGCCACTGGTCTCCTTGGAAGGCAGCCTAAATCGCGCGATCGAGCGCTTTGCAGGCGGTCGGGCAGCTAAGCCATGAGCGTCCCGCAGTCCTGTAACCGCCTTGGCAGAGTTTTTTCAGGGGCGCTGCGCCAGAATTGCGGCGAGGAACCACACACATGAGCATTGATACTGACCCAGGCGCGCGCAGCATGAACGACGACAAGGCAGCAAACGCGTCCAAGGCGAGCTTCAAGCTAAGTCTGATCGAGACGGTCGCGGCCGATCCGAAGATGCAGCCGAGCGACCTGTCGTTGATGGTTGCCTATCTCGCCTTCCTGACGTGGCCGACGCGAACGACATACCTGACCATCTCAGCCGCGAGGGCACGGACTGGCCTTTCCGAACGCCAGATATCAACCTGTCGCGGCAGGCTACTAGGACGAGGTTATCTGATCGACACGGAGACGAAGACGCGTTCCTCGCAAGTTTTTCGCGTAGAGAATCCGAGGGCCGACGAGATCCTCGATCATGTCTCTTATACGGTCGAACACCTCAAGGAGCAGATGGCTCTTCGACAGGCTGACAGGCGCAGCCTGGCTCGTTCTGTCCCCGCAGAAATTGCAGAGACAGATGGACCGATGTCACACGCACCTAGCGAGTGTGACGTCCCCGCAGCCATTGCTGGCAATATCCCCCCATATACCCCTCAGGATATGTCTATGAAGGAGGAAGAACCTGAAGAACCTCTCATGGTTAGCACTGTCCCTCCCAATGGATATGCATCAGCCAAAGGCGATGACCTGCACATTCCCTTCCCGGCGCCGTCCAGCGAGCAGGAACTGGCGGCGGCCTTCTTGACACTGTTCGCGGACTGCCAGCTTGGACCGCTCGCGATGACGCGAATGCGCAAGTTGCTCGAGACCGGAAGGCTGACCCCCGCAATCGTGCAAGGCCAACGGAGCGCGGCATGAAAAAGCGCAAGAACGATACGACGCAACTCGACCTGCTCGCATGGGCAGCAGCCCGGCCGACCGCGAAGGTGATATCGGCGATCCCCGGCATCGCCAAGCGGATGTGGCGCGAGCGCCATATGGCGCAGCCGAACAATCCGCCGCATGTCGTGCCGCTTCGGAGGCGGGCATGACCTGGCATAGAAACAACCGGCAGGGCGGGCCGCGGGATGACCGAAGCGAGCGAGGGATTATCCGGCTATTTCGCGGCCATTGGGCCGCTGGATGCACAAATATGTATGTACGTGCACAAAGCTGTACCGACTGAATGGTGCATCCAGAGCAGAGGGAGGGCGCGATACCCCGTGGCCCGGTGCTGTTCCAGTAGCGGATCGCGCGACCGGATGCATTGGGACCAAAAGGATGTCAAAGCCTATCACCTTCCTAGAAAGGCTCGAACGCATTCCTGCCGAGTCCGCTTCCGGCCCGCAATAGCTTGGATTCAAATTGAAATGAGGTCTGCAATCCCTTCTGCAATCCTTCTGCTGGAATGAAGGGCTCTTCGATCGCTACCTCGGTCGGCTGGCTACCTGAAGAAGGCACTGCAGACCAGATAGCCTGAGCGCAGACGCGGGATTCGTTCTGGAACGAGCTGCGCCATCGATATCCTAGGGGTCTCGTTGTCAGAGTTCCTTATGCCCCTGCGTTGTAAGAGTTGCTCAGATACGCACACTATTTCGGGAAAATCGGAGGTATCAATGGGCGGCGCAGGATCAGGGAATCGGTGGCGAAACGGAGCTCGCAAGAAGTGCGAGGACCTGCTGTATCTTCGCATCTCGGACTTGCGCAAGAGCAGGTTGCTGGCGCCCGGGCGCCGAGGGGAGTTGACCTGGAATGTCGGCGGCCGTCCTTCCGGTTCGATCGGGATTTTCGTGGAGGAAGGCAGCCTGGAGTTGACCTATCATCGTCGAGGACCGGCCCAGGAGTGGCGGCACGTGCACGAGGTCATCGCGCTTGATTCCACGGAACAACATTTCGGCGGTGAGCGGCGCTGGTTCATTTGCCCGTCCTGCAATCGTAGATGCGCAGTTCTTTACGACGGTAACGGCTTTCGCTGCCGTGTGTGTTTGGATCTCAGTTATCGCTCCCAGAGCGAAGATCCTCGCTTTCGATGTCTCTCTAAGGCACGGAAATTGCGGCAACGCCTTGGAGGAACCGCAAGCGTCCCGCTACGACTTGCGGACAAGCCTCGAGGAATGCATTGGCGGACATATAACAGGCTCTACGAAAAGGCAGTAGCACAGGAGCAGGCGACACTGCGCGCTTTTGCTGGGGCGGCGGACAGGCTGCTCGCCGTCAGTCGTTAGAGGCCGCAGGACAAGCGCCCGCCGGCAATTTATTCGTCGTAGGTGCTGTGGCTGCTTTGCGCCCTATGTCGGTCGTTGAGGTCAGCTTTGCCACCGCCTGAAAAGCAGACATTGCCGGCGACCCCGCTGGAGGTCGCGGTTGCGCCATTGACGAAAGTTCGACGATTAGAGCGAGATGGTCTGCTTCGCGCGCTGATAGTTGGCGTACATCGTTGCTGCCTGGTTGTCGCATCTCGACGAAGCCGGTTTCTGCTCTGCAGCGTCACCACCACGATCCGCGCCGTGATGAACCCTCGTTGTCCGCTCGGCAAGCGGTCGCTGCCGATGCAAGCGGTCTTGTGGTCCGGTCCCCGCAACGAAACCATTTCGGCTTCGTTGGTACTCGAATTTTGCACGATTCTATTGCCTGAGCCGTTTGGTGCTACACTGACAAGCCAGTTAACGCGACGGACCTGTGTTCGGTGATATGACCAAAGTAACCGCTTTACCCGACAGAGTGGATTTCGACGTGGCCGCGGATGAGACCTTGCTCGAGGCGGCTCTCAGATCGGGCGTGCCGTTCGCCCATGCATGCGGCGGCAGGGCGAAATGCTCGACATGCCGCGTTTGGGTTCTCGACGGCATTGAGGCTTGCCCGGACCGGAATCCGGACGAAACCCTGATGGCGAACCGGTTGAGATTGGCCGATGAGGTTCGGCTGGCCTGTCAGCTCAGGCCGGAAGGCGAGCTTCGCGTCCGACGCCTGGTGCTAGACGAAACCGACATGATGATCACTAGCCAGCTGGGCACTTCTGCCGCGACGCGTTGCGGCGAAGCAAGGCATGTTGCGGTCTTCTTCAGTGATATTGTCGATTTCACCGCGCTGTCGGAGCGGCTTTCCCCCTACGACGTGATGTATCTGCTCAATCGTTACTTCGCCCAAGTCGGCGACGTCATCGAGCAGAATGGCGGTTTCATTGACAAACTGATCGGCGATGGGCTCATGGCAATATTCGGTATCGACGACCAGCCAGACGCCCCGCTCCGCGCCGTGAACGCCGCACTTCAGACCCTCGCCACGGTCGATCGTCTGAAGCCTTTCTTTGCCTCGATGTATGGCATCGATTTCGATATTCGTATCGGCCTCAACTATGGCGAAGCCGTCATCGGCACATTGGGTTTCGCCGGACACGAACGTCTGACGGCCATCGGCGACGTTGTAAATCTGGCCAGCCGGGTCGAGGCCGCCAATAAAGATGCCGGTACGCGATTGCTAATATCCGAGGCCCTCCGCGATCAGATCGCCGACAAGGTGGAAATCGGCGACTTCGTCAGGGTACGCCTTCGCGGTACCGCCGAGCGCACAAGCCTGTTTGAAATAGTCAGGCTGAAGCCCGAAATTGACGCCGAACTGAATTCCAAGGGGCTTCGCGAAACCATCCGTCACGGCGGCAGGAGGTGGGTTCGCGCTTTTGCCGAAGACGAGCTTCGGCCCTACGAACGTCGGATTCTCGATTTTGAAGATTACGATATCGTCGTCGTTCGCGGATCCGACAACTATTGCGCCTTCAACAATGCTTGCCCGCATCTTCATCTGCCGCTCTACGAACGCCGAAGTTCCACTGAGGCCGAAAAGCTGAAGCTCCCACACACGGAGAGCACGATCACCGCAGATCTTGGCCTGGTCTGCCGCTGGCATCAGAGTTGTTTCGACCTGTCCACCGGCGAAATCAGGGGGTGGGCGCAGCTGCAGCAGGATGGTACTGCGCCGGGCTATGAATTCGCCGGTGACATTTCGAAAAACCGCGCAAAACTGATCGTATACCCCTGCCGAAAGCAGGACGGCTTTGTGTGGATCGGGCTCGAGTGAAGCGACGTTCCGATATTTCAGTTTTCCGTCGCGATCCCATGTCGCCTTTTCTCACATTCTAGGACTTCCTGATCGTGAGACTGAACGGCAGCATCGGGTCAGGTCACGACAATGGTCACGGCGACCGTAATGTCCGGCCCTGAAGATTTGCCGCCTGAAGCAGCCGGTCCGCAAACGGCCCCAAAGAAGTCATGGCTGCACAGCCTCAAATGCCGTCGTTCAGTGCAATCCTACGATGATCCTGAGCCGGCCGCTCGTTTTATGGGTACGGCGGCGTAGGCGGGACGCCCTGCGCAATCCTACGATCCATTGACATGCTGTCCACATGGGCAGGGTCTACCGGACGACCTCCAACAAGCCCTAGCGGCGTCCAATAAGGTTCTTATTGACTTTTGGACGTATCTGACTCAAAAGCTCAGAGGCTATTGGACATTGGAGAGTAGGATGCAGGTCGGCTACGCACGAACTTCAACAGAAGAGCAGGTAGCGGGACTGGAGGCCCAGATACGTGACCTCAAAGCCGCCGGTTGCGAAGAAGTCTTTTCGGAGCAAGTCTCAGCCCTGGGGGATCGACAGGAGCTCGATCGTACGCTCAAATTTCTGCGCAAGGGCGATACGCTGGTGGTGACCAAGATCGATCGCTTGGCGCGGAATACGCGGACCCTTGGTGATATTGTCGATGGCCTGCATGGACGTGGTGTAGGTCTGAAGGTCTTACAGTTCGGCAAGGAGACGCTGGACACGACCGGAGCATACGGTCGGCTGATGCTGAACATGTTCGCCGCTTTCGCAGAGTTCGAGCGGGGCCTGATGAGAGAGCGACAGAAGGAAGGCATCGCGAAGGCGAAGGCAGATAAGAAATACAAAGGGCGGAAGCCTACGGCGCGAGCAAAGGCCGGTGAAGCAGTCGTCTTGTACCAGCAACAGAAATCCGTATCAGAGATCGCCGCGTCCCTCGGCATCGGTCGGGGGTCAGTGTACCGAGCGCTTACGGCTGCTGGCCTCAGGTAGCCCACGGTGTGCAAAGTAGCCGACCGGCAGCAGGTCGGCCTCGCGCTCGGCAAGCCATGTCCGCGCCGTGGCACCCTGGCACCTCGGACAGTGCCGGTTGCGGCAGGAGTTGTAGGCGATGCGCCACTGGCCGCAGTCCTCGCAGGCCTCCACGTGACCGCCAAGGGCCGCAGTGCGACAGTGCTTGATCGCCGACATGAGCTTGAGCTGCTGCAGCGTCAGATGCGCTGTATGGGCGGCCCGGTAGGCGGAACTCTATGACCAGAGCACCCGTCACGTGCAGGTCGTCAAAGACCCCTGCTTAATCAGCTTTGGCCACTCTGGGCCGAGCGTTGTCCTCGCATCAACAGCATTGGCGCCAAGAGGGTCGCTCGCCTTGAACATCTTGATGGCAAAGGCTTGGGAGTGGTGACCTGAGTAGATTGTTGGCCCCGGCTGATAGGTGGTCGTCGCGTTTAGCATTCCGCCGTTGATAGTGCCCATTGTCGTGGCCGTCCCCGGCATCTGCGTAGTCGTGACAGTGTTCTGAGCCGCAGCATCGTAGATGATGTATTTGTCGAACCCTGCCTTGATCGTCTCAATGGCGGCTTCTCTGACGGCGACCCTCTCGGCGCCCACGCCACCACAGACAGGCGCAGCTCTGGCCGTTACGATGGCGGTATTACCTGAAGTCTGAACAACGCTGGTCCCTGCACACCCGGAAATGATGAGCGCAATACAAAGTGCACACGCGGCTTTCACTAACTTTGCCCCCTTACCCAACACCCCCGTTACGCTTGTTGTGCCAGAAAATGAAGATGGCGCGATGTACAGGTTGCCCTTTTGATCCTTTTTGAGTGTTCGCCCTTGGAGCGCTTCTGAAAATATCGCAAAGATCGGGCCCGCTGAAAACAGCGGCGTAACAGCGATAGGTCCGGTTGTTAAGGGCAGAAAACGGGGCCCTAGCGCCCTCATGTGTCGCTGAAACGATCCGCCGGCTTGCGCAGTTCCATTAGGTGCTTGCCTTCTGAACGGCCTCACTGCGAAAAGGGGTTGTTAGAAAACATCCCTTCTCTACTGGCCGGGCACCAGCTGTGTTGCTACGCGGGAATTTCGCATACCCATCAATATCTTACGAAATCTCACCTCCACGCCAGCCCACATCACATATGACAAGACATAGACCAGCGGCACGATCAGGAGGACAGACCATGGTTTCCCGATCCTCTGGACCAGGCCGTGCGTGACGGCTATTCGCAAAATCAGATCATGCAGCATGTAGGTTGAAAAGCTGATCTCGCCGAGACGAACCAGCGGAGGCCATGAAAGAGCTTTGCTAATTTTGCCGGCCTCCCGCGCAAAAACGAAAATGGCTGCGGCGAAGAAAAACATCCCTCCCGACTGGCTGAGCCATGGGATAAGACACTGGCTGAAAACGGCGAAGATCAGAACACTTACGAGGCTTCCCACTTCGAAAACTGTGCCCTTCACATTCGCGGCGCGGCCAGTGACATAGAGTCTGCCAGCAAACACGCCAGTTGCGAATTCCAATACTCTTGACAATGGAAACTGGAATGCGAACGAAATTGGGTTGAAGGTCCACGGGCTCGTTGGCCCAGGAAGTCGCAATGCGGCCAGAGCGCCGACTATCAAGACGGTGACTGCCGCAAGCGCGAAGTACCAGGAACCAAACCGCCGAGTGAGCAACAGTGCGGGAAACAGCGCATAAAACGCCATCTCGGCAGATATGCTCCACGATGCGGCGTTGAACGAGAAAACGACGCCTTGGTATGGCACCCATGCTTGAAGCAGCGAGATATTGATAGCGCCTATAATTCCGCTCCATACGCTGAAAAAAGAGGGCGTCAGGAAAACTGCGGCCGCCACAAAGGTCACGGCATGAACCGGCCAAATCCGCGCGAACCTGGCGAAGTAGAAGTCGCCGATTTCATCCCACCGCAGGTCACGGTAGGCGTACGTCAGCACGAACCCGGACAGAACGAAGAAAAACGAAACGCCGAGCGCAAGTTGAGGATGGTTTATCCCAAAGATATGTACCTGCGCATGGTATACAAAAATCGAAGCCGCAGCAAAAAATCGCAATGATGTCAGTGCGGCGATCTGCGAGAATTTCATGATTCCGCCCCAGAAGAAGAACTCCCTGTAGCCGAGAAATCTCGGTTCTTCAAATCCCAACATCAAAAGGAAAACAGTTATGGACCGCAATTTTGCGCGGGCGCTTGCGCTCGTCTTGAAATCAGAAGGTGGCTGGAGCGACAACACGGCCCGCCGGCGGCGCCACCATGAAGGGTGTCACGCTTGCCAACTTCCGCCGCTACGTGAAGGCGGGCGACGACGGCATCCCAATAAAATCGGCGATAAACGGTCGCGATCTGATCATCCCGGATCTTCCGCAGATCGGCCTTGCTGGCGGCATTCAGCACAGACTTTCACACGGTCTTCCGTCCTTGTCGCGGTCGAGCTTGCCGCCCCAGGGGCAATTGACCAGATACCAGTTTGCCTCATCGCACGAACTAATTTGCGAGCAGGTTCGCCGCGGCTGGCATGAGTAGCTTTGCGCTACCTGCCGGCGGCTGATGATGCCGAGCGGTTGTTTCGCTATCTGCCTCGCACCGTCAGCGTGCTCAGCCCGCCAATCCCAAGGCGCCTGAAACGTTCCGGCCCATAGACCGACCTTTGCCGCTGCGGCTTTCGCCTGCTGCCCTGCATAGGCGCCACGGCTGTAGCGGGGCCAGTCGAGCGCCTGGCCGTGATCGACCATCCAGGCGGCTACGCTGGCGCCGTCAGCGCGCCTGCAGTCGCCGACAAAGCGGCCGTAGCGATCCCAACTGATGAACGTGCATTGGATCGGCCTCGAGGCGGCCAAGAACGTGTCACCGCATGCAGATTGCTAAGGTTAGGAACTTGGCCACGTGCTACCATTGGTGGCCTGATTGTGGCGTCCGAAGCAGGCTCAACGGTGCTTGATCGCATATCTCCAGTCCACGGTTGAGATTGGCTTCGTTTCCGGGATTCGAACCGCCATGGCTCCACGCACCCAGTACGCGAAGTGCGGCAATCTATCGATCGCCTATCAGGTCCTTGGTGACGGGCCAATCGATCTTGTCTATGCGCAAGGTTGGGTCTCCCATTTGGAGTATGCATGGGAAAGTCCCGACTATGCGCGGTTCTTCAGGCGTCTCGCCAATTTCTCGCGCTTGATCAGGTTCGATCGTCGGGGCATGGGTCTATCCGATCGAGATGTCGGGCCCGCGACGCTCGAAGAGCGAGTGGATGATATCCGGGCGGTCATGGATGCTGCCGGGTCGGAACGGGCAGCCCTCCTTGGCGTGTCCGAGGGGGGCTACATGGCGGCAATGTTCGCCGCAACTCATCCCGAACGTACAGCCGCGCTTATTCTCTGCGGGAGCTATGCTCGGCAAAGCTGGGCGCCTGACTATCCGTGGGGCATAACGCTAGAGGATCGTGACGCGTGGAACACGCTCATGGAAGAGAATTGGGGTGAGCCTTTTGAGCTCGACCAGGCTGCGCCGAGCATGGCAAAGGATGAGGCGGCGCGCTCATGGTTCGGCGCCTATCTTCGCTATTCCGCAAGTCCGGGTGCAGTTCGAGCGCTCAACGATCTGAGTTTTGAAGTCGATATACGCGGTGTTTTGCCGAGTGTTCAGGTGCCTACTCTAGTGCTGCATCGCAGCGGAGACCGCTGGCATTCTGTCCCCGAAGCCCAATATCTTGCCGATCATATTCCAGGCGCCAAGTTGGTCGTGCTTCCCGGCGACGATCACTTACCGTGGTGGGGTGACCAGGAACGACTGGTAGGTGAAGTGCAGGAGTTCCTGACTGGAACCCGAAATAGTCCGCCCTCCGAGCGGGTCCTCCTGACCGTGCTCGTGACCGATATTGTTGGATCAACCGAAAAGCTCGCGGCAATCGGAGACCTCAAATGGAAGGAGACTCTGCAAGCGCATGACGGTGTCGTGCGACGAGAGCTGAAGAACTTCGGTGGCCAGGAAGTCAACCGCACGGGCGATGGCTTCGTTTTGGCTTTCACCGGGCCTACCCGGGCTATCCAGTGCGCGCGGGCAATCATACAGGAACTGTCGCGTCTCGGCCTCACCATGCGCGCTGGACTGCATACCGGTGAATGCGAGCGGCGCGAGACCGATCTGAGTGGGCTCGCGGTGCATGTTGCGTCACGCATCTGCAGCAATGCGTCGCCGGGCAGTATCCTGGTGTCCAATACGGTCAAAGACCTGGTTGTCGGCTCGGGGATCGGGTTCATTGACCAAGGCATGTACTCGTTAAAGGGGGTGCCTGGCGAATGGTCGCTTTTCGCCGTCGTTGAATAAGCCGCAGACTTCCGAGACGCGGTTGGTGGCTACGGTTAGTCACTATGCACCATCCAATCTCGATCTCTGCTCGTACCTAGAAGGTCTGGCCAAGGCGTCATTTCGTGACTTGGTGATCGGGCTGGGGGCGACGATCCAAAAAAAGGGACGGCCGCCAGTATAACTGGCGGCCGTTTGATTCCCCACGTTAACCGAATGGCCCCTCCCGGGCTTACCCGCGTGGGTGCACAGGAACCTCCCACGCCCTCCGCTCAGCGCAACGCCGAGGGCGCTGCGCTCGGGCGCGGGTCCCTCCTATGCACTACCCGGATAAGCCCAAACCTGGGCACCCAGAGGGGTCGCGATTGGACGCGAAATGGAGTGCGCCCCTCGGAGCGGACAGGATCAAGCGGCAGTTTTGACCATCTTCCGGGCGTGTTGGTCTTCGAACTGTTGCGGGCTGAGATAGCCGAGCGCTGAGTGCAATTGGCGGGTGTTGTAAACCTCATCAATGAAGCGGGGAAGGTCCTCTGCTGAAGGACTCGCACGCATGTTCGATCAAGCTGCTGAGTAACGCTGGTCGGAGGACCTACGAGAGGAGCTCGGGCATCACCATATGATCCGCTTAGCCGACGTTCTTGAGGGCTGGGCAAATTGAAGTTGACTGGGTGGGCATAGTCTCTGAGGCGGTTGGCAGATGAAGTCGGCCCGGATTGGGATCCGCCAGCGGGTACACTCTCCCTTGTCGGATTTTTTGGTCGTACCTGATGGACGAGTAGAATATCCGGTTCAAAATGTTGGACCTTCGGCCTACGCGTCGTGGTGGCAGAGGTACCGTGGCTGCTTTGCGCCTCATCTCAGTCATTAAAGCTAGCTGTGCCACTGCCTAAAAGCGGACGTTAGTGACGACCTCACTGGAGGTCGCGGGTGCGCCAAAAACGGACTATCAGCCATTCTCCAGCCGAAGCAGCTATCGCCTATGCCAAGGGATCGCCGACTTGGATTGAGATCGAGTAGGTGCTTTGCCGCAGGCATCCCCCACGGTGCGGTCCGTTGAGATCTCGGTGCGTTGCAACTCGCGATCGATACGCCAGCCTGGCAGAGCTATTCCGGCAGCCCAGCCTTTCGTAGACCTTCTGAAAACAGAGCCATATCGGCCGCACGCCTGATTGAAACGACGTCGGCGAGATTGGAAATTCGTTCGCCAGGATCGAGGGCGAGAATTCGGCTCACCACCTTTTGCGCATCCTCGGTCCGGCCAGCGAGAGCATAGCTTGCAGCGGCGAAGCGCAACGACGCCAAAAAATCCGGCTTTTCCCGTAGCGACCTTTCCGCCCAAGATGATGCCTCCTCAAATCGACCAGCCAAGAGATGAGCCATTGCAACCGCATTCAGCATATCGAACATGAACGGGTCGACTGGACTCATGCGTATCGCGGTAGCCAAGCGCTGGAGGGCGGCTTCCGTATCACCGAGGTCCGCTCTGACCCAGCCGCTGAATAGCCACGCGGTAGCCAGGTTCGGATTGAGCGCAAGCGCGCGATCAATAAACGCTGCCCCGCTATTGTAGTCGCCAACGACAAACGCGAGCGCTTCCCCGCCGAGTGAGAGCGCAACCGCGTCATCCCTGCCCAAATCCACTGCCTTCGGAGCCAGGCGTTCTGTTTCGACGGTTTCCTGCTCACGATCGGCCATCCAGCCGTTCGCCTTGCGTATGACGGCACAGAACGCGGCCATGCCGTATGCCGAGGCGAATTCAGGGTCGAGTTCGATGGCTTCGTAAAACAACTGAAGGGCGTTTGCGGTGGATTCCCTGGTCAACTGGTGGAGGCTTGCTATCCCGCGCAGATAGTAGTCGTAGGCGTCAAGGTGCTCGGTCGGCTTGCGCTTGGCTCGCTCGATCTCTGCCTGTTCCAGCTTCGGAGCGATCGCTCCGACGACGCTCCTGGCCACTTCCTCCTGCAGGTCAAAAACCTCCTCCAGCCCGCCGTCGAAACGGTCGGCCCATAGATGTGCTCCCGTTGTCGCGTCGATAAGCTGCCCGGTGATGCGAACCCTGCTCGCCGCTTTGCGCACGCTCCCTTCAAGTACATAGCGCACACCAAGCTCGCGTCCGACCTGCTTAATGTCCACTGCCCGGCCCTTGTAGGTAAAGCTCGAGTTGCGCGCGATGACGAACAGCCAGCGCGTCCGGGACAGCGCGGTGATGATCTCCTCGACCATGCCGTCAGCGAAGTAGCCCTGCTCGGGGTCGCCACTCATGTTGTCGAATGGCAAGACCGCGATGGACGGTTTTTCGGGAAGCCTCAGCGCAACCCTTGTGGAGGATGCCGCAGCGGGTTTCGCTCGACTGACCCGATAGGCGCGCACCGCCTCCACGATGTTGTGGACCTGATGGCTACCGAGGTCGGCGTAGGCATAGTCCAGTTTGCCTTTGACCTGCTCGTAGACGTTGGTCGCGACGCAGACGCCGCCAGGTTCTGCAAGCTTCTCGAGCCGCGCGGCGATGTTCACGCCATCACCGTAGATCGTATCGTCCTGTGCAATAACGTCGCCCAAATTCACGCCCATGCGGAAAGTCATGCGCTTGTCCTCGGGCAAACTTGCATTGTGAGCGGCTAATTCCTCCTGGGCTTCAACCGCACACCGCACCGCATGGACTGCGCTGGCGAATTCGACAAGAAGGCTGTCGCCAGCGGAACCGACGATGCGTCCGTGCGACTCTGTGATCTTGGGCTCGATCACTTCGGCGCGAAGCCTCTTCAGGTGCCCAAGCGTGCCAACCTCGTCGGCTCCCATGAGGCGGCTGTAGCCGACGACGTCGGCAGCAAGGATTGCGGTGAGGCGTCGCTCCATGCTTGTGTCCTGCCTGTTCCGTAGGTCGAAGCTCCGGGCGGTGAGCGTATTCCAGTCCTACCTCCAATGCGAGCGTGCAGTGCCGGCGCCGACAGCGATCAACTCATCACGTCCCTTGGACCATTCCTCACACGGCGTCGTTTATGGCCCGAGGCGGGCTGCCGAAGGGCTCCTTTGGGTCAGGTCAGGACGATGCTGGCGCTGGGCTGAACGTCCGCTATCGTTCTTCGGACGCCAGAAGCCGCCATTCCGCTGTCGGCCCCATTTCGGTCGTTCAGTGATCACGTAGCGACGATCGCTCCCGGCATATTGCCGGCAGCAATTTCAGAACCTTTGTCCGCCGGAGGCAGTGGAGATCACTGTGAGCAAGCCTGCGAGCTGGGATTTTTGTCGGGCAATCAGAATATCGAGACGGAACGCGGCTATTTAAGCCCCGTCGAGTTCGAGGAGAAATCTATGCTAGCTTAACTGCGTGTCCGAAAAACCGGCAGGGCAGTACCGTTCGTCTACGACTCCATAAGCTCTGCCTCTTGGCGTGGTAAGGATGGGCCGAGTGACTTTGCCACCGACCACGCCTAGAGCGCCCACATGGCCAGGGCCTTCTCCGCTCCAATCCGGTCCTCCCTGATTCTGAGGACCGCCTGCCGCGTCAAGCCCGTGACCTTGGCTATGGCTGATGCACCAGCCCCTGTGCCCAGCATTGTAACCACCGTGTCGAATGCCTCACGGTCGTAGCTCGGCTTCCTGCCACGGTACGACCTGGGGTCGGACTTGGCGTCCTCTATACCTGCCTTCTGGGCTTCCTTGGTGGCGACCGCCTGTGCTTCCGCCGTTGCTGCCATGAAGGCTATCAGCGCGTCCCTAACGGCCTGTTGGATGGGGTCCTTGGTCGCTCCGTCGAACACCATGGCATTGATGACCGTCTTGATCACCACACCGTCACGCATGAAAAGCCGGATGCTATCCGACACGTCCCGATAGTCGCGGCCCAGCCGGTCGACCCAGCGCACCACCAGGGTGTCACTAGGGCGGAGGATGTCGAAAAGCCGCTTTCCTTGAGGTCGCTCCGCCAGCTTGGTCGAGATGCCGGACACACCGTGGTCGGCAATCTCTTGATCAATCTTGAAACCTGCTAGCTCGGCCTGCCTGCGTTGATGCTCAAGCGTCTGGTCGGCAGTTGAGACGCGCGCATAAAAGACGGTCTTGGCCACAGGCCGACTCCTATCCGAAAGGGTTGCGTCCGTTGACTAACTTGTCCGTTGATCCAAGTCAGCCCTAACGGACGCTCTTTAGGAACCCATTTCACTTGACACACTATGCGGGTTCTTCGTCCCGATTGTCGGGATGAGGCGACGGCAAGCCGCCCTTCCGCGACGGTCGGTACCCGCCCCCCTTGTCGGCAGGCGGCCGGGCAGGGGTGGTTTGTGGGGCCTCTGCACATAGGTCGCCTCGCCGGGATCGTTTCGGCCGCGAATGTCCTCCGTATGGTAGGTCCACGCGACTTTCAGATCGCCGATGTTTTGCGGAGTGAGCTGGGTAGTACGGTCACCGGCCGCAGTGCGGCCGTAAGCCTGCCATTCGCCATCCGGAACGGTGCTTTTAAGGTCTCGCGTCGCGTGCGATCGTCGGCAAAGGTGCCGGCTACATCGTGCGGCGACTGGAACATGGTGTAGACGCCGGCAAGCACCGCGATTACGAGGGAGGCGGCCAAAAGCCGGCTGGTGCCGTTGTATCGGGCTGAGCCGGTGTCAATTCTGTGAAGTGACCGCACCATCGGCGGTAACAGCAGCAGCACGCCGAGCATAATGAGCAGGCTACCGCGCGCCGAAAGCGCCCACCAGTCGAAGCCAACTCCCCTTTATCGACCAGCACAGCGTCACCAGCAGTGCTACGCCATATAGCGCCAAGCCAGCGGGGGGGCGCGTGAAGGTTAGCGCTGCCGAAACCACCAGCGCCGCGCCCCTTGGTAGAACCACGATCCGCCGAGATGAGCGAGCCAGATGCCGCCCGCTAGCAGCGCCGTCCAACAACAAAGGTCACGAGTGAGAGAATTATCGGATACATGGGTTCACCGCACCTGCCTGTCGCATGCTCCTCCGCGTACCATTAAGGAGCGTCGCCAAAACAACGTGGTTAATGTCCAAGGACCCCGGGCGTCTTTTGCTGTAACCTCATCGAAACTGACACCGGCCTGGTAAAGGTCGTCAGGCTACGTCCGCGGGCTCAGCTTTGCGTTTTCGCCCCGTGATCATGGCCCGTACCAGGTTTTCGCGATGGCGAAAGCTTGCCAGCGCGACGCCGCCTATATGGGAAAGCACCATCACAAGTAAGCCGTGCGCGCTCAGACTGTGCGCGGTCTCGACCCAGGACACGCCGAAATAGGCGTCCGTTGTCATCAGCCATCCGGTCAGCGCGGTCGATCCCATCGCCCCGATCAGCACGATCACCATCGCGCCGCCGGCGGGATTATGGCCGATATAGCGGGCCTCGCGACCGCTCAGCAACGCCGAGAGGTAGCGTAGCACTGTTGCTGGATCACGCACGAATTGCGAGAAGCGCGCATAGTGAGTGCCAAGAACCCCCCACAAGAGCCGCATCGCGACCAGCCCGGCAGTGGCGTAGCCAGCCCAATGGTGAATGTCCTCCGAGGAATGGGAGGTGAGCCAGGCAGTGACGAAGCTGAGCACCAGCGCCCAGTGGAAACTCCGCACGACCCGGTCCCAGACGCGCACCATCTCTGGAGATGCTCGCGCCTCCGTGGCTATCGAAACGTTCGGATCAATTTTCGCCGGCTTCGGCATTGTCGAGCTTTTCAAGGGTCTCGGCATTGTAGGCCAGGTTCACCTTCTTGCCGGCCTTGTCGACCGCGTAGACTTCGTAGCAGCCCTTCTCGACTTTGATCTGGCGGACGTTGAGGCCCTCGCCGGTTAACTGCGCCTCCAGCGTTGCCTTGGGCTTGAACTGCGATTTCGGGGCGGTGCTGCAGCTGCCGCCGGCGGCGAGCGCCGGTCCTGCAATCGTGGCGGCAAGAGCGGCGAGAACGAATGTGCGATACATGATGGCTCCATTCGGGAGGTTGGGCGCGAATGTTGCGCCTGCGGTTGGGATTTCGATCGGTCGTGTCAGACGGCCATTTCACCGTCATTGGTGCGACATAGCCAATTCAACCTGACAACTGGCTGACAGCTGCAAGAGCGACGTTCATGAACGGGATGAGGACCGGATGTACAGCACTTCTGCCGCCGTCCGGAAGGACATCGCCATGATAACCACATCGAGGATAGGTGCGCTCGGGCTTGCTGCCGGCAGTAGAGGCGGGAGAGGTGACGCCGGCTGTGACGATCGACAGCTGCATTTCTCTAACCGTGCGAGGACACCGGATAAACGATGAGGAAACCCTTCCAGAACGGGCAGGCGGCTAATCGGCTAATCGTCACCAACTCGCCATCGACACGGTGACCTCGCCCTGAGCTCGATCTCCTGGCCGTTCCATCTTGAACGTATCGCGGCTCGAAGGTGGGAAGTTAAAGCCAATCTATGGCGACTGGCCTCAAACCCATCTCCCTCGCCGACCTAGAGCAAATCAGCTAAAAGGACCGTGGTACATGGGGGAGAGGCAATGTCTGCAACGGCTTACAGTTTGGTCGGGTTCATTTCATGGACACTGATCTTGCTGATCGTGATGGAAGTGATCCGCACATATCTCGTGGTTTCCCGACGGGTGCCTGCTAATGGGTTTGCGCCTGACAATAGCGGACTCTGCCCCTTCATGGAGAGGTTGGCACGCGCTCATGCCAACTGCATTGAAGGCCTTCCAATCTTTGGCGGCTTGCTCGGCGTTGCAATAATGACATCGAGAACGGCGCTTACCGACCCTCTAGCCTTCGTGCTTTTGGGAGCACGCCTCGTCCAGTCGGTTATCCATCTCGTTTCCACCAGTCAGATTGCAGTGAGTCTGCGGTTCACGGCATTTGCCGTCCAGATGGCAATTGGCGCGTATTGGGCGTGCGCCCTTTTATCGTAGAGGGCGTGAGGATCTTGGGATAGCGAAGGTAGCGACCAACCTTTGCGACCATAGCGGAACCACGGCCAACCATGTCTGCGGGTCGCTGTTCATTGTCTTCCCTCAACTGTCAGCCTAGGTAGTTTTCAGTAGGGACAAAACCGAATTTCGCCACCCCCGGATTCGCGCGATTTTTGTGTCACGGATCAATCGGGAAAACAGCCATCCACGCTCAGCCGCAGTCGTTGGGGCAGCGACTTAACGCGGTGTCTCCCTTGCGGATGAGTAAGACGCTGTTCCTGATCGCCCTTCAAGCAGCTTCCCACCCGCGTGGACCGTGCCGAAAGGAATAACTGGCTGAGATCTCGAACCCGGGCCGCAAAGGCTGCCAGGCTCGACACTCGACGGAGATGCTCGGGTGCTCGATGCGAATGATGTTAAACGAATTTGCAGCGTGGCGACGCCGCGATGAAACCGCCGTTCCCGCTTGAATGAGCAGCGCCGCATAGCCGTCGATGAGGTAACGCCTTGCGCTCGAACCGGTGCGGTGAAGATGCTGGTGGCCAGACAATATGATGTCTACGCCGCTGCGCGAGAAGGCATCCATTGCCAGAGCCGCGCGGCCAACGATGCCTTCGTCGCTTTCCAGATCCAGCCCTTCAAAAGGATGATGAGTGACCACGACCCGGGTAATGTCATCGGACATACGTGAGAATTTCTCTGTCGCAGCCGCGAGCTGGCGGACATTGATCCTGCCATCCTTGATTGTCAGGGATCGTGCCGTGTTGATCCCGACGACAGCGACTTCGCTGTCGGCATAGAACGGTTCGGTGTCCGCCTCGATGTAGCGCCTGTAACGCGACAGAGGCGTCGATGCGCGCGCGAAGACATTCCAGAGCGGCACATCGTGATTGCCGGGCACTACGATGCGGGGACCAGGAATAGAATCAAGGAAGGCTCGCGCCTGCAGGAATTCGGCTTTCCGGGCGCGCTGCGTTAGATCCCCCGATACGACGAGCAAATCAGAGTCGACGGCGCGAACCTCGACCGCGATCGCTTCCACAAGCTGGCTCTCCGTTCTTCCGAAGTGCAAATCCGAGAGGTGGACGAGGGTTCTCACTGAAAGCTCTCCGCTGTCACCTATGGCCCCGGCTTCTGGTCATTTTGGCAGGCGCAAGGACCTGCAAGGCAGCTGGTCGAATCTGAAAGTTCAAGGGCATGTCCATACTGACGGCTTCGCCGTCCAGAGAAACCAGCATGGCGTGGCGATGCGATGTGATTTGGAGTGAGCTTGCCCGATAGGTTTCAAGATCTCGGGTGGCGTCGATCATGCCGAACGCGATTTTGAACGGAAGCAATGCCAGTCCAAGCCAGGACTGCTGCTTGACGACGTAAACGCACAGCTCTTTTGACGACAGGCTGCGGCGACGGCCAAGATCGGCGATGTCGTAAAGATTGTTACCAACAAACACACAGGGCGTCCGCAGTCTTTCGCGGGTGCCCTGAGCAGCGACGTGGACAGCCTGCCACGAGGCGGATCTCAACGTTCTCATGAGGGCGGGTCCGATGGCGGCAAGCTTGCCGAACCCACGGCGCCGCTGCTCGGCTGAACGCTTTGCAACAAAGAAGGGATAGATCCCAATCGATGAGTTGTTGAGAAAGACGCGGCCGTTGACCTCGGCGACATCGACTGCCACAGGCTTGCCTGTCGTGATTGTATCGATCGCCGCTGCGAGGTCGAGAGGCACACCCAAATCCTTGGCAAAGTGGTTCAATGTGCCGAGCGGAAGGACACCGAGCACCAGATCGGTCCCCGCCAGCGCGGAGGCTGCGCTGCTGAGGGTGCCGTCGCCACCGCCCACCACCAATATTGATCCATGGCCGGACTTCGACTTGTTTTCGTCGACGAAGCGCTGAGCCAGCTCTCCAACCTCTCGCCCAACCACCAATCGGACATCCGCCTCGACGCCACGTTCGGCGAACCCATCCCGTACGGCTCTCTCTATGTCACCCTTGTGCGCCGCAGCGCCGGCATTTTTGTTGATGAGGGCCAGGACCTTCAAGTTTCCACCCGCTTCGGCCTTTCCTGAAACCATAACGCGGCTATCCAACACAGGATCGCCCAGCCAGAACCAATGCACCATCCCGCCAGGACATCCGTGGGATAGTGGACCGCGAGATAGACCCGGCTTATTCCAACGGCCACCGTCAGAAACACGGCGATGGACATGAAATACACTTTGAGACGCAGTTCCTGATTTGCGTGTGAAAGGAGAGCGCCCACGGTCAGGAACGCGATCGCCGAAAGCATTGCATGTCCGCTCGGGAAGCTTGCCGTGAATACTCGCGTGACATGAGGGATCTCTGGCCTGGGCCGGTTGAAGCTCAGCTTGAGGATCGTGCCAAGCAGTTCACCGCCAACCACCGCCACCGCCATCCAGATGGCGAGAGCCCGCTTGTGGATCAGAAGAAGAAAGACAACCCCTGCCAGCAACACGAAGCCAAGAAACACCACGCTGCCCACTGAGGTCACATCCCGGGCCGCTTCCTGAAGCCATGGCGGACCGATCGGGTAGGCCGGATCGGCTGCGCGAAGAGCCGACATGATGGCCAGGTCGAACTTGGTCGTGTCACCTTCCAGGACTTCCTCTGCCAGCACCCCGAAGCCGAAAACGAGGCATGCTACAAGCATCGCCGCAACAAGCCTGTTTTTGCCTTGCGCGGACGCACCGCTGATTTGACATGGCGGGCGAGGCTGGTAACTCCCTAGGCGCCGGCGCTCGGTATCTGGGACTGGTTCGCTCAAGCGCAGCACCTCGATCTATAGTCCACAACGGCTTCGTATGAACCAGGTTCCCCAATCATAAATGCGGTCCAGACCCCGGTCCACGCGGTTGGCCGACCGGCTGCATGACGCACCCGGCTAGCTAACCCCTTGCTTGGGGGCGCATGTGTGACGGGAATACCTGCGCAAAGAATTTGAGCAGGTTGACTGTTCCAGCAGTAAAACTGTCTTCCTAGCTCGCCGGGGAGCAATTTCGCTGCCGCTATTGTCTGAATCTCACATATAATCCTCGCCTTCGGTGTCTCTCCAAAGCCCGGAAAATTGCGCCAGCCGACGTATTCGAGGGATGGGCAATTGACAAGCGCACGGCGCCCGAATGGAGTTCTGGATGAGGGACATCGCCTTTCCATGTTGGGACAGTGCCCATCCAGAAGGCATCCACTGCGGGTGAAAACTTCGCCGCATAGAGCGGTTCGGCAGGCGGCGCGGCAAATTTAACTTCTAGCTCCGCCTCACGAACTGGCGCTGGCGGCGAGAACGGCCGCGAACACGATCAGGATGATGGCCGTGCGGATTAAGGTCGCGAAATCGGAATTGATGTTCTCGATGCAAACCTTGGCGAAAATTGCCGTCAGCGCGGCGAAAGTCGGTGATAGCAGCGCCCAGAATTGCCAGAGGAAGCGGCCAGGTTCATTTCGATGACCTCGTGGATGGCGTCCCAAACCTAGATACCTCGAAACGCGAACCACCTGACGCCAAGATCACTGGACCCTGCCCGTGGCGTTAGCGCCCACAAAGGCTCAACCCTTTGGGAGCATTCTCGTCAAAATTGCATCGCGGCGGATGAAATGATGGTACAGCGCAGCCAAGGCATGCAGGCCGACGGCTATCAGAATGCCATTCGCGCACAATGAGTGAAGTTCTCGGATCGTGCGAGCCGTAGTTCGATCAGGTGTAAAGGGAGCCGGGATCGTAAACAGGCCGAAGAAACTCAACTCGTTACCCCTGAACCAGGTCAAAACGATGCCTAGAACAGGGATCGCAATCAACAATGCATACAGGACAAGGTGACCAAACTTGGCCGCCGCCCGCTCTGGCGCCGACATCTCTTCGGGAAGACCGGGGGCTCCTCTCAGGCCGCGCAGGACGACCCGCCAAAGCACCAGGCCAGCCAACAGAAGGCCAAACGAAATATGCAGCCGCCAGAAGGAAGCGACCATAGGATCGCCACGAGGCAACAGGTCCTCGCCGAAGGTCAGTGCGTAGAGCAAAAGGACAAGCACGAAGAGAGACCAGTGAAGAAACTTCTGGGTGGAAGTGTACGCGGGAGATGTCATCCGACGAGGGGCTCCTGTTAAAAAGGATATCCTTCTTCCGTTGGCTTCCCGTCAGACTTGTGGCCGCCAAATTACGGTTTTGTAACGATCTCGCCCCCGGTCCTGCCTTCAACGGTGTCCAGCCGCGCGGGGCTTCAACGGTGCCTCCAATAGGCGCTCGCACTCCCGGCGGGTTCCGGTTCGCTAACTTAGGTGCCCCCGACTTGCCGTCTGCCTGTCCTAAGCCAACAACGGTCAAAGCGGCCAGCACTCCAGCTGGCTGAGTCATAGCGGTGTATGATCGCAATAGCCGGTTGGATTTGGACGACAACCCTGAAAGCCGAACTAGGGCTTGCCGACCACAACTGGCGATCTGCCGTGCGCGCACTCGTTCTATCAGTCACGATGTATGCTTCCGGATGATGATGATGGGGCACCGCGGGGAACACTTGACGACCGACTGGTAGGTCAAGGTGCGAAGAAGCGGGCACTCAGCCTACGACCCCCATCTCGGACGTATTCCCTATCTGCAACAGCTCCCAAAGCCGACGCTCAGGTGCATCACCAAAGCGGCCGAGCTGCGTCACAAACGGACGTTGCAGGTCACCAAACTTGACGCTGGGCTGGCCAAAGCCGACACTCAGCAGAGAAAAAAGGAGCGCCTCAATGGGAGGGCCCGACTCCGACTCTGAGATGACGATCAGCTCGCTTCGATCCGAGTTGACAGCGGCGCGCGAAGAAAATCAGGTACGCACCGCGGAGGTCGCCAATCTCCTTGAACAGCAGAATGCGACGAGTGCGATCCTCAGGGCGATCGCCGCATCGCCGACCGACATCCAACCCGTCCTGCAGGTCGTGGCGGAGAGTGCTGCGCGCTTTTGCGACACCTACGACGCCGGCATTTTCCTAGCGCGAGACGGAACACTATTCCCCAAAGCGCACTACGGACCCATCGCCTTCGACTTCGAACCGATGCCGGTCGCACGCGATTGGGTCTGCGGTCGCGCCTTCGCCGACTGCAAGACTGTGCATGTCAACGACATAGCAGTTGCAGGTGCGGAGTTTCCTGTCAGCCAAACACTTGCCGAAAGGCTTGGCCACCGCACGATGCTCGCAACACCTCTCATGCGTGACACCGAGGCGATCGGCGCGCTCGTCATCAGGCGCATCGAGGTCAAGCCTTTCAGCGAGAAGCAGATCAAGCTGCTCAAGATTTTCGCCGACCAGGCGGTCATCGCCATCGAGAACGTGCGCCTGTTCGACGAGGTGCAGGCGCGCACGCGCGATCTCGGCGAGGCGCTGGAGCAGCAGACCGCGACCGCCGAGGTGCTCAAGGCAATCAGCCGGTCGGCCTTCGATCTCCAACCTGTACTGCAGACGCTGGTCGACTCGGCAATACGCCTGGCCGGGGCGGACATGGGCGCAATCACGTTGCGCGTTGGCGATACGTTGCGGTTCATGGCAGGCGGCGGGCAGGCTGCTGAGCTGCATGCATACGAACGAGCCAACCCACATGTCGTGGGACGAGGGACGTTCCAGGGCCGCGCCGCGCTGGAGGGATTGACGATCCACGTGGCGGACGCGCTTGAAGACCCGGAATACGAAAGGCCGGAAGCGGCAATCATGGGCAGTTTCCGCGGAGTACTTTCTGTTCCGATGAAGCGGGGTCAGGAGACCATCGGCGTATTCGGCTTGGCGCGGCGGACGATCGGGCTATTTTCACCGCGTCAAGTCGAACTGGTCGAGAGCTTCGCCGACCAGGCCGTGATCGCGATCGAGAATGCCCGGCTGATCGAGAAAGTCGAGGGGCACAATCGTGAACTGGCCGAGTCGCTGGATCAGCAGACGGCGACGGCCGAAGTGTTGAAGACGATCAGCAGTTCGGTGTTCGATCTCGATTCCGTGCTGCATACGCTTGTGAAGTCCGCGTCCGACCTCTGTCATTCCGGGATGGGCTACATCTATCTTCGCCAGGGCGACGTGTTGCAGCCGACGGTACAGATCGGATGGAGCCAAGAATTCCAGGACCACATGAATAACCTCCCGGTCACGCCGGGCCGGGGCAGCATCGCCGCCCGTGTTGCCCAGAGCGGGTCCGTAGAGCAGATTACCGACGTTCTCGACGATCCGGAGTATACCAACATCGAAGGCCAGCGGCTCGGCGGCTTCCGCACCCTGCTGGGCGTTCCGCTGATGCGTGACGGCGCCGTGACCGGCGTCTTCGTCCTCGCCCGTTCGTCGGTCTCGCCGTTCAGTACGCGCGAAATCGAACTGGTGCAGACATTTTCGGATCAGGCGGTCATCGCGATCGAGAACGTGCGGCTGTTCGAAGAGGTGGAGTCCCGCAACCGCGACCTAGCCGAGTCGCTGGAACAGCAGATGGCCACCGGCGCAATATTGCAAGTGATCGCCGGGTCTCCTACGGATATTCAGCCTGTGCTGGACGCCGTCGCTGAAAGTGCCGCTCGGCTCTGCGACGCCTATGACGCAACGATCTATCTGCTGCGCTCCGACAGGCTGGCTGTGGGAGCGCATCACGGACCGATTCCGATTGACAGTGCTGGCTTGCCGGTCGCGCGCGACATCGTTACCGGCCGCGCCGTATTGGATCGGGTTCCGGTCCACGTTCACGACTTGACGATCGCTGGAGAGGAGTTTGCAACTGGCCGAATGATGGCTCAACGCCTTGGTTTTCGCGCGATTCTCGCCACTCCGCTGTTGCAGGAAGGAAAAGCAATCGGAGCGCTTATGATCCGGCGCATCGAGGCGCGGCCCTTTAGCGACAGCCAAATTGGCCTTCTCAAAACTTTCGCCAACCAGGCTGTCATCGCAATCGGCAATGTGAGGCTCTTCGAGGAGGTGCAGGCTCGCACCGCCGAGCTTGGCGAAGCATTACAGCAGCAGACCGCGACCGCGGATGTGCTCAAGGTCATAAGCCGCTCCGCATTCGACCTGCAGAGCGTCCTGCAGACACTTATCGATTCTGCTGTGAGGCTCTGCGGTGCGAAAACGTCTGGCATCTTTATGCGGGACGGCGATGTCTTCCGACTTGCGGCAGGCTACGACCAAACCCCGGAGTATCGCGCGTATGAAGAGGCGAATCCGAGTCCGATGAGCCGACAATCCTGGGTCGGCCGAACAGCACTCGACAAGGCAGTCGTCCATATTCCGGATGTTACCAAGGACACCGAACATGGCCTTCCCGAAGCTCCGCGACTCGGAGGTTATTCGGCTGTGCTCTGTGTACCGCTCATGCGCGAAGGATCGGTAATTGGCGTCTTCGCAATGACGCGGCCCGAACCCGGGCCCTTCACCGAGAGCCAGATCGAACTTGTCCAGACCTTTGCCGATCAGGCGGTGATCGCCATCGAGAATGTGCGCCTGTTTGAAGAGGTACAGGCACGCACGGCGGAACTGAGCGAGTCACTGCAGCAGCAAACGGCGACTGCGGATGTGCTGAAGGCGATCAGCCGCTCGACGTTCGACCTACGGGCAGTGCTCGACGCTCTAGCCGAATCGGTGACCCGGCTGTGCGAGGCGGACAACGCCTCGATCGTGCGTGAGACGGACGGCAAATTCGTCGAGGCTGCAAGTTACGGCTATCCGGCCGAGCTCGAGGAATATTTCAGCGGCTTTGTGCACGTCCCGGGGCGAGGCACCGGGGTCGGCCGAGTCCTGCTCGAAGGCAATGCCGTCCAGATTCCGGACGTGCTGGCTGACGCCGACTACACGCTGTGGGAAGGACAGCGGCTCGGCGGATACCGCACAGTGCTGGCCGTGCCGCTGCTGCGCGAGGGGGTTCCAATCGGCGTTTTCTCACTCACCCGCTCGACGGTGCGGCCCTTCACCGAAAGGCAGATCGAACTCGTAGAAACCTTTGCCGACCAGGCAGTGATCGCCATCGAAAATGTCCGTCTGTTCGACGAGGTACAGGCCCGCACGGCGGAATTGAGCGAATCGCTGCAGCTGCAGACGGCAACGGCGGATGTTCTGAAGGCGATCAGCCGTTCCACATTCGACCTGCAGCCGGTTCTCGACACGCTGGCAGAATCAGCGGCCAAGCTGTGCGACGCGGACACGAGCGTCATCTTCAAGCGTGAAGGCGATCTTTACCGGTGGTCGGCCGAGTACGGCAATTTGCCTGAAGCCGCGACTTTCGCCAAAGCCAATCCCTTCGCCGCCAGTCGCGACAGCGTCACCGGACGGGTGGCCCTCGAAGCCCGCGCCGTCCACGTTTCGGACGTCCTCGCCGACCCGGACTACGGGGCAACGCAGCTTCAGAAGCTCGGCGGCTACCGTACCATTCTATGCGTTCCGATCTTGCGCGAAGGCGCGCCGGTCGGCGTGTTCGCGCTGACGCGGTCACAGGTGCGGGACTTCACGCCGAGGCAGATCGAGCTCGTCGAGACGTTTGCCGACCAGTCCGGCATAGCGATCGAGAACGTCCGGCTGTTCGACGAGGTGCAGGCGCGTACCCGCGAATTGTCACGCTCGCTCGAAGATCTGAGGACCGCGCAGGACCGCCTCGTGCAAACGGAGAAGCTCGCCTCACTCGGCCAGTTGACCGCCGGTATCGCCCACGAGATCAAGAACCCGCTCAACTTCGTCAACAACTTCTCAACGCTCTCCGGCGAACTCATCGATGATTTGAACAGTGTGCTGGCCGGAGCGCCTTTGGAGGCATCCGTGCGCGAAGAGGTAGGCGAGCTGACAGCCATTCTCAAGAGCAATCTCGACAAGGTGGTCCAGCACGGCAAGCGGGCCGATTCCATTGTCAGGAACATGCTGCTGCATTCGCGCGCAGGTTCAGGAGAGCATCGTGCGATTGACATCAATGCCATCGTGGAGGAGAGCCTGAACCTTGCCTATCACGGGGCGCGCGCCGAAAAGCCGGGATTCAACGTCACGCTGACGCGGAATTTCGACCCGCAGGCGGGGGATGTCGATCTCTACCCGCAGGAGATCACGCGGGTGCTTCTCAACCTCATCTCCAACGGCTTTTATGCAACAGCCAAGCGCAGCGCCGCGGCGAATGGCGCGGGCTATGAGCCGACGCTCTCCGCCACCACCATGAGTCTCGGCGACCGTGTCGAAATCAGGATCCGCGACAACGGCACCGGCATTCCGCCGGAGGTGAAGGAGAAGATGTTCAATCCATTCTTCACGACCAAGCCAGCCGGCGAGGGTACCGGGCTCGGCCTGTCGCTCAGCCACGACATCATCGTCAAACAGCATGCTGGCACGATCGACGTCATCAGCCAGCCAGGCGAGTTCACCGAGTTTCGGATTGTGCTGCCGCGCGCTGCGGCCTCGCTCGCAAAATCGGGAGGTGAAGAATGAACCTCCTCATCCTGGTCGTCGACGACGAGCCCGACGTCGAGCCGCTGTTTCGCCAGCAGTTCCGCCGCGACATCCGAGCCAGCCGCTTCACCATGGAGTTCGCGCAATCGGCGGTGGATGCGTTGGAGCAGATAGACCACGCCGAAGGGGTGACACTGATCCTGGTGCTGTCCGACATCAACATGCCCGGCATGAGCGGGCTCGAGCTGCTGCCGAAGATCAAGGTGCAGCGGCCGGACGTCCCGGTCATCATGATCACCGCCTATGGCGACGCCGAAACCAAGCGCAAGGTCTTGGAGAACGGCGCCGAAGCGCTGCTGACCAAGCCGATCGACTTTGCGGCGCTCAGGCAACAGATCGAAACACGGCTGGGAATGGTGGCGTGACGGCGCGCATCCTTGTGGTCGACGACGAGCCGGACCTTGAGGTCTTGATCGTCCAGAAGTTCCGGCGTCAGATCCGCGACGGCGCGGTCATTTTCCTGTTTGCCAGCGATGGTGTGGACGCCCTGTCCGTCATCGACGGCAACAGCGACATCGACATGGTGCTGTGCGACATCAACATGCCCCGTATGGACGGCCTGTCGCTGCTGGAGAAGCTGCAGCAGGCCGAGGGGCAGCAGCTTTCGACGGTCATCGTCTCCGCTTACGGTGACATGGCCAACATCCGCACTGCGATGAACCGCGGCGCCTTCGACTTCATCACCAAGCCGATCGACTTTGCCGACTTGGAGACCACGATTGCCAAGACCTTGAAGCATCGCGAGGTGCTGCACGAGGCGCATCGGCGGCAAGCGGTCGCGGAGCGCGCGCATGCATCGCTGTCGCGCTACTTCTCGCCCAATCTTGCCGAGCGGCTGGCCGGCGACGCCGACGGGTTGGCGCTAGCCGGGCAGTGGCGCGAGGTCGCCTCGCTGTTCACCGACATTACCAGCTTCACCACGCTGGTGGAAACGATCGACCCCGCCACGCTAGGCGCGCTCCTCAACGACTATTTGGCCGGCATGACCGACGTCGTGTTCGCGCATGAAGGTACCGTCGCCAAGATCGTCGGCGATGCACTACATGTGCTCTTCGGCGCTCCTGGCGAGCAGCAGGACCATGCGGCGCGCGCGGTTGCCTGCGCGCTCGAGCTCGACGCGCTGTCGCAATCGTTCCGCGATAGCTGGCGCGACAAGGGCGTCGCGGTCGGTACGACCCGCATCGGCGTCCATGCAGGTCCGGCGCTGGTCGGAAATTTCGGCGGAGGCCGCTTCTTCGACTACACGGCCTATGGCGACACTATCAATATCGCGGCGCGGCTGGAAAGCGCCAACAAGCAGCTGGGCACGCGTATCTGCGTCAGCGGGAGCGCGGCTGCAAGGGTCGACGGCTTCCGCGGACGGCCGGTCGGCGATCTGATACTGCGCGGCAGGGCCGAGGCGCTGCGCGCGTTCGAGCCTTTGTCGTCAAAACAGTATGATGATCCTTCGACGGCGAGCTATCTCGAAGCCTTCGGCAGATTGGAGGCGGGCGATGCAAACGCGGTTACGGCTTTCGCCGCGCAGATCGGCAAATGTCCGGACGACCAGCTCGCCAGCTTCCATCTCAAGCGGCTGCTCAACGGCGCCAAGGGAACGCGGATCAGCCTCGACTGATGTGGTCAGCTACCAAGCTCTGGGTCTCGACGAGAGCTGAGCCCTTTCGGCGTTCAAGGCGCGCATCGCCAGGAACTGGTGGACGCTAAGATCGTCGAACATCAGGGCAGGATCGCACCAGAACGGCGATGTAGAGCAGGCAGAGGGGGCGATAACGCGTTGTCTTCTTGCTGAACGGGCCGGCTCCCCTTTTCGGCCAGTCGCTTACGCCTCTGTTCGCGGAAGGCTGTCATGCCATAGCGGGTGATGCCATAGAACAACAGGCCAAAAATCAGCCCGAGTGGCACCGCACCGCACAGCATGGGCTTTAAGACCGGTGCCCACAGTTGCGAAATTGAAAGGGTCTGCAACATCTCACTCAGATGGGCTGGCCGTTCTTGACTTTGCATGTGGCCGTGCAACATGATCTTGCCGGTCTCCCAAGTCGCTCCCACAACAAGTGGGAAGGTCAGCGGATTGCCAAAGACAAATGTTCCTAACCCTCCCGCCACCATGTTTCCTGAGATCAGCCAGCACACAATGGCGGCAATGGCGAAATGGGATCCTACCGGAAAGAATGACGCGAAAACGCCCGCCGCGACCCCAGCCGCGACGGCGTGCGGAGTGGCGTTCAGCCGGAGGATGCGCTTTGAAAAATATTGAAGCGAGCGCGAGAACGAGCGGCGCGGCCACATATAAATGCGTAAGCGCTCGAAGCGACCATCAGGATTTCGGCGTCTAAAGAGCACTCTCTTGCCCCCTTACAACGCAGTCTGGAGTTGAACGGATTGATGTCGTCTCTCTCAAAAAAAACGCAGCCTGTGCTGCTTTGTTCCGAATTTCTTATTAGCCGCGAGACCAATAGAAAACGGTAAACGCGGATAGCAATGACTAATCCCTCGTCGCCCCGCGCGGCTCTGGCAAACCCAAGAGCCTAGCAAGCGCTCTGGCCGCCCGCCACCTTGCGCAAATGTTCGTGTCAACATAGCTGGGTCACGCGCGCTGCTGTGGATCAGTTTGAAAATGGCTGCTCTTGGATGAGCACGCGTGGCAACGACTTTTGTACAAATGGATATTGCGCAAACGTTACAGAAGCGGCGGGCGCAGACATCATTTCAGTTGCCGAGCTCACGCAAAAGCTGTTCGCCGACGCCAAGTCGATAGGCATCTCAAGCACAGAGATCGAGGAAGACAGCGGCAGCGTCTATAAGACAATCGTTGACGCCATCGTGCATCACGAAGCTGGCGTGGCGGATTGACGAGCGGATGACCGACAAGCCCGTAACAACCTACGTCGTGAGCGTTTTCGAAAAGCCGCATTGGCGTACGCCGAAGGCGAAGCACTAAGAGATTCTGCAGAAACAACGGCCTTCCTTATGGATCGACGGTGAATTCGGCCCACATGCCGGCTCCATAGTGACCAGGCACGTTGCAGATAAGCAGGTATTTTCCAGCCTTCAGATCGACGGTCAATGTGCCTGATTTGCCGGGATCGAGTTCCGAAACTTCGCCCTTGTCGCCAGCCTTGTCTTCGTCGACCCGGTTCTCGTTCTCAAGATAGGGAAGCGGCTTGCCAGGTTCGGCAAGGTACATCACGATCATTTCGTGGACCGTGTCCTTGGAGTCATTGATCACTTTGAATGTGACCTCCCCGGCCTTCACAGCACCCGGCGAAGCCTTGATGCCCATGGTCGCTTTGGCGATATCGAGTCCTTGTGTTGCATAGGCGAGCCCCATTGCCATCTCAGTGCTCGCGCCCTTGTCCCACAGCGATATCTGGACAAGCGAAGCAGCCTGGACGGCGCCGGCATGGCCGGCCATCAGTATTGTGGCAGCAGCGAGCCCGAGCGCTGCCCTTCTCAATATACTTTTCATGACGATCTCTCCATCGGGACGGCAGCGGAGGCGCTCTACGTCCCCGTCACTATTCGTTCATGAAGGTCACCCACGGTCCTTGCGCCAGATCAAACCGCGCGCCACCATGCGCCTTGCGACGGCTCGGATGCTCGGGCTCGAGATGCCGCTATTTCGTCGCGACCGTGCCCTTCATCGAGCTGTGGATCGCACAATGGAATGCGTGTGCGCCGGCAGCTGATATCTTGACCTTGGCACTCTTGCCAGTGGCGAGATGGCCAGTGTCGAAGGAGCCGTCGAGCGCGGTGGCGGTATGCGTCATCGAGTCGGCATTGGTGAAGGTGATGGTATCGCCAACGGCGATCGAGATTTTCGACGGATTGAATTTCATGCCCTTGATCTGGACCGCATGATTCGCGGCGTAGGCTGGCATGGCAAAGGCAAGAAGAGCAAGAACGAGCATGGTGCGCATGATGGATTTCCTCCTGAGCGCGAACCCTCATCCTACGCTAACGCTGGCGTAAGGCCTGTTATGCCCACGAAGCCGAAACTTTTTTGCGCACGCGTCGTGCGGGCGTTGAGGTTCCTCCGCGAGCCCTGCATCTCGTTGCCGTCGATGATGCCGCTTCGCCTTCGCGCAGCTAACCATCCTGCGGTCGCGCCTTCCGCAGCCTCACCCCGGCGCCGCCGCCATTCTCGGGGATGAACTCTACGCCAGCCGTTTCGAGGGCGCGTTCAATAGCGGCTAAGATCGCAGCGCTCCGATCTGCTTCAGCCCATATCTCTACCGCGCACGCAACCGCGTAGAGCGGTTCTTCAACAAGATCAAGCAATGTCGTTGGGTGGCAACGCGCTACGATAGGCTTGCCGCCAACTACCTTGCCTTCGTTCAACTCTAATCAGGCTATGGCTGCGCCTTAAATGAGTCCGCGTCCTAGCTGCTAATGGAACGGAAACGGCTATTCTCCAGACGCCGCGTCTAATCAACTAGCACGATGAACGGTTTGTGCTTCGGCCGTTCCTGCCAAATGACTTGACGCAGATCGGGCATGTCGACCGTCTGGCCGCAGCTAATGATCAATGCGCATGACGTGAATGGCGCGGGTCCTGTGGCATTACTTGTCACCAGCCTTGGCTGAACACGACCGTTCCGTCGTCTTTGCGGACTTCTACTGAGACCACGCCATCGTTCCGGCGTCTCGCCGGGAGGTCGCATGGCCCTTGGCGGTCTTATAGTCGTTGAACGGCGTCTGTCCCAAGATGCCTGTCTTCGTGTACCAAATCACTGTGTAAGCCACCATCACCCTCCAATGTACTGCCGAGCCTAAAGCGGACAAGCCGGCCCAATAAAGACCGGCTTGTCCGCAGCCGAAAAAGCTCGCGCAAACTGAGTACGTTATGCACTGTGATGGACGTGGTGGACGTGGTGGACGTGGTGGATGTGGTGGATGTGGTGGTAATGATGGTGGTAATGATGGATATGGTGGTAATGATGGTGATGATGGTAGTTTGCCGGCTGCTTGTCGTGAAGGCGATGCGGGTTGGCGGCGTTTGCCACGCCCACGGCCAGTGGCAATGAGAGGGAGAGTGCCGCTGCGAGGGCGTACATCAGGGGCTTTTTCATAACGTGTTCCTTTACGTGTCTGTTACTGGTTTGAATTATGCGCGCTAAGATCAGGTCTTGGGGGCGTCTTTCTTCACAGCCTTCTTAGGTGCCTTCTTGACCGGGCACTTGTGCGTCTTGGTCGGCTTGCAGGACGCGGTCTTCTTAGAGGCCTTTTTCGGAGCTGCCTTCATCGGAGCTGCGGTGGCCGGAGCAGTAGCTGCCGGCGCGGTGGTGGTCGAAGCAGCCGGAGCAGCGGTCGTGGTGGCGGCGGCGTTGCCGAGAGCCGGCATCGAGAAGGCGAGCGCGACGGCGAGACCGGTTGCGGAGAGGAGAGACTTTTTCATGGCTTCGTTTCCTTTGTATGCGGGTCGAGTTTGAGTGTTACTGAACCGGGTCGTTCGGTGTGACACTAAGCAGCTTCAGAGCGTTGGCGAGCATCCGGATACCCTGTGCCTGTTTCTTGGCGGCGCAGTACCGATTGCCCTTTCTCTGAAGTGCCTTTGCCGCGGTGACCTTCGTTGCCGTGGCATGAGTTTCGAGGGCTTCATCAAGCTGGTGGCTGAGATTGGTGCAACGCTCGCTCCGGGTAAGGGCGGGCTTTGCATCCGACTGTTCGACCGCCGCTGCCACGAGCGACATGGCGAACACCGCACTCATCAAGCTGGTCGAAATTTTTGTCATCAGGTCCGAAGAGCCCTCAACGACTTTCGGCGGCCCGTGGTGTGGCCGCGAGCCATGATGCGCTCCGTATTTGTCTGCGATGTTTCTGAATTGTTTCTGGATTGTAGAGAATTGTTTCCGCCTGATGTTTCACCCCAAGGGGCCTTTTGTGCGTTTCAACGGGGCCGTGCCGGGCGCACGGCGTGGTGTGACGCGCGTGATCTGGATGACTTGACGGAACATTAGCGACTTCTAAATATTCTCGCTTACGGAAGGCGGTGCCCTCCATCGCTTGCCGAAGATCGGGTGTCCTCCTGATCGGCCCGCGCTAGCCCGCAAGCGGCGCGGGCTTCAGTGAGGAACAGGATGATCTACAAACCTGCCACAACCTACATCGTCAACATATGCGAATGCGGGTCAGGCGGAAGAAGGATGGTCCCTCTCGTGCCGAGGGCAAGAGAGGAAAGCTTGGCTGCCGCCAGACCAAGTCGCTTCCGGCAAACAAAGCTCGCCATGTAATAGTGACTGGAAGCCGACTTTCCACCGAGAACGGTGCGACCCGGCGCCCCTCTTTTGACACTGAACAAACCAAAAGGGCGCCGAGTCTTTACCGGCGGCGCTTTGAGGGAAGCGGCGCCGAGAAGTGAGCATAGCGCTCTCGCTAGAGTTGTCGGAATACAACCTTTAGGATGATGGCCGCTGCTGCCTACATCCTGATCGAGACATACGACAACAGGTAAATGATCGCGATGGTCGCCGTAGCGAGTACGACCCATACGCCCAAGCTGCTCATGCTTCCTCGCTCTGGCAAGCAAGGCGTTGGGATGGAGGACGCCGGCCCAGGCGGAAAAGGTACTACAAGCACAAGCTGAAATAATCGAGATGCAGACGGCTACGGTGTGATCGCGGAACCAACCTCCAGCCGCGCCGTTTGTGTCGGGCGCTGCCCGAAACTTGCACCCAGGCCCTTCCGGCCTTGCATTTGCCCGATGCTTCTCCCCGAGGCAGCGGGCTAATAGGCACTCAATGCGCAGTGCTCTACCTTCGTTGGCCAATTTTGGTAGCGGGGAGGCCCGACCGGCCTTCATGGTGACGCAGGATTGCGGGGCCGGGCCTGCGCCGGACATTGTTGGGATGCCGGGCAGGTGGCCTGCGCGGTCCCCGGAATACCAGGCCCCCCTAAGCACCGGCCTTTACCTTACCACGCCTGCCAGTCCCGCCATGTGTCGTGTGCCGACCGCATGCACCGAATGGTCCCCTAACGGCGACCGATGTCGTCAAGTCGATCATACATCCATTCGCGAGCGCTAATAAGGGAAAAAGGCGTGAAACGGTTTGGCTAACACAACCGTTCATCACGGCGCTCTAAAGCACGGAACATTTTAGCATGAGCCGCATTCCATCGGTCAGTTAGCCAAGGGAGGCTTTCTTGACCCAACGACGCGTCGACAAGGAACGGATTGACCGCGCTGATCGCGAATCGAAACTGACGATCGAGGCTGAGCGTCTAGCGAGAGATGCCAAGACGGCGCGACTGCGCGAGCAGCGCCTTTCTGTGGAAGCATCTATCGAAAAGACGGCTCCGGTCAAACGTCGTCAACCGGCAGCCAAGAAGCCAGGTCGGAAGATTATCGAGGTCGACTAGCACGCGTGGGAACCGAACGCTAAGCACGCACGCATTGCTCCAGGATTTTCGAGAGGAAGATTGAAGGCTATATCAGCCGGATGGCAAAGGGCTGGACGTTTCAATCACTGATCGACGCGAAGATGACGGTGACGGCGTTTTGCCATTACGCGCCTTGCAACCATAGCCAGTCGCTCGACCTAGTGAAGCTCCGCGATCGGTTCGGACCGGATGCGCCGGCAATGGCAGATGACCTCGTTCGAAAACTGAAATGCGGCAGGTGTGGCGGCAGGAAAGTCGGCCTGATCTATACGCCGGACAGCAGTCCCGGCGCCTAAAAGGGGAAATCCAAGGGCAATTAGTGAAGCGCGAGCACAACGCGCTTCGGCCTGAAAAAGAAAGGGCCGCCCAATCATGGCGGCCATTCACTTGGGCAGACCACCGCGAGGCTCAGTTCGCGGCGGTGGCAACTCTCTTGCCGGCGTTCTGGGTAGCGTTGACGGTGTTGGCAGCATCCTTGCCGGCGCCACGGATTGTGTTTGCGCAGGCCGATACCAAAAGCGCACTGGCGAGCAGCGCGATGACTGCATATGTGGATGTTTTCATGGACGGTTTATCCCTCTCTCGGTAGACTCGCCCTACAGCAACGAAAGCCGGCTCAGTCTGGTTCCATGGCCAAGCCACAAAGAGGAAAACAGACCAAGCGCGCGAGGTGTTGGCCGTCAAGGAACAGCCGGTTACTGTCCACAGGCTTGGCGCGATATATGAGTTGGCGGCTTCTGATCGGGCCGCTCTTTGCCGAGGCGCGGGAAGAGATAGCCGACAACCGTGTTCGAGAAAAGGGCCTTTGCCATGGCGAAGGAGATCGGCGACAAGGTGAGGATCGAGGAGATCACGCCAAAGCCGAAGAGGCGATAAGGTCGTTACTTCTTCGGCGTCTGAGGTGGCACTAGTGTGACATAAGGTGTCCTCGGCTCCCTTGCCGGGCTCCCGGTAATACGGTGCCGACTCGCCGGGTGGTCCGAGCGATTTGAATTTGAAGCCGGGCCTTGGGAGGATCGATTGGGAACCCCGAAAGGGGAGGATCGAACCCCTTCGGCGTTACTAATCTTCATCGCCATTGTGACGCCTGCATGAAGCCAACCAAGGTGCTAAATATATGCAGATTGACTAAAAATAAGCAGTTCCGTTGATGTCGCCATTGCCAGTGCTTCGCGTCCGAGCTTGATCGTGCTGCAAACATTACCGGGCACACCTCGTTGGCCCGTGCTCTGCCTCCCCCGTCAGGGCGCTGCGGCATTGTCAGGTTCGCAGGGGGGCTGGCCTTTGAAGGCACGAGCAAGGCATCCATACTTGTCGAACGTCTGACCGGTTTCCCTCGCAGCTTTGGCCATACCACAGCCCGAAATGGCCAGGCAGGAGAGCAGAGCAATCGCGGTTCTCTTAGCGAGCATCGATTTCTTCCTCAGTGGCGGGCTTCCGTTTTTGCCGCGTCCAGCTCCTTGAAGGCGCCAGAACCGGTAGTCGGCTTCCCGTCCAGCAAAGCGCGCCTCCAAGGCGCAGCAGGCCGCTGCGGTCGGCGCTTCAGGTCCACATTCAACGCCGGAATTCCTTTACTTGCCTCACTGCGGAACGTGCAGCAGGTCACGCAGGTGGATCGGCAAGCTGGGCGAAGCGCCCAATTCGGCGCAACTCGCCTCCCATCGCCCGAGATACTCGCCGATCGGCACACCCGTGCGGCCGGGCCAGCGGTTGAGTGCGCCGAGCGCCTCGACGCACTGCGGCGCGCGGTCGTATGCGGCAAGGATGGTCACAGACATCGCCCGGGCGAACGGATTGAGGGCGGGCATCTCAATCTCGCCGCGATGGTCGGCGAACCACGCCGCGGCGTCGCGCGTCAGCCCCTGGCTGCCGGCGAGCGCGGAATAGCCTCGGATGATGTTCTCGCGGTACGCGGCAATGGCATCGCCGAAAGCGTTGTCGCCGGTGAACGGCGGGTTCTCCTTCCAGTCCTCCGCCAGACGCCCGAGGCCGCGCAGCGAGAATGCTTCAACCATCGCTTCCTCGAGCCACTGGCAGGGCGTTGCCGGCTTGGCATCCGGCTGCCAGCTATTAGCAAACACGTGGCCGAGCTCGTGTCCGAACTGGTAGGTTAGCTTCGACCAATCGCGCTCCCCGATGTCGACAATGATCCAGGCCATGCTGCTGCCGTCGGGATGCAGCCAGACCGCCGGCGTGCCGGAAGTGTGCTCGTCGACACGCAGGCGCGTCGGCTGGCGGTCGGAGAGCAGGCGGACGCCGTCAAGGCATGCATGCCGCATGCGCTCGACGACCTGATCTGCTGCGCCATCCAGCATGCGGCCCCAGTCGCCGGCAAGCTCTATAGGAGCGGTGAGGAGGATTTTTGAAGTTTCCGTCGTCGTCATCGGTTCCTCATCGCACGTTTGTTGATGCGCAACGCCCCGCCGGCGCTCTAAAATGCCGACCGGCGCGCATCATTGCCCGCGCAATCGCAAGCTGCTTTTCCGATGTCGCTGCGTTCACGCTGTATCAGGCCAAGCTGCCGGCCGACCTGCCATCGCTGACTGCATGATCGCCTGGCTGGCCTTCAACCGCCTGCCCCTTCGACTAGAATGCGCGCTTCCCGCATGAGCGATGGCCAATTGTGGGGCCCAACGAAGGCGATAAGCTCGCGTGCTTGTGCTTCGGTGATGCCTGTCTCTTTGACCAAGCGCTGAACTGCAACGGTTACAGCGCTTAGCGGTACTTCGGTCATGCTAAGGCGCAACGTAGCAAGGGGCTTCTAGTTCCGTAGATAAATGACTCGCTAGCCCACTGTCGGAAGCGTACACTCCCGAAGTCGCCCGCACCTTGCTCGGCAAACGGGCGCTTGGAAGTCAACTCAGGTGCTCCCGCCCAACTAACGCGGGAGGCTCTTGTGGCCCAAGCTTGTCAGCGAGAATCTGAAGCCGTTTCTGCCTTTGATTGCGACGTCATTCGCGAGGCGTTCAAAAAGTTCGTTCTCGAAGAGAACATCCCAGCCGATCAATGGCGCAATCATGCCACGGCTTTGATCCGCGCCTTTACCGGCTTGGAGGAAATCGACTCCGAGATGCTCGAATGGATTGTGCGGAAGTAGCCAGCACTGTGGTTCCTGACTAACAAATTACGAGTGCGTTCCGCGAAGGCGCAATGGAACATTAGAGCATTCTAATAGTTGTTTGGTTGGCAGGGGCAACCAACATCCCCGGCAAGTCCCCATGATCCCTAAGGGACGGCCCGCCGCTGCCGTGAATGGAGCGGCGGGTTCTTAAAGGTTACGGACTTATGATGGCGAGATGAGCACACGCGGCGTCAACTTCCTGCACAAATGACGGGGAAGGAAGTCGAGTTCATCCCGTGGAACACCACCGGACCGGTGCGGCCTCCTACGGCTGGGTAGCGGCGATCAAAGGCGCGATGACCAATCGGGCGCGTCCGCTTGTAAAAACAGATATATGCCGACCACGATTAGTACCGCCAGCACGATCCAGATCGTGAGCTTCATCTTGTCCATGCCGGGCAGGTAATCAGTATGGGTCCGCGCCGCAATTCAAATGGCCGTGTGCGAATTAAATTGAAAACCTGCCACCGTGAGGCTCGCTGTACCTCATTCGGATGTACCTCATAGGGCCATCTTGCATTCCGTGTGCGCCATTTGCACTCCATCAGCAATGTTCCGCTTCTGGGAAACCCTCACGCGCGACGCCGAGCGGTTGGCTTTCGACGAGAAGAAGAAGGCCGGAGACCTAAGGCGCAGACTGGAACTGCACGATGAAGCCAAGGCAAAACTGGAATCCGATCTGGACGACAAGGTCGCCGCGGGTGCCCGCTTAGATACGTATCAGCCCCTTATAGACGATACGCCTCAATGTCCGCGCTGCTGGGTATGGCGAGGAAGGCAGGAGCCCATGGTTGACCACGGCAGACGAGACCAGAATTTGTACAAGTGCCATGAGTGTGGGTACCTCGCGTTCTCGTGTCTTGAAGAGGCCCGCCACCGCTAGGCAGTGGGCTTCATTCCATGAAACCTGCGGTTTGATCACGTTCGGCCCACTAGGTTGACGGGACATTAGTGACTTCTAAATATTCTCGCTTGCGGCAGGCGGTGCCCTCCATCGCTTGCCGAAGATCGGGTGTCCTTCCTGATCGGCCCGCGCCCCCGCAAGCGGCGCGGGCTTTCAGCGGGGGAAAGAGATGCCTGAAAAGCCGGTAACGACCTTCGTCGTGAGCGTGTTCGAGAAGCCGCATTGGCGCACCCTGCTGACCACCAAGGACAAGGCCAAGGCGCTGGCCTGGGCAAGGGAGATCGGCGACAAGGTGCGGGTCGAGGAGATCACGCCGAAGGGTGAAGAGGCACTGACAGCTTTAGCCTGCCAATGCATGCCCTATGGCGATGCCCAGGCCGATAGCAAGGCCGCCAGCCGCGATTCTGTGAATCCCCACCTTGGCGTTATCGCACCAGTAGATCGTAGCTCGGTTCCTCACAGTGATAGACGCGGCATTGGCCGTCGCGGGTTGGAACGGCGGCGGACATCGGCACGTCGGGCCAGTCGCACTCATTGCCGAACTGGCGCACATAGCGGTCATATGTGTTGGGGCCGGTGGTCAGCACCACGGCGTGCCGGCTCTGGATCAACTGCTGAAGCTGCTCGCAGCTCATCGTGCGCGTGTCGGGCCGAGCCTCGGCGACACTCGTGGCACAACAAACTGCTATCCCGGCAAGAAAGGCGATCGACGGACTTTTCGTGGCCAACATAACGGAACTCCCGATCATGGTCCGCAGCATCACGCCAAAGCTTCGCTCCCGCAAGGGCGCGCTTGCAACAACGGGGCATGGCTTAAGCCACAGGCAAGCGCCAGGACGCGCGGGGCGCGTCGGCGGTGTAGGAGAGCGGGCGACGAGAAACGCGCGCTGGCGGGCTCTGTAGCACTGAATCAGACCCTCCCGCGCCTAAGGATATCGGCAAGGTGCCCCATAACGGGTCAACAGGTCTGGCACCGCAATTGCATTGACAGACATGGGGTTGGGGTACCCGTCGCTTCGCAAATGAGGCGGCGGGCCTTGCTAAATGAGATTTCCATGAGGGAGCCGTTGGGGAACGGCCAGTGGGGTAGGCCAGTGTTTTTTCCGCAGTTCCTGGTGGGGATGTTCACCACGTCGGCCGTAGTGGCGATCTGGACTTACCTGGCAACGGGTTCGTTCTGGAGGGCGATGGCCTGGACCTTCCTCGCCTTGATCATATTGCAGGTTGGATATCTGCTGTTGGCATATGGCCTTTTCTATCTACGCCCGACGAAGGGCATAGAAGAAAAACCGGAGCCTCCTCAGCCCATTCGTCGCGATGGTGGTGTTTCATCACCAGGCAGCCGACCATGACCGACAAGCCCTCCACAACCTACGTGGTGAATGCTGCAAGGTAAGGCGCCCATGCCGGCCTGGAAACCGACGTTCGATCGACAATGACAAGATAGCGCGCGCCATGTGGGGCATGTGGGACTTAAGTCTGATCGAAAAACGCAATGGTCTTACCGATGACGTTGCGTGGAACAGCCTACGTTTACGGATGTTGTTTCTCGGAAAAGTTCGGAGAATTCAGATGGATAGAAGCGTTCGACAGCGCGTTGGAATGACAGAACGGCGGATAGCAATCAAGGAAGGCTATGCAAACAACGAAAGCCCGAAAGTTATAGCCACACGGCTTAACTGTAGCGTGGCTTCTGTTAAGGCTACTGCCAGCCAGTTGGGCATCACCCGCACCCAGAAAGCCGCGGCAGACTTTCGGCGTGGCTTCGCAGTCCCCGCAGATATGCTGGTGTACTACAAGAAACTGTTGGCCAAGCAATTCAGCGCCAAGGAAAGTGGAAAGCTGCTGGGGTTGGTCTCGGAACAGGGTGAAATGAGCGAACGCACAGTGCAAGAGAGTGAATTATTTGATTACCGCCAAGACGCCAATTGCTGTCTGCTAGCTGTTTCGTGGATGCGATGAACGTGCCCGCGCAAGTTGCGCAGATCACAGGCGCGCTCGGGAGATCGCTGGATTTGAAATCGCGGCGAAACCCCGCCGGCCACGAGCAGTCCGCCGCGTGCCCCCACGCGACGGACCTCTGATGGAGCGGCTACACCCCAAAGGAATCAACCGCTTGTAGTTTGTATTGTGAACAGCGGGATCGCGTTAGCCTATGGTTTGATCGCGGAAGCCCAAAGGTGCGGATTGAGGAGATCACGCCGAGGCCGAAGAGGCGCTAGCCCTTCTGCGGGTTCATGAACCATAGGATTGCTGCGGCGGAGATCAGGATAGAAGCAATAATCGGCCGTCCCCGACGCTTACATCAGAGGGAGCAAAAAAGATCCCGTTAAAGCCCGGTGAAGCCCAGGTGCAAAGTCCAACGATCATAAACATCGCCGCGATCGACTTATTCACAATCTACCCCCTCCCAAAAACTGCATCCTCTCCAAAGGATGCAGCGCAAAGCTTCGCCCCCCCCGTAAGGGCGGTCGGCGACAGTCAGCTATTTTATGATTGTCGGGTGAGGCTTGCCACTGTCGCGAAGAGCCTTCGCCAGCTTGTCGAACAGGTGCGGGTTGCCTCTGGCGCTGGCGGCATCTGCGTTCACCGTCGAAAGACCCTGGCCCTCGATGCTCAGATGGATCTCCTTTTCACCGTCGAACCACACGCCGATCTTCGGATATGCAGTCTTCCCGCTACGCTCCGCCATGACTCGTTCCCCTTTTCAACCTCACCCCGGCGCCGCTCGGCGGACAACCCTAGCGCAACAGCAAGTAGGCGCCCATGCCGGCCATCAGGAGGCAAGCGGCCATCCCGATCATATCGCGCTGCCTTTAGCGCCAGATCATTGGACCGTCGGCTTCGGTATGAACTTGGGCGATTGTAGATCGCGGCCCAATTTAGTTGCCTGAGCGGGTCTGAGGATGACCGGGACAACATCGCCTTCGGTCGGGAACAGTAGTAGAACGACGCCTCCGACTGCTTCACTCATGGCCACCTCCCACTTGTCGATGGCAATTGCTTGCTTCTCGCTGTTGATCTCTGCTGCCATTGGATTGCCCCATCTCTTTATTTCCCCAAGGGCAGCATCGCGCAACCTGTGCGCGAAGGCAAGCTTAGGAAGAAGAAGGCCGGCGCCAGAGGGGGAGGTTGCCTGAAAGGCGCCGGCCAAGCGGAAAAGGTCCGCCGCAGCGTTAGATTAGCTGAGTCTTGACGCTGCGTCATGCCGGCAAGTGTCGAGGCGCAATCGCTGCGATGCTCCTTACTCTGCCGACCCATTGTCGGCAAAGGGTGAGGCGCTCGGGACGCACTGCAGCGACCAACCGGCCGGCGCTGGCTGTTTCTGATATTCGGTGATGGCGGTAGAGCATTGTTCACGCGTGTCGAAGGTGCTTGGCAGCACGACCAATCCTCCCTGCGGACCGGCGATTACCAGATACCAGATCAACGCTGTGGTCGAAGCCATGGTAGATTCCTTCTTCCACCCGCTCGGGAGCCGCGATGGGTCGGACGACGCCAATTAGACTTCGGCCGGGTGGCGAAAGCATGGCCGGCGCGCAAGTTGGGTGTAATCGCGGAAGCCTTTGCTCAAGCGCTCCCGTCTGTCTCGCTTTCTTCATCGATCATCCGGACCGGCAGATAAGCGTTCGTTTCCAGCCACTCCCGCAGCACGATCTGAATGAGATCCGACTTACCGATACCCATTTCGGCGGCTATGGAATTGAGCGCATCTTCTGTCGCCGGTTCCAGTGGCACGCCTGCGACGTTCCGGAGCATCAACGCAGCGCGGCGAAGGATGATCTGCAGATCCGCACGCGGTATATCCGCAATGCGGTCGGCGGCACTCTCAAGCTCTTCGGCGATGGATGCTCGGGTCATGATCGAAGCGCCTCCGTATCGCGCGTTACAGAAACCGATGTGCTATCCAGACCAGCACTAGGCCAATGACCGCTGCAAAGATCCCGGTGCTCTCAGCCTTTTTTCGGGGCCTCCCAGGCTTCCGCTTTTCTCCCGACGTCTGCACATCCACCCAGCCATCTAACAGCTTCGTGGTTATTGTCGTCTTTCCAGTCTTGTTGCTGTGTGTGGTCGTCTGACGTTTGCCCTGCTTTGTCGTGGTGGACGATAAGCTCCCGTTCTTGTCGTAATTATAGGTGATGCCGCCCAGCCTCTTTCGCCTGCCGCGACGCCTCATCGTCATTATCTGCCCCTCTCGCTGTCCCATTCCGCAAGCATCGCGCCTCAGCCAGCCGGCAATAGCCAAAGCTGCGAAGAGATATCGCTTGCGCATAGAATTTGTTCCCGCAGCGTGCAGTGAACTGCAAAAGGTTCGCCATCGCAAGGCGGCCAAGAGCTGATTGCGCAAGTAGCTTATTGGACCGTCATCTGCTTGCGCCATTCCCACGGCCTTTCGAACGATCCGTCCCACATACCGCGCTTGGCTGCCTGGGCCTCGTTCTGAGCCTTTGTGTAAAATCCTGCGCTGTATCGCGGCCAATCAAGCGCGTACCCTCGTCTACCCTGCAAAGACGCTGGCCGATCTCGCGGCGAAGGAGCGAGTGCATCGCACGTGGGAATTTGACGGCCAGGACTTCAATTGCATCATGGATGACATTGCTCGGTTGGCTAGCAAGACGATCTGAACAAATGCCCTTCGGACACTTGAGGCCCGCCGCCCACGGCAGCGGGCCTGTGTTTGCCCGACCGGGCCGTCACTCTCAATGGTTATGGGACTGCTGGAATCCGGCCACGTCGTATTGAGATACACTCTTCGGATTGTTTGAGTTCTGCGGTTGCTCGCCCGCGTAGTGTGTCCCCGCATTACAGTCGGGGTTGAAGGCTGAGCCCGGAGCGACAGCGGCGTGGCCAGGGGTAGCACTTCCTGTTGCAGTGGTTCCAATCGCTTGGCTGGGCTGGCCTGGCGACCCGGTTACGGTGTGGACATTGCCAGCTAAAGCCGTGCCGGCGGAGGCTACGAGCAAGCCCAGCATTGTCGGAATGAAGGGATGTTTCATGGCTGTTCTCCCAAAGCGTTTCGGTAGGGCGCTCGGATCTTGGGAGCACCCGGCGAACTAGCTTTTGGGACCACCACTCATCCGGAGGATCGCGAACTCGTGATGTCGCTGCCTCACGGTGTCGGGCTTTTTAAGGGCGCTTTGGGAACAAAGAGAGCGGCGATCCGGTTTCAGGGATGGGAGGAAGTGGATATGCAAAACAAAATCAAAGATCGGCCACCGAAGCAGCCCGACCCGAAGCAGACACCTGTCCGTCGTCTAGACAAGGAAGCGTCACCAGAGCCTAAGCATATCGATCCGCCACCGCGCGATGTGCGAGAGGCTCCGGCACCAAATCCAAACGGCGATAAGCATTAACCGCTGGCACCAATCTTGTGGCAAAAAAGTCACGCAGCTTGAATATGCAGGGCTTCAACCGGCGCGAGCTTATTATCCAGCTAGGCGAGGCGTACCGTTGTTTCGCGGGCATAGGGGACACCCGGCACTCCTCCCGAACTAGCGCCCGCTGCCTCTTCCCTGGTGGCGGGCTTTTTCATGGTGAGCATCTGGTGAGTGGGAATCCGCGCGGCTTCAAAAAGCCCGCAAATCAGCGGCCTGTGCCAAAGTAATGGCTGCCCTCCTTGGGCAGGTCCGCCGGGGCCAGATTGACGGTGACCTTCTTCGACGGCATCGACAGGCCCGAGGCATGCAGGGCCGCCTGCACCCGCTCGCGGCTTTCGGCCACCGCCTTGTCGGCCAGGCCGACGATATGCATGTTGACCTTGCCAGGCGCGATCATCACCTGCACGTCGACCGGCACGGCCTCGATGCCCTGGAAAGCGACCGTGCGAACCCGCGCCACCATTCGTGCAAACCCCGATATGGGCTAGCCCCAGCCCGTACGAGGCCACGAACGGCCCCGTGAGGAGACAATCACAGTTTCCCGGTCAAATCAAGAACATTACAAGAACACTCGGCCCCGCCGGTCGCGGCCGGGTTGTGCCCGGTTGAAAAAGCGGAACATGGTTAAGACAAAATGAAAACGGCTTACTTCCGCTTGTCCTCGACCGCGTCCCAGAACAGGCTGGCGATGTCGGCGCCGCCAAAGCGCCTGACTTCGCGCACGCCGGTTGGCGACGTTACGTTGATCTCGGTCATGTAGTCGCCGATGACGTCGATGCCGACGAGGATGAAGCCGCGCGATTTCAGCGCCGGCCCGATGCGGGCGCAGATTTCGCGCTCGCGCGTCGTCAGCTCGGTCTTTTCGGCACGGCCGCCGACATGCATGTTGGAGCGGGAATCGTGCTCGGCCGGTACCCGGTTGATGGCGCCGACCGGCTCGCCGTCGATCAGGATGATGCGCTTGTCGCCCTTGCGCACATCCTTCAAATAGCGCTGCACGATATAGGGCTCGCGGAACATCTGGCCGAACATTTCGAGCAGCGAGGCAAGGTTGCGGTCGGCCTCCAGCATGTGGAAGATGCCGGCGCCGCCATTGCCGTAGAGCGGCTTGATGATGATGTCGCCGAACTCCTTGCGGAAGGCGGCGACTTCGAGCGGATCCTTGGTGATCAGCGTGTCCGGCATCAGGTCGGGAAACTCGGTGACGAAGATCTTTTCCGGGCTGTTACGCACCCACGCCGGGTCGTTGACCACCAGCGTCTTTGGGTGGATGCGTTCGAGGATATGCGTGGTGGTGATGTAGTTCATGTCGAAAGGCGGATCCTGGCGCAGCAGGACGACATCCATTTCCTCCAGATCGGTGCGCACCTTCTCGCCCAGCGAATAATGGTTGCCCTTCTCGTCGCGCACCTGCATCTCCTCGATGCGGGCAAACACCTTGCCCTCGCGCAGCGATAGCCGGTCGGGCGTGTAGTGGAACAGCTGATGGCCGCGCCGCTGCGCCTCCAGCGATAGCGCGAAGGACGTGTCGCCGGCGATCGACACGGTGGAGATGTGGTCCATCTGGACGGCGATTTTCAGCTTCATGGCAAGTCTCCGGCGGCTCGGATGGGCGACTGTCTTGCCTGTACAGGCTCACTGACCGTCTGCCAATCGCGACATTTTGAAGATTGGCATCAGACAACCGCAAGCCGTCGTGCCTTCCGATTGGAGACAAGGCGAGGCTGCGCGTCATCGCTTTCTTAAGCCTTGCCGTGCAACGGTAAGCCCGAATGCGCCCGGCCGAATTGACGCAGCGCCGGGCACTCGATGGAACAACGACCAATGAACGCCGTCACCGCCATCCGCGCCACCGCAACCAAACAGCTCGAACTCACCATTCTCATGCCGTGCCTCAACGAGGCCGAGACGCTCGCCGTCTGCATCGGCAAGGCGAAGGCATTTCTCGAAAAAGCGGACATCTCCGGCGAGGTGCTTATCGCGGACAATGGCAGCACTGACGGATCGCAGGCGATTGCCGCGCAGGGAGGCGCCCGTGTCGTCCCGGTGGCCCAGAAAGGCTACGGCGCGGCCCTTCTGGGCGGCATTGCCGCCGCCAAGGGCCGCTTCGTCATCATGGGCGATGCCGACGACAGTTATGATTTCGGCGCGCTGGAGGCCTTCGTCGCGCGGCTGCGCGACGGCGCCGACCTGGTCATGGGCAATCGCTTCCAGGGCGGCATCGAGGCCGGCGCCATGCCGCCGCTGCACCGCTACCTCGGCAACCCGGTGCTCAGCTTTGTCGGCCGCCTGTTCTTCCACATCAAGACCGGCGATTTCCACTGCGGCCTGCGCGGCTTCAGCGCCGACAGCATCAGGAAGCTCGACCTGCAGACCACCGGCATGGAATTCGCCAGCGAGATGGTGGTTCGCGGCGCCCTTGCCGGCCTGCGCATCGAGGAAGTGCCGACCACGCTCAAGCCCGACGGCCGCAGCCGGCCGCCGCATCTCAGGACCTGGCGCGATGGCTGGCGACACCTGAAGTTCCTGCTGGTCTACAACCCGCGCTGGATGTTCTTCATCCCGGGCACGGTGCTCGGCGGCCTTGGCCTGTTGTTCGCGGCGCTGCTGGTGTTCGGGCCGCTGCGCGTGATCGACAATCTGTCACTCGACCTCAACACATTCGTCGCCGCCTGCTTCATGGTCGTCACCGGCGTGCAGCTCATCACCTTCGGCGCCATTTCGCGATACTATGCCGAGATAACCGGCATCCTGCCGCCAAGCCGCCGTTCCGACTGGCTGACCAGGACCATCAGCACCGATCGGCTCGCCGCCAATGCCGGCATCTGCTTTGCCGGCGGCGTCTTGTTCTTCGGCTATGCCGTGGCGCGCTGGGCGCATCGCGGCTTCGGCCCGCTGGACGATTCCGAGATCCCGCGCATCGTCGTGCTGGGCCTGAGCCTGATCGTCATTTCATTGCAGGTCTTCTTCTCGGCCTTCCTGCTCGGAGTCTTGGAAATACCGGTCAAGCGGCTGAAGTCCGGCCGGGCCGGTCAATCGAGTGAACTGCCGGCCAATGAGTTGCCGGCCAGTGAATCGCCGGCTAACCAACAGCCGGCGCGCGACGCATGAGCGAGGCATTGCCGGTCTTTGTGCGGACGCGCCTGTTCCGGTTCCTGACGGTCGGCGTCGGCGCCGCATTGCTGCTGTTCGTCCTGTCGTGGCTCCTGGTATCGCTGGGCTTTTCGCCCTTCATTGGCAGCGTCGTCGCGTATGCGATCACCTTCGTTGTCGCCTATAGCGCACAGCGTGGCTGGACATTCGGCGGCCAGCACGATCATGCCAGCGCCATGCCGCGCTATCTCGCGCTGCAGGTCGGATGCGCCTTGTTTTCGGGCCTGGTGTCGCATCTGGCGGTCACCCGTTTCGGCATGTCGGCGCTTGCCATGTCGGCGCTGATGACGATTGCCGCAAGCACGGTGAGCTACATTCTGTCGTCGCTGTGGGTATTTCCGGCGCGCGATTGATGCATGGCGCCCAAAAGTGGCGCAAAATCGTCTCGCTTTACGCTTTGTGAAGCGGCCGGCGCTAGCGTGCGCCGATAGACACAGGCTGAAAGCCCCCTCCATGACCACCGCTCATACCGCGATGCTTTCCAAAGACGGGGCACGCGCCTCCTGGCGAGCGGACCTCGTGCTGGCGCTGCTTGCCACGCTCGGCTTCCTTGTCGTCAACGCCTGGGCCGGCTTCCCGGCGCTGACCAATGCCGGCGGCGACAATGACGATCTCCTGCGGCTGGTCGAAGTGCGCGACCTCTTGGCCGGCCAGGGCTGGTTCGACCTGCATCAATACCGGATGGGCCTGGAAGGCGGTTTCGTCATGCATTGGTCGCGGCTGGTCGATGCGCCGATCGCCGCCATCGTGCTCGCCGTATCGAGCCTGACCGGCAACACCTTGCTTGCCGAGAACGTTGCGCAGGTGGCGTGGCCGGCGCTGCTTTTCGGCCTGACCATGGTCTTCATCATTCGCGCCGCGCGCAGCTTTGCCGGCGATGGCGCGGTGCTGCCCGCAGTCATCGTCGGCGCGGCGGCGCTGTATTTCATCGGCATCTTCGAGCCGGCCGCGCTCGATCATCACAATGTCCAGCTGATGCTGACCGTCGCCAGCCTGAGTTTCCTGCTCGAAGCGCCCATGCGCCGTCCTGCGGCGTTGCTTGCCGGCCTGTGCGCCGCGCTGACCCTGGCCGTCGGCATGGAAACCGCTCCCTATGTCGCCGCCATAGGCGTCTGCGTGGCGACGCTGTTTGCCTTTGACGCATCGGGCGAAAGACTGATCGCCAGGGATTTCGGCCTTGGCTTTGCCGGCGTCGCGGCGCTTGTCTTCGTCGCAACCGTCCCGCTGTCGGCCTGGGGCCAGGCGCAATGCGATGCTTTCTCGACGATGCAGTTCGTCGTCGCGGCCCTTGCCGGAACCGGCCTTGCGGCGATCGCCTCGCTCGAAGCGGCCGGGCGCGGGCAGCGTCGGCTTTCGCTTGGCGTGCTCGGCGTCGTGCTCGGCGCTGTCCTCCTTTTGCTGTTCCCGCAATGTCTGGCCTCGCCCTATGCCGGGCTCGATCCGCGCCTGAAGACGTTGTGGCTCGATCATGTCGACGAGGCGCAGTCGCTGTTCCAGCTCGCCGCCCACGATCCCGCCGAGCTGGCGGCGCGCTATGCCACGCCGTTGGTGGCGCTGGTGCTGATGGCGTTGCGCCTGCGTCGTGGCGGCTGGCGGCGCCAGGACAGCCTTGTTGGCATGCTGCTGGTCGTGGCGTTCCTGGTCAGTGTCTGGCAAGTGCGCGGCTCGACATTCTCCATTGTCTTCGCGGTGATCCCGCTGTCGGCCTGGATTGCCAAGTGGCGGCAACGGGCCGAAACCAGCCCGTCGCGCGGCTCGGTGCTGCGGATGGCCGCGGCTTGGCTCATCTCGGTGAACTCGCTCTGGTCGGGCGCCGCCCAGGCGGCGTCGGCGGCGTTCGCCACCGGTGCAAAAATCACCAGCGACGCCAGTGTCGGCTCGAGCGTCGACCCGTCCTGCCAGGCCAAGGCCACCTTCGCCACACTCGGCAGGCTGCCCGATACCACCGTGCTTGCCGTCTCCAATATCGGATCGCCGATCCTGGTGTACTCCGGGCATCGCGTGTTCGCCGGGCCCTACCACCGCAACGTCGCGGGAGACTTGCTTGCGCTCGACGCTTTTCTCGGTTCCGATGCGCAAGCCAGGTCGATCGTCGGGGAGCATCACGTCGGCCTTGTCGCACTGTGCCGCGGCAACTCGGAAAGCCAGCTTCTGGCCTCCACCGCGCCGGACGGTTTTCTTGCCGGGCTGATGCGCGGCAACGTGCCGGATTGGCTGGAGCCGCTCGCGGACACCAAGGGCGCCTCGCTCGAACTCTACCGTGTCCGGCCCAAGGGCTGAAGATTGGCCTGAAACAAGGGCTGGACGCACCGCGCGTCGATCCCTCCGAACGCGACGCGCTTTACCCGCGAATAATCGATTTGGGGATACGTTTCCTAAAGGGTTTGCTGCCAGTCTGAGGCTAAATTCCGAAGTCACAAAACAGGGACACCGATGCAAACTTCGTTTGGCACCGGTCAGGCAAACAGGGAGAGCACGGATCTGGCGTTCACCGATCCGTTGACCGGGCTTGGCAACCATCGCCGCTTCTTCGACAAGGTCGATCGCCTGATCAGCGACCGTGCCGACGACCCGGCGCCGTTTACCGTCGGCATTCTCGACCTCGACGGCTTCAAGCCGATCAACGACCTGTTCGGGCACAAGGCCGGTGACGATATCCTGATCCAGGTCGCGATGCGGCTGCGCGCCTCGATGGACGGCCATTCCACCGTCTGCCGCATCGGCGCCGACGAATTCGCCTATCTCTACCCGATGGTGTTCAGCGAGGAGGCGGCGGCCGAGAAATCCCGCATGCTGATCGAAATACTTTCGGCGCCCTATGATGTCGGCGAACGCACCGCCAGGCTTTCCGCCTCGGTCGGCTGCTCGCTGTTCTATTCGGGCGACGAGACCACCGAGATCCTCATCAACAAGGCAGAGACGGCGCTCTATCACGCCAAGCGTTCCGGCCGTGGCCGCGTCGTCGTCTACACCCGCGAGATGGAAGAGGCGGCCAAGCGCGTCACCCGCATCGAACAGGCGCTGCGCCGTGCTGTCTCGGCCGGCGAGGTGGAGCCGCATTTCCAGCCTATCGTCGACCTCAACACGCGCCGCACCATCGGTTTCGAGACGTTGGCGCGCTGGACCGATCGCGATCTCGGCTCGGTGCCGCCAACGGTCTTCATTCCCATCGCCGAGGAGCGCGGCATCATCGGCCCGCTGTCGCAGCTGGTGCTGCGCAAAGCGACCGAAGCGGCCAGGAGCTGGCCGAAGGAGCTGTTCCTGTCCTTCAACCTGTCGCCCTCGCAGCTCGTCGACCAGAACACCGGCCTGCACATTCTGGCGATACTTGAGCGCACCGGCTTCGATCCGCGCCGGCTGGAGATCGAGATCACCGAGACCGGCCTGATGAACGATCCTGCCTCGGCCGAGAAGATCGTCGAGGATCTCCGCCGCGTCGGCATCCGCGTTTCGCTCGACGATTTCGGCACCGGCCAGTCCTCGCTCGGCCGCTTGCGCGAATTCCATTTCGACAAACTCAAGATCGACCGCGCCTTCGTCTCCTCCATTCTCGACGACCGCCCGTCCGAACACATCATCCGCGCCATTCTCGCCATGTGCGAGGGGCTCGGCATGGACGTGGTCGCCGAAGGCATCGAGCAGGAGGCGCAGGCCGACCGCCTGGTCCAGTTCGGCTGTGCCGGCGGGCAAGGCTATCTGTTCGGCAAGCCGGTCGATGCCGATGCCACGCTTGGCTACCTCCGCGATTCCTTCCGCGGCGCCTTGCGCGCCAACGCAATCTGACCGGCTAGCTCGAAGCGGTCCCGCAATCCCGATGGGGCAGCTGTGCGTCCGCTGCGGCGCATTGTCGTTTTGTCTGACATAAGCCCGCAATCCGTCGTTTCGCCCTTGCCCGCACGACATGTCTGGCTAGGATGCGCGCCGGCCTGACCACAGCGCCGCGCGTCCTTCAGGACGCGCAAAGGACGCTGTCGGGGTCATGCGCAGGGAGAAAAAATATGATGCCATCGGCGCATTTTGCCGACCTCGAGGGAGCCTCGGTGCTGATCACCGGCGGCGGCTCCGGAATTGGCGCGGCACTGACCGAGGGTTTTGTGCGCCAGGGCGCCAATGTCGCCTTCATCGACATCGCCGACGGCCCCAGCACTGCCCTTGCCGACCGCATCGAGAAAGCATTTGGTCGCCGGCCGCTGTATCTCAAGACCGACCTGCGCGACGTCGAGGCCTTGCGGACCTCGGCAGCCAGGGCGGCCGACGCGCACGGCGAAGTCACCGTGCTGGTCAACAATGCGGCGCTTGACGAGCGCCACGCCGTCGAAGACGTGACGGTGGAATTCTGGGACAACAACCAGGCGATCAATCTCAGACCGCATTTCTTCACCGCGCAAGCGGTGGCACCGGGCATGAAGCGGGCCGGCGGCGGCTCGATCATCAACTTCACTTCGACGTCCTACCTGATCAATCACCCCGACATGCCGGCCTACACCGCCGCCAAGGCCGGCATCCTCGGTCTGACCAAGGGGCTGGCCGGCAAGCTCGGCGTGGACGGCATCCGCGTCAACGCCATTGCGCCCGGCTGGGTGATCACCGAGCGGCAAAAGGAGCTCTGGGTGACCGAACAGGCGCTTGCCGCCCATGTCGCCAAGCAGTGCATCAAGCAGGTGATGCAGCCCGACGACATCGTCGGCACGGTGCTGTTCCTCGCCTCGGATGCCTCGCGCATGCTGACCGCGCAGATGCTGATCGTCGATGGAGGTTTCCTGTGAGCCCAGGGTTTGCCGGCAACGCGCCGGCGGTAGCCGTCGTCGACTGGGGCACGACCCGCATGCGGGTCTGGCTGATCGACAAGGGCGGCAAGGTCCTTGCCGAACGCCGTGGCGATGATGGTCTGATCACCGCCCAGCAAAAGGGTTTTTCGACCATTCTCGAAGGGCACCTCGCAGCCATGGCTGCGCCGGACGCGCTGCCCGTCATCATCTGCGGCATGGCCGGCTCTCGCCAGGGCTGGCTCGAGGCGCCCTATGTCACCGTTCCGGCGCCGCTCAGCGCCATCCTGGCGGGTGCGGCGAGGGTACCGGGCCAGCACCGCGATGTCCGCATCGTGCCGGGCCTCGCCCAGCGCCAGATCGATGCGCCCGACGTGATGCGCGGCGAGGAAACGCAGCTTGCTGGCGCCGGCCTGCCGGCCAAGGGGCGCCACCTGGTCTGCATGCCCGGCACCCATTCGAAATGGGTGCTGGTCGAGGACGGCGCGGTTGCCGGTTTCGGGACTTGGCCGACCGGCGAGCTGTTTTCGGTGCTTGCCGCGCACTCGATCCTGCGCCATTCGCTCGGCGAACATCCCAAGCCGGTCACCCCTAGCAATCCATTCTTCCGCAGTTGGTGCGAAACCGCACTGGCCGAGGCCGGCGATGTCACCTCGAGGCTGTTTTCCATCCGTGCCGCGGGCCTGCTGCAGGATCTAAGAGCCGACGATGCCGCCGCTTGCCTGTCCGGCCTGCTGATCGGTGGCGAGATCGCCTCGGCCAGCCGCCGCCATGGCGCTGGCGCCGAACCTGTCGTGCTGGTGGCGTCCGGTGCGCTTTCAGCGCTTTACCAGGCCGCACTCGGCCTTGCCGGACTTGAGGTCCGCACCGTCGATGCCGACGAGGCTGTGCGTGCCGGGCTCATCGAAGCGGCACGCGAGAACGGCATGATCGCCAGAACCGGAGCAGCCCGATGAACCAGACCGCACCCTTCCCGAAGCTCAAGCGCGGCCTGGTCGCCATCCTGCGCGGCCTCAAGCCGGTCGAAGCGATCGCCATCGGCCAGGCGCTGTTCGACGCCGGCATCGAGGCGATCGAAGTGCCGCTGAACTCCCCGGAGCCGTTTTCGTCGATAGCCCGGATCGTCGAAGTGCTGCCGAAAACGGCACTGGTCGGCGCCGGCACGGTGCTGACGCCGACCGATGTCGATGGCTTGCACAAGGCTGGCGGGCGGCTACTGGTCAGCCCCAACATCGATGCCGAAGTGATGGCGCGTGCGATGCACTACGGCATGGTCACCATGCCCGGCGTGTTCACGCCCTCCGAAGCCTTCCAGGCGATCCGGCTCGGCGCTTCGGCGTTGAAATTCTTTCCGGCGAGCGTGCTCGGCGCCAGCGGCATTTCAGCGATCCGTGCGGTGCTGCCGGCGCAGACATTGGTCGGCGCCGTTGGCGGCGTTTCGGAGAAGGACTTTGCCGGCTACAAGGCGGTTGGGGTGACGGTGTTTGGTCTCGGCTCCAGCCTGTTCAAGCCTGGCATGAGCGTCGACGAGGTGGCTGCGCGCGCGCATGCCGCCGTCGAGGCCTGGGATGCGGTGTTCGGAGAAGCATGATGAGCGAAGCGATCGTTTCGGTTTTTTCCGACCACATCTGCCAGCTCGGCGAAGGGCCAAGCTACGATCCAGTCACCGATGCGCTGTTCTGGTTCGACATCGTCAATGGCCAGCTTCTGGAAAAGCCGGTGGCCGGCGGCGCGCTGAAAATCCACGAGCTTGGCCAGATGGCAAGCGCCATCGCCATCATCGACGACCAGCGCCAGCTGATCGCCACCGAGACCGGGCTTCATGTCCGCGATGTCGCGACCGGCACCATGACGCTGCACACACCGATCGAGGCCGACAATCCCGCCACCCGCTCCAACGATTCCCGCGTCCATCCCTGTGGTGCCCTGTGGACCGGCACGATGGGCAAGGCGGAGGAAAAGGGAGCCGGCTCCATGTACTGGTTTTTCAAGGGCGAGCTTCGCCGGCTGTTTTCGGACATCACGGTCTCCAACTCGATTTGCTTTTCGCAAGACGGCGCGCTCGCCTACTACACCGACACCTCGACCGGACTGCTGATGCGCGTCGACTGCGACCCGGCGACCGGCCTGCCCACCGGCGAGCCGAAAGTTTTCGTCGATCACCGCTCGTCCAAGGGTTATGTCGACGGCTCGGTGGTCGATCGTGACGGCGTGCTGTGGAACGCCGTCTGGGGCGGCAAAGTGGTCAAGGCTTATGCTCCTGACGGCACGCTGCTGCGGTCCGTCGCCATGCCGGTGACACAGCCATCCTGTCCGGCCTTTGTCGGCAAGAACGCCGACCGGTTGGCGGTGACATCCGCCTGGAAGGGCAAGGACGAGAAGCAGCGCAAGCTCGATCCGCAGGCGGGCATGACCTTCCTGCTCGACATCCCTGTCAACGGCCGTTTCGAGCCGCGCGTGCTGATCGCCTGATTGAACACGGTCGGCGGTTGCGTTGTCACGTAACCGCCCGACCCGGTCGGTTTCGCGGCAGCCGATTGCGCTTCCCATGCGATGGTAGGCAACGCCATCGCTGGAAAACCATGCAAATCCATGACGAGCCAAACGCCAAGACTGATCCTCGTCCTTGAGCCGGAAAAAGCCTGCTTCGACCGTCTCGTCGCCGACGGCCACGCACCGGAGCGTGCTGCCGAAATCGCCTCCTATCTGGCGCAGTCGACCGATCTCGCCCATGAATTCGATGCGCTTGCCGCTGCTTGCCAGGCGCGCGGCCTGTCGTTCACGCCGGCGGCGCTCGACGATGCCGCAGGCGTGCTCACCGGCGAGCATCCCGGCACGACACTGGTCTGGACGCTGACCGACGGCATCGCCTATTTCCGAGGCGGCGCCGCACCCGCCTTGGCCAGGCTCGGCGGGTTCAAGACGATCGGCGCCGACGATGCGCTGTTCGCGCTCTGCCAGGACAAGTTCCGTTCCGGCGCGGTGCTCGGCGCGCTCGGTCTGCCGGTGCCGCAGGCCGGTCTTGCGCGTGACGGCAAATGGCTGGTGGAGCCGCCTGCGTCGGCCGCCGGCTGGTTCGTCAAGCCCAACCGGCTTGGCGCCAAGATCGGCATATGGGCGGATTCGCGCATCAGCGATCTCGACCACGCACTGGAGCTTAGCCGGCGTGTGTTTGCGGCCTATCGCGACGATGTCGTCGTCCAGCCCTACGTTGCCGGCCGCAACGTGCGCGCCAGTTTCCTCGGTCTGGTCCCGGGCGCCGGGGTCGAAGCGCTTGGCGTGGCCTTTGTCGATTCAGGCGCAGATTTCCAGACCATGACGGACAGCCTGGCCCTTTACGGCGACACTGGTGAGGCGGCGAGGGCGGCCGGACATTATGCCGAACCGGAACTCGTTGCGGTCGCCGACAGCCAGCCGATCGCCGACGCCAGGGTTCGCGCGATCGCCGAGCGGCTGATGAGCGGGCTCGGTTTGCGCGACGTGTTTTCCATTGACCTCCGCGTCGAGGCCGACGACACGGTCCATCTTATTGAGTTCGAGGTCTGCCCCGGCCTGCCTTGCTTCGATTTCCGCGCCTACTGCCGCCAGCAATGGGATCTCGAGCTTGCCGACGCCATGGCCGAAACCGCTGCCAGCCGGCTACTCGGCCAAAACCATCATTTTTGAACGCGCGGCGGCGCATCCGGAAATGCTCGGGGCGCCGCCAACAGGCGCAAGCGCCCGCGACGAGCACCCGACATGACATGACAGCCCGAGGCGAACCCGCTATCCCGGCATTCGCTCGAATTTCTGCAACGCGGGATCGATCGTGTCCCATGCATGGCCGCGGATGGCGTATGTGACCACCTGCGGGTCGAATTGGCCGGGGTCGTCAAGGCTGGTCGCGTTGACCGCAATCAGGTCCGGCATGGCGACGAATGTCAGGTAGACCGGCGTTCCACAGGTCGGGCAGAAGGCGTGGACCTTTTCGTTGCCGCTGTCGCCTCTCACACGCCAGGTGGTCGCCTCGCCTGCAATTTTCATGTCGGCGCGCCGGCCGAAGGTCAGATAGGATCCGTGGCCGGTGCCTGCACGCTTCTGGCAGTCGAGACACTGGCAGTGGTTCTGGAAGATGGGCTCGCCGCTGGTTTCATAGCGGATCGCGCCGCATGCGCAGCCGCCGATATAGCGCTTGGTCATTGTCGTTCTCCACTGGCCTGGTTCTGCATGATATCGCAGGGCATCAGGCCGATTTCGGCTTGGCGAAAAGGTCGATGCCGCTGCCGGTTTCGAGGAAGGATTTCATGCTGGACAGCACCGCCGGCCACCCCTGGCTGACGCCTTTCGCCATGCCGCTGCTGGCTTCGAGTTCGTCATGGGTGACGGTCAGCCGCACCATGGTGTCGTATTCCTCGATGCCGAACGTCACCCGGCTGTATTGCGTGGGATCGTTGGCCTGCGAAGCGTTCGCCCAGGTGATGACGAGCCGGGTCGGCGGCGAGATCTCGACGACCTTGCCGACGAGTTCGACAGTCCGCTCGTCATTGGCGCGGATATGCTCCCATCTCGATCCCGGCTTCCAGTCGGAGACGTTCTCGTGGCCCCAGTAGCGTTTCGCAATGTCAGGCCTGGTTATGGCCTCGAAAACTTTTTGCGGCGTCGATTTGATGTAGGTAACGTAGACAAAGCTGGTTGTCTCTCGGGTCATTGGTCCTCTCCTTCGAGTTCTTGCTTCAGATCGTGCAGCAGGCTGAGCCGCTGCCGTTCGAATTTCCGCACCCACCGCTCGTAGACTTCGTGCAGCGGCACGGGGTTGATAAAATGCAGTTTTTCCCGGCCGCGCTTGACCGTGCTCACCAGGTTCGCCGCTTCCAGCAGGTCGATGTGCTGGGTGGCGGATTGCCTTGCCATGTCCAGGTTTTCGCAAAGCTGACTGAGCGTCTGCCCGTTCCTCTCGCAAAGAAGGTCAAGCAGCCTTCTGCGTGTCGGGTCGCCCAGCGCCTTGAAAACCTTGTCAGCGTCCATCCGCCTCACTCGTTGCTTTCGAGGTGTAATATGCAGGTAAATACCTGCATGTCAACTAGCAACCAGCCCGGTCGCTTCACCTCGGGCGAAAGCGACTCTGGCTCGGCGGTCAATTGTTGGATGGGCCGTGCGCCGGCCATGTGGCGGTCGTTGTCGAACGGCTCCGCCCGGTTGTCAGCCAGGGCATAGTGAAACTGCCCTGGCCTTCAAGCACCAGCTGATCGGAGTGCTCGGCTTAGCGGGACGGAGCTAAGGGAAGGGGACCGTCAGGACTTCGCTGACGCGCCGCCAGACTCTGATCGATCGCTTCAGATACCTTCGACGAGCACAATCTCGCCGTCGGCGACCTTCTGGCGGATGGCGACCGCGCGCTGGTATTCCGGCGAGTGGTAGCAATCGTGCGCCATGGCGAGCGATTCGAACTCGATGATGACGTTGCGTGCGCGTCCGACACCCTCGGCCAGCTCATGCGCACCGCCGCGCGCCAGAAATTTCGCGCCGAAGCGGTCGAAGGCCAGTTTCGAGGCGGCGACATACTCCTTGTAGCCTTCGGCATCGCGCACATCGACGCGGGCGATCCAGTATCCCTTGGGCATTCTTCTTCTCCCTGTTGCTTACGCTGAGCGCATTTCGGCGATGATCGCTTCGGCCGCTTCTCGTCTGTTGGCCGACGCAACAATCGGCCGGCCAACGACGAGATGGCTGGCGCCGTTGCGGATCGCCTGTGCCGGCGTCACCACGCGCTTCTGGTCGCCATGGTCGCTACCCGCCGGCCGGATGCCGGGCGTCACCACCGCCATGTCGGGCCCGACGATGCGGCGCACCGCTTCCGCTTCCGCGGCCGAGCAGACGATACCGCCCATGCCGGCATGCAGCGCCTGTTCCGAACGCCGCAGCACCAGCGTGTGCGGGTCGTATTCATAGCCGACGTCGATCATGTCCTGCTCGTCCATCGAGGTCAGCACGCTGACCGCCAGCAGGCAAAGGCCGCTACCCCTGGCCGCCTCCACCGCCGCCGTCATCGCCTTTGGATAGGCGTGGATGGTCAGCATGGTCACGCCCATCTTGACGATGTTCTCGACGCCCTTGGCCACCGTGTGGTCGATGTCGAGCAGCTTCATGTCGAGGAAGATCTTTGTTCCGCCGCTGGCCAGTTCCCTGGCAAAGTCGAGCCCGCCGGCAAAGGCCAGTTGATAGCCGATCTTGTAGAAGGAGACGACGCCATCGAGTTCGCGCACTGCCTTCTCGGCCTCCTGCACGGTCGGTACGTCGAGGCCAACGATCAGTCTTTCCTGCATGGATTTGGCCTTTATCGATTGAGCCTGGATGGATTTTGTCCGCATGGTGTCGACGATCACGCCTCGATCCGGGTCGACAGCATGCGCGAGGTTTCGATCAGCGTGCGGCATAGGTGCTCCATCGATTTGTACAGTCTTTCGTCGCGGAAATTGCCGCCCTCGTCGAAGGCGCTGCCGCCTTCCGGCACCGAGCATTCCGGCGTCACCACCTCCATCTGGCAACGCACCAGCACGGCGCGCAGATGGTTGATGCAGCGGATCCCGGCAAAGTGCCCGTTGGAGGACGAGCAGAGGCCAGCCACCTTGCCGGCCAGCGGCCTGACCGTCCTGCTGCCATCCCTGCGCACCCGGCTCACCCAGTCGATCGTGTTCTTGAGCAGCGGCGGGATCGAGCCGTTATATTCGGGCGTGGCGATCAGCAGCCCGTCATGGGCGATGACCAGACGGCCAAGTTTCAGGGCATTTACGGGAACGCCCTTTTCCTTTTCCAGATCCTCGTCGAGGATTGGAAGGGGATAGTCGGCGAGCGAGATGCGGGTCACCTCGGCGCCTTGCATGGCGAGCTCCTTTTGCGCCACGTCGGCGGTCTTGCCGCTGTAGGCGCCACTGCGCACCGAGCCGGCGAAGACGAGGATTTTCGGGATCACTGCCATTGGCCAACCTTGTTCCCGGACAGGTACAGCCAGAGGCCGCTCAAATCAACGCACCGGTCCAAAAATCAAAGTCGAAATTCAGGTCGCCCTAATGCGCCTCGCGCCGGTAGATCCACAGCTGCGTCGGCGGGATGTTGCGGAAGATGAAATCGAAATGCTTGACCGTGTAGTCGCCACGGCCGGCCGGGATCGGCGACATCGGTCCGTAGGTCAGCTGCACGATCGGCCGTCCTGCCGGGATGCGGTCGAGCAGGCTCTCGATATAGGCGATGCGCTGGGCGACCGGAAAATTGAGCAGCGGCACGCCGGAAACCACGGAATCGAAGATCATCCCGCTCTTTTCGCCAAGCGTGGCGTTGAGGTTGAAGGCATCGCCCTCGATGACGTTGACGCCGGGATAGAGTTGCCGCAGGTGGCGGACGAAGTCGGTGGAATATTCGACAGCGTAGAGATTTTCGGGCCGCACCCCGAGGGCCAGGATGGCGCGGGTGATGACGCCGGTGCCGGGACCGACCTCGAGCACCGGCAGGCCGGATTTCGGATTGACGATCGAGGCCATCTTGCGGGCGGTGATCGAACTGGTCGGCACGATCGAGCCGACCGTCTTCGGCTTGTCGATCCAGCCCTTGAAGAATTTGAGCTCGTCGTCGAACTTTTCGGCAAGCGCCTTGCGCAGTCCGGGACGTGTCATGCAAGCTCTCCTCAGCACTCCCCCCAAATTACTTAACATCTGAGCGGCGCAAGGCAAGGCACGGTCAGACGCATGTCGTGGATAAGATAAGTTTCGTCGCGTCTCAAGATGCGACGCATTTCACGAAATCACGCGGCTTGCCTAGAATTCCCATCAGCGCTCGCCGAAGGATTCGAAGAAATCCTTCATGCGGGTGAAAAAGCCACTCGATTGGGGCGAATTGTCCTGCGAGGAGAGCTGTTCGAACTCCTCCAGCAGCTCGCGCTGGCGGCGAGTGAGGTTCTGCGGCGTCTCGACCGCGGTCTGGATGTAGAGATCGCCGACATTGGGCTGGCGCAGCACCGGCATGCCCTTGCCCTTGAGGCGGAACTGGCGGCCGTTCTGGGTGCCTTCCGGCACCTTCACCTTGGTCTGCGTGCCGTCCAGCGTCGTCACCTCGAAGGAGCCGCCAAGGGCGGCCGTCGTCATCGAGATCGGCACCTTGCAGTAGAGATCGGCGCCGTCGCGCTGGAAGAATTCGTGCGGCTTGACCGCCAGGAAAATATAGAGGTCGCCAGACGGCCCACCGCGCAGGCCGGCCTCGCCCTCGTTGGCAAGGCGGATGCGGGTGCCGTCCTCGATGCCGGCAGGGATGTTGACCGACAGCGAACGCTCTTCGGTGACGCGGCCCTGACCAGCGCATTTCGGGCACGGATCCTTGATGGTCTGGCCGCGGCCCTGGCATTGCGGGCAGGTGCGCTCGATGGAGAAAAAGCCTTGCGTGGCGCGCACCTTGCCGTGGCCGTTGCACATCGAGCAGGTGACAGGCTGGGTGCCCGGCTTGGCGCCGCTGCCCGAGCATTCCGAGCAGGAGATCGATGCTGGCACGCGAATCTGCGCGGTCTTTCCCGCGTAGGCTTCCTCCAGCGAGATTTCCATATTGTAGCGCAGGTCGGCGCCGCGCTCGCGGCCGCCCGACGAGCGGCGCTGGCGCCCGCCCATCATGTCGCCGAAAATATCCTCGAAAATGTCGGCGAAGCCGCCGGCACCAAAGCCTTGCGCGCCGCCATTCATCCCACCCTGCTCGAAGGCCGCGTGGCCGAAACGGTCATAGGCCGCGCGCTTCTGCGGGTCCTTCAGCGTCTCGTAGGCTTCGTTGATTTCCTTGAACTTGTGCTCGCAGGAATGATCGCCGGGATTGCGGTCGGGATGGAACTGCATGGCGAGCTTGCGGAAAGCGCTCTTGAGCTCCTTCTCGTCGGCGCCTTTTTGGACACCCAGCGTTTCGTAGAAATCAGCTTTCATTTTTTCCCGCAGTCCGGATGTTCAACGTCTTGATGCATATGTTGCGTCGTTTGCCGGCACGTTGTCTCGATTTAGGAGCGGTGCTGCCCGGATGCTAGGGCCGGCGCGGTTCTGTCCGTCTTTTTCAGCGATTTTTTCCGCCAGGGTTGCAAAAAAGCCCGGCCTGCGCCGGGCTTTTCGCTTTATCTTGCCGTCAAACGGTTCAGGCCGACTTCTTCTTGTCGTCGTCCTCGTCGATTTCCTCGAAATCGGCATCGACCACGTCACTGTCCTTGGCGGCATCCGCCTTGGCGTCGGCTTCCGCCGCTTCCTTCTGCGAAGCCTCGTACATGGCCTGGCCAAGCTTCATAGAAGCCTCGGCAAGCGCCTGCGACTTGGCCTCGATGTCGGCCGCGTCATCGCCTTCGGCCGCGGCCTTCAGCGCCGTGATCGCATCTGCGATCGCCGTGCGTTCGGCTTCCGAGACCTTGTCGCCATATTCCTTCAGCGACTTCTCGGACGAATGCACCAGCGCCTCGGCCTGGTTGCGGGCCTCGACCACGGCACGCCGCTTCTTGTCGCTCTCGGCATTGGCCTCGGCGTCCTTGACCATCTTCTCGATGTCGGCGTCCGAAAGGCCACCCGATGCCTGGATGCGGATCTGGTGCTCCTTGCCGGTGCCCTTGTCCTTCGCCGAAACGTTGACGATGCCGTTGGCGTCGATGTCGAAGGTGACCTCGATCTGCGGCACGCCGCGCGGCGCCGGCGGGATGCCGACCAGGTCGAACTGGCCAAGCGCCTTGTTGTCGGCGGCCATTTCACGCTCGCCTTGGAAGACGCGGATGGTCACGGCGGACTGGCTGTCCTCGGCCGTCGAGAACACCTGGCTCTTCTTGGTCGGGATAGTCGTGTTGCGCTCGATCAGCCGCGTGAACACGCCACCCAGCGTCTCGATGCCGAGCGACAGCGGCGTCACGTCGAGCAGCAGCACGTCCTTGACGTCGCCCTGCAGCACGCCGGCCTGGATGGCGGCGCCGAGTGCGACGACCTCATCCGGGTTGACGCCCTTGTGCGGCTCCTTGCCGAAGAACTGCTTCACGATCTCCTGGATCTTGGGCATGCGGGTCATGCCGCCGACCAGGACGACTTCGTCGATTTCGCCAGCCTTCAGGCCGGCATCCTTGAGCGCCGCCTTGCAAGGGTCGATGGTACGCTGGACGAGGTCGTCGACCAGCTGCTCGAACTTGGCGCGCGTCAGCTTCAGCGTCAGGTGCTTCGGCCCGGTCGCATCGGCGGTGATGAAAGGCAGGTTGATCTCGGTCTGCGTCGTCGACGACAGCTCGATCTTGGCCTTTTCAGCCGCCTCCTTGAGGCGCTGCAGGGCCAGCTTGTCGTTCTTCAGGTCGATGCCCTGTTCCTTCTTGAACTCGGCCGCCAGATACTCGACCAGGCGCATGTCGAAGTCCTCGCCGCCGAGGAAGGTGTCGCCATTGGTCGACTTCACCTCGAACACGCCGTCGCCGATCTCGAGCACCGAAATGTCGAACGTGCCGCCGCCAAGGTCATAGACGGCAATGGTCTTGCCATCCTTCTTGTCGAGGCCGTAGGCGAGCGCTGCCGCGGTCGGCTCGTTGATGATGCGCAGCACTTCCAGCCCGGCGATCTTGCCGGCGTCCTTGGTTGCCTGGCGCTGGGCGTCGTTGAAATAGGCCGGAACGGTGATGACCGCCTTCTCGACCTTCTCGCCGAGATAGGCTTCCGCCGTTTCCTTCATCTTCTGCAGGATCATGGCCGAGATCTGGCTGGGCGACTGCTTCTTGTCGCCGGCCTCGACCCAGGCATCGCCATTGTCGCCCTTGACGATCTTGTAGGGGACAAGCTTCTTGTCCTTCTCCGTCACCGGATCGTCATAGCGGCGGCCGATCAGGCGCTTGACCGCGAAGATGGTGTTTTCAGGATTGGTGACCGCCTGGCGCTTGGCCGGCTGGCCGACGAGACGTTCGCCGTCGCCGCTAAAGGCGACGATGGAAGGCGTCGTGCGCGCGCCTTCCGCATTCTCGATCACCTTCGGCTCTTTGCCATCCATGATGGCGATACAGGAGTTGGTGGTGCCGAGATCGATACCGATTACTTTTGCCATTTTTCTAGTCTCTCCGCTAAGCAGGCTCTCAGGACCCGTACAGGCGTTCCGACGAAAGCCCCTGTTCACAAGAAATTCCGTTCCGGCAACCGGCATTCCGGCGCCGAACGGCTTGGCGCGTATATAAGAACAGGCAGCATCGCGCGCAAGCATTCTGCGCAAGGCTTCCATGAACCTTTCCACCTCAGCCCGCGACTGATGTCCAGGTGCCGCATTGTGCGGCCCGGAAAGGAAGCCCCCATGACCATTAACCCAGAGGCTCTGAGGTCTCCGGGAACAACAGAAACTCGGCGCGACCACCGCCTTCGGGACGAGGTCGACGCGCTGGGCTTCCGGTTGATTCCGTTGACCCTGCGTAAGAGCAGGCGTATCGTCAAGATGAGGAAAGCAGACAATTCGATCAGGGAAGAACGTGCCGGACCACCGCGCCTTGCCCTGGTTTGCGCGGTAACGCCGGATGTTTCTCCCGTGGCTAACGGGGGTAGCTTCATGTCTCGCGTCCGCGGCACGTTCGTGTCTTCTCTCAACAGCGGCCTGCGCCACGCCATGCATCCGGGCGGATTGCTGGCGCTGGCACTCACTGCCGGCCTTTGGCTGGGTGACGCAGCACGGGCGCAGGACACCCAGATCATATATCCCGGCTCGATGGCGGTAACCGGTTTTTCCGGCACCATCATTCCCAATTTCGACGAGGGCCTGCCGCCCGGTGTCGATCCGGTCGACGAAACCTTCATCGACACCACGCGCGCCACCTTGCGCGTGTTCGACGTCTCGCATCTCGGCGGGCCGGCCGCCGGCCAGCTCGTCTCCACGCCGCCGCCCTTCGAGGTGACGTCCGAACAGATCGGCCAGGTGTTCGGCCTCACCTATGATGACGGCGTGCGCGACGGTGTTCCGTCGGGCGTTCCCAACCTCTACGCCGGCGCCACCTCGCTGCACGGCATCCGCATCGTTACCCCGGATGCCGATAGCGATGGAAGGCCGGAGCGGCAGCGCCGCGGCGCGGCCGGCGCCACCTTCATGGATGGCCAGTTCGGCACTGAAAACGGCGGCGGGCCGGGTACCATCTGGAAGATCGACGGCATCACCGGCCAGGTCTCCAAATTTGCCGACATCGACACCAACAGCGGTCCCGGCATCGGCAACCTCACCTTCGATCCCATCCACCGCCAGTTCTTCGCCTCCGACCTCGACACCGGCCTGATTCATCGCATCGACGCCGAAGGCAGGCTGATCGACAGCTTCGACCATGGCGTTGCCGGGCGGCCGGCGCACGGGCTGGCCCCGGTCGCCGACGATGGTTCGGTGATGGACATACAGGGCGCGGCCTTCGACAGCGAAGACCCCGACAGCTGGGGCTACACGCAGGACGAACGCCGCGTCTGGGGCGTCTCCTATCATGGCGGCCGGCTCTATTATTCGGTTGGCGAAAAGTCGGAAATCTGGTCGGTCGGCATTGCCCGCGACGGCACCTTCGCCGGCGATCCGCGCTGGGAACTGACGGTCAAGGCCGACAAGGACTACGCCGTCACCGACATCGCCTTCGACAACAGCGGCTTCATGTATCTGGCGCAGCGCGGCCCGGTCGAAAACCGCTATGATTACAGTCAGTTCGCCGATCCCGGCAAGGGCGAGGTCATCCGCTACTGGCGCGAGAATCCGGACGATCCGGCGACGGACTCGGTCTGGGTCGAAGTGCCGCAGGAATATGCGGTCGGCTTCCCGCAAGGCAACCGGCAGTCGGCCGGCGGTCTCGATCTGCAATATGGCTATGATGCCGACGGCAATCTCGACACCTCGGTCTGCACGCAGACGCTGGTCAACACCGGCGACAAGCTGCGCGACAATCCGGCGCTCGCCGAGCAGCTTTCCGCCGGCGGGCCGCTGGCCGTGCACGGCGTGCAGATCACGCCCAGGGAGCTGGTCAAACCGGCCAACGTGCCGCCCTTCGGCTCCTGGTTCGTCGATTTCGACGGCTATTTCGAAGATCCCGAAGTGGAAGGCCATGTCGGCGACGTCGCGGTCTGGCATCCCTGTGAAGGTCGCGCCGGCTATTATGAAGAAATCCCGGGCGGCTATCTGCCCCCCTTCTACCCGCCGGACTTCCCACCGCCCGGCAATCTGCCTCCCTGTCTCGATGTCGAGGACGTCCAGTACTACTG